>JBEANF010000027.1:0-3332 GCA_041165585.1 Actinomycetota bacterium | reverse complement strand
TTAGCCGGAGTTATCGGAGTTGCATCCACTGCAGCAATTTCATTTGGATTGTTCTATGCGCTGCGTCGTTTTAAAAAGGACAAGTCATAAGTACAGAGGTAGAGCACCAGCACCATCATGGACATGATGTGGGTGAGCGCCTCTACATCCACCGCCATTCCATAGTCCACCGCCTACCTGCACACGTGAAAATAATGGCTGTTTTGGCCTTCATTGTGGTCTCAGTAGCTACGCCAATTACTCGCTGGCCAGCATTTATCGCCTACTTCACCGCAATTTTTACTGTCTCACTAGTAGCCAAAATTCCAACTTTGACTTTGCTTACTCGCGCATTGATTGAAATTCCATTTATCTTCTTTGCAATTCTCATGCCTTTCTTTGGTGCAGGAGAACGCTTTGCACTGGGCCCTTTCAATCTCTATCGCGAGAGTTTGCTTGCCGCAGCCGGTATCGTTGTAAAAGGAACGCTTGGTGTCCTGAGCGCAGTTGTTCTTTCGACTTCCACAACCGCTCGCGAATTACTGCGCGGCTTGGAGAAACTGCATTTGCCACGATTGATGGTCCAGATCGCCGCATTTATGTTGCGCTATGTCAACGTCATCAACGATGAGATGGAGCGAATGAAAGTTGCACGTGAATCACGTGGATTTATTGCAACAGGCATAAAGGATTGGAAAGTCTTAGCAACTGCCGCTTCTGCTCTATTCATCCGTTCTTATGAGCGCGGGGAGCGTGTCCACCTTGCGATGCTCTCTCGTGGATATTCTGGAGTTCTCCCCCATGATCAACGCGAAGGCGCATCTCTTGGCACCTGGTTACAGGGATTATCTCTCCCCATATTTGCAGCATCAATTCTTCTCGTAACAACAGTGATCGGATAACTCATGACAGACCATCCCAGCCTACTTATTGAAGAACTTGCATTTGCCTATCCTGATGGCAATCAAGCACTCTTTGGTGTAAATCTACGAATCGAGCGCGGCGAACGTGTTGCACTTCTTGGACCCAACGGTGCAGGTAAGACAACTCTTGTGATGCATATGAATGGCATCCATCCAGCAGAACACGGAAAAGTCAGCGTCGCTGGTGAAATTATCGATACAACTAATAAAGATTTACTTCGCCGAATTCGCGGAAAAGTTGGAGTAGTTTTCCAAGATCCAGATGATCAGCTTTTTATGCCTACCGTGGGTGAAGATGTGGCCTTTGGCCCTTATAACTTAGGGCTACGCGGGCCTGAGCTCGATCGCGCAGTTGATGAAGCGCTGGAACTGGTGCATATGAGCGAATTTAAGGAACGCCCTCCGCATCATCTCTCCTTCGGCCAACGTCGTCGCGTTGCAGTTGCAACGGTGCTTGCGATGAAGCCTGAGATATTGGTTCTTGACGAACCTTCATCAAATCTTGATCCTGCGGGTCGGCGAGAGTTGGCTGAAATTTTGCGCTCACTTGATGTGACAATCGTAATGGTTACTCACGATCTGCCTTATGCATTTGAGTTATGTGAACGCTCTGTCATTTTAAGTGGCGGTGTCATTGTTGCCGATAACACCACAGAAGTGATCTTGAAAGACGAAGCGCTCTTGGCAAAACATCGTCTTGAATTACCAGTTGGCTTCTCGCTCTAGCTACTTTTCTTTAAGGGGATTCTCCCCCTGCGCTATAGCAGCACCAAGTAAGACAACACATGCACCAACAGGTTCATACCAATGTAGTTTTTCCTGCAAGAAGATCAACCCCACGATTACTGCAACCACAGGTGTTACATATGTTACGCTGCTGGCAATTGCACTTCCTGCTGCGCGCATAATTGTAAAATTCCAAATGTAAGCAAATCCGCTACCGAATACACCAAGTGCGATCATGGCAAGCACTGGTCCGGGACGATATTCGTCTTTAGCGATTCCATTAATGAGAAAGAGTGGCAGCAGAGTGAGCGCTCCGAGCAAGACCTGCGTTGCTGCCATGACTTCTGGAGCAAGTTGTGCCGGCAGAATGAATCTCCGGCTATAAGGAAATGAAAATCCATAACACGTGACAGCGGCAAGTAATACAAGAACTGCCCAGAGTGGATTATCGCCAAGTCCCTGCCAAGCTCCTAAAACTGTGAGCACTCCGATAAAACCAAGGAGCAGGCCAATTACTTGTGGCGCTGTCGGCCTCTCATTACGAGTAACGAGAATGATTGCAATCAGTGTCATGAGAGGGGTTACCGCATTGATAATTCCGGCCAAAATTGAAGTTACTTCTGTCTCGGCCCAGGCAAAGAAGATTCCCGGAATCACATTAAGCAGCAAGGCAACTACCCAAAGATGGCCAATCATGGCGCGATCGCGTACTAGAGAAAGCTTTTTAAATTTGAGATAAATCAATAAGGCCAGTGCCCCTAGTGCGCACCTTCCGAATGCGACGCCAAATGGAGTTAAGAATTCAAGACCTAATTTGATAAAGATAAAAGAGCATCCCCAGACAATGCCTAGAGCGATATAAAGCCCGAGCCAGGATGCAGATTTACCTTTACTCACTGGCAGATCATCGCACAGCAAGTTTTAGATGAGGGCTAAAGCCAACGCTTTCTTTGCAGCTTCTTTACGATCACTGACTGAAAGCGCCTGGTAGATACGCATTGTCTCGTGACGAATAGTGCTTACGCTAAATCCGAGTTCATTGGCAAGTTCATGATTTGTCTTACCCTCTACCATGCCACGCAAAATTGAAATCTGGCGAGGTGTGAGTTGATCAGATCCGGTATCTCCGCGCTCGACAATTGTGCGAGTGTTTTTTGATCCGGGCTCATGTAGGAGAGAGAGATAGAGACCAAGTGCAACGGCGTAATGGCGAGCAACTTCTTCGACATGTTCTGTATTTTCTATACTTTTCTCAAAGCGAAGAACGAGATAGCCATGAACTGCGCCCCTCTCGCGGAGTTGAATCATTAAGAGTGTCTTATCAGGATTCCATGGCTCTGCGTTTTTGCCGAGTGCAATGAGCGCTGCATCGTTATCCCATGATCGCCACACCTGGCTTGGAAATGTTTGCTTTGCTTTTCCAGCATCAAATCCGTACTCACCTAAAAACTCGAGCGAATCATCTGGATGCAATCGCCCGATTCGGGCACAGCACGCACCGAGTGGAGCCATGTACTCCATGACCAGGGCACGGGAGATCTCATCACTGGTTGGGTGATAGCTCAGCCAATCTATAAAGGTGCGGATATCGTGCATCAAAGCCACCTCGGTTCATCTGACCATCTCATGTAGACCGTCAGAACATTTACCGTGTAATGGTCACCTATTTATGCGGGGATAAACCGAATATGACCAGTCAAATAT
>JBEANF010000026.1:0-9244 GCA_041165585.1 Actinomycetota bacterium | reverse complement strand
CGAATCGGCGTGAGATCGATCGCCACTTTCTTCATTTGGAGATCTTAATCGTGGAAGGCCCCGAAGAGGACTAATGGAAAGTCTGATCTTCAGAGGGGAAAGTTCCAGCGCGCACCTCATCAGCAAATTCTGTGGCTGCTTCAAGAATTTCGGCTCGAAGATTGCGATAAGCCTTGGCCAATTTCGGCGCATTTTTTGTCAGCCCGACCATGTCAGTCCAAACAAGGACCTGTGCATCGCAAGCAACGCCTGCTCCGATTCCAATTGTTGGGATCGCAAGAGCTTGAGTAATGCGGGCAGCTAGTTCGGCTGGAACAAGTTCTAAGACAATCGCAAAGGCTCCGGCCTTTTCTAGCGCAAGGGCGGCCTCAAGAATTGCATCACCGTCGCTGCGCCCTTGGACTCGATAGCCCCCCAATTGATGAAGAGATTGTGGAGTAAGGCCCACATGTCCCATAACCGGAATTCCGCTAGAGGTAAGTTTTTCAACGGTAGCCACATGAGCACCCTCTAACTTCACTGCCATGGCACCGGCTTCCTTAAAGAATCGGACGGAAGTTTCCAAAGCCTGCTCTGGTGAAATTTCATAACTTCCAAAAGGCAGATCGGCTACAACCATGGCCCGACTGGAGCCACGAACAACAGCTCTTACCAGTGGAAGCATTTCATCGACGGTGACTGGGATGGTGTTCTCTTCACCGAGAAAATTACTACCGGCTGAATCACCGACAAGAAGAACTGGAATCTGCGCCTCATCAAAAATTGCCGCGGTCATCTGTTCGTAAGAGGTGAGCATCGCCCACTTTTCGCCAGCAGCTTTTGCATTCTTCAAATCTAGAATTGTGACTCTGCGATGGCGCGAGCCCCCGTACAGGGATGTAGACATAATGGCTTCTCCTCACCTCGAGGCTTACGGCGCAAGTCCCCGGGTACATAGAAAAGGGTAGTACAAGTAGGCTTAGGTTATGAAGTCGGCAGCCAGTCATCGCCTGCGCATAGCCATGGCTGCACTCAATCCCACTGTGGGTGATTTAGCTGGCAATAGCGCAGAGATTGCGCGCGCAGTTGCTGTTGCCTCCGGTGAAGGTGTTCACCTCATTGTCTTTCCTGAAATGGTTTTGACTGGATATCCAATTGAGGATTTGGCTCTGCGTCCCTCATTTCGTGCAGCCAGTAAAGCGGCCATAGATGATTTGGCACAAGCCATAGCAGATCAAGGCCATGGTGAAGTGGTTGCAGTAGTTGGTTATTTAGATCAAGCACCTTCTGGTGGCCCACAGAATGTGGCAGCGGTAATTCATCGTGGACAAGTACGCGCTCGCTATATCAAGACCCATCTACCTAACTTTGGCGTCTTTGATGAGTATCGGAATTTCGTAGCTGGCGACTCCACTCTTGTGGTTCGAATTCATGGGGTTGATGTCGGTGTGCTTATCTGTCAGGACATCTGGCACGAAGATGGGGTTCTAAAGGAGCTTGCCGCTCGCACCCCTGGGCTTGTAGTTGTTCCCAATGGTTCTCCCTATGAGCGCAATAAAGATGATGTCCGCCTCTCACTTGTCAGCAGAGAGGCCAAGCGAATGGGCGCACCTTTTATCTACGTCAATATGGTCGGCGGCCAAGATGATCTGGTCTTCGATGGCGATTCGTTGGTAGTCGATGGTGATGGCCAGCTCATTGCGCGCACCCCACATTGTGATGAAGGGTTAATGATTGCCGATCTTGATCTTGCCGGTCAGACGAGTTCACCGGATATTGTCCTTAGCGAAAATGCGATTGAGCAAAGTTCACCGGTTATAACTGCGATTGCCGAACGCACCAGCATCGAAGAACAGATGTGGAAGGTGCTGGTATTAGGTTTACGCGATTATGTTGAGAAAAATGGATTTAGAAGTGTTGTCTTGGGACTCTCCGGAGGCATCGATTCAGCGCTAGTTGCGGCCATCGCAGTCGATGCCCTAGGAGCCAAGCGTGTGAATGGTGTGGCGCTCCCAAGCAAATATTCATCCGATCACTCTGTTGCAGATGCTCAAGCGATGGCCGACAACACTGGGATGCACTTTCGTATCATCCCCATTGCCCCAATGGTCGATGCCTTTACGAGCAACGTCACTCTCAAAGGATTAGCAGAAGAGAATGTACAGGCGCGAGTTCGTGGCACAACGCTTATGGGAATTTCTAACCAAGAAGGTCATCTAGTTTTAGCCACGGGTAACAAATCAGAGTTGGCGGTCGGCTACTCCACGTTATATGGAGATGCTGTTGGAGGCTTTGCTCCGATCAAAGATATTTATAAGACCGATGTTTGGGCCCTTGCTCGTTGGCGCAATGCTCGCGCACTAGAGCTTGGCGAGGTTGCACCGATTCCAGTGAACTCTATTGAGAAAGAACCAAGTGCTGAACTTCGTCCTAATCAGAAAGACTCAGACTCACTTCCTGATTACACACTTCTTGATCAGGTACTTACAGAGTATGTCGATAACGATCGTGGATACGACGAACTTGTAGCGGCAGGTTTTGATAGTGCACTTGTTGCCCGCGTAATTGGTCTAGTTGACGCAGCCGAATATAAGCGGCGCCAATACCCACCTGGCACCAAAGTCTCATCCCGCGCCTTTGGAAAAGATCGCCGCTTGCCGATGACCACACACTGGCGTGAGGGCAAGTAAGGCCACTTTTGTAACACTGCCGTAACTATCACTTGGCAGTATTGCCCCTATGTCCGATCAGATCAGTAAGCAGCAAGAGTTCGTTCTTCGCACCATCGAAGAGCGCAATATTCGCTTTATCCGTCTATGGTTTAGCGACGTTTTGGGAACTCTCAAGTCTGTAGCGATTGCTCCAGCCGAACTTGAGAATGCATTCGATGAAGGCATTGGTTTTGACGGATCGGCGATCGAAGGCTTTGCGCGCATTACTGAATCAGATATGTTGGCAAAACCAGATCCTGCAACATTTTCAATTCTTCCATGGCGCACTGAAGCGCCAGGGGCAGCGCGTATGTTCTGCGATATCACCATGCCGGATGGATCGGCCTCGCCTTCTGATCCGCGCAATGTTCTCCGTCGCACATTGGATAAAGCAGCGAAGCTGGGTTACACCTGTTACACCCACCCCGAGATTGAATTTTTCCTCTTTAAATCACAACCCGAAAAAGGTGTCGCACCGGTACCGGTTGATCAGGGTGGGTACTTCGATCACACGCCAGCTGTTGTTGGACATGACTTTAGACGTCAGGCAATTACTTTGCTTGAAGCGATGGGAATCTCAGTTGAATTTAGCCACCATGAGGGTGCACCTGGTCAGCAAGAAATTGACCTGCGCTATGCCGATGCTTTGAGCACTGCAGATAACATCATGACATTTAGACATGTCATTAAAGAGGTTGCACTCGAGCAGGGCTTCTATGCCTCATTTATGCCCAAGCCATTTACAGATCACCCCGGTAGCGGAATGCATACACACGTCTCACTCTTTGAGGGCGAGAACAACGCTTTCTATGATGCCAGCGCTGAATTCCATCTCTCAAAGATTGGCCGCTCATTTATCGCGGGTATTTTGAAGCATGCTGCTGAAATGACAGCCATTACCAATCAATGGGTTAACTCTTACAAGCGTCTGCAAGGTGGGGGAGAAGCGCCATCCCTCATAAACTGGGGCCAGAGTGATCGTGGTGCGCTAGTTCGAATCCCTATGTACAAGCCAAATAAAGAGAACTCAACTCGTATCGAATTCCGTTCTCCTGATTCAGCATGTAACCCTTACTTGGCATATTCAGTGATGTTAGCTGCCGGCCTTAAGGGAATTGAAGAAGGATATGTTTTAGAGGCAACACCCAACGCCGCACCACTGCCAGCAAACCTTAACGAGGCGATCGTGGCGATGGAGAGAAGTGAATTAATCCGTCAGACCTTAGGTGAGCATGTCTTTGAATTCGTACTTAGAAACAAGCGCGCCGAATGGCAGGACTACCGCCGACAGGTAAGTGCCTACGAACTCGATCGATATTTACCCGTTCTGTAAGGTTTTCAGTAATATCCTAAAGGTATGGCCAAAGAGATCACTTCAAGCAGTTTACGTCGCATCAATATCATTGCAGGAATTCTGCACTTTGCGCAGATGGCAGCAGTCCTTGCCCTTTCATCAGATTTCACATTGCCGATTACCGCTCGATACATGTCTGGCCCTCCAGGAACTACTTATGGCGATCTCGTTGTTCTCTACAACGCACCACTCGGTATTGGAGTTGCAATATTCTTAGGGCTTTCATCACTTGCCCACTTCATTGTCGTAAGCCCTAAATTCTTCCCACGCTACATTGCAGGCCTTGCTGCTCATCGCAACTTCTTCCGTTGGGTTGAGTACTCAATTAGCTCTTCAGTGATGATCGTTTTGATTGCACAAGTCACTGGTATTTCAGATATCACCGCCCTGATTGCAATTTTTGGCGTTAATGCATCAATGATTCTCTTCGGTTGGCTTCAGGAGAAATATGAAGAGCCAGGTAATGGCGGATGGATTCCGTTTATCTTCGGATGTATTACGGGAATCGTTCCTTGGATCGCACTTGCCTTCTATGTCTTTGCTATCGGTGGAGTTGGTGAGAATAAAGCGCCTACATTTGTCTACTTCGTCGTCCTTACGATCTTCTTATTCTTCAACTCATTTGCGCTCGTGCAGTGGTTGCAATACAAGAAGGTCGGCAAATGGTCAGAGTATCTTCGCGGTGAGCGCACATACATCACGCTCTCCCTGGTTGCTAAATCTGCCCTTGCCTGGCAGATTTTTGCTAATACTCTAATCCCAGTCTGATTTCAGCCTGATCTTGAAGATTAAATAGCAACGGGTTACTCTTAACCCATGCAACAACGCGGACTCCTACTTAGCCGCCGCTGCGAGGCCAACTAACCGGTCTCCTCGCCGCGGGGTTTGGTGTTGCCGGTTAACCCATAACGGCCCGCACACCCCAAGGAGTAGATATGAATTTCCCACAGCAACAACCGTCGCAGATGCCTGTGCATCGCTACAGCTCATTTATCCCAGTGGATCTACCAGATCGCACCTGGCCCAATAAGAAGATTACCGTCGCACCTAAGTGGTGCTCAGTTGATCTGCGCGATGGCAATCAAGCGCTGATTGATCCAATGGATACACCGCGCAAACTTGCAATGTTTAAGTTACTTGTTGCGATGGGTTACAAAGAGATTGAAGTAGGTTTCCCTAGCGCCAGCCAAACAGATTTTGACTTTGTCCGCAAAATTATTGATGAAGATTTGATCCCTGATGATGTGATCATTCAAGTTCTGACGCAGGCACGCGAACCGCTGATTCGTCGCACCTACGAGGCGATCAAGGGATCGAAGCAGGCGATCGTGCATCTCTATAACTCCACTTCCACCTTGCAGCGCCGAGTTGTCTTTGGCTTAGATAAAGAGGGCATCAAGAAGATTGCAACAGATGGTGCCCAACTCTGCCTCGATCTCATGAAGACTGTTCCTGAGACAAAAGTTTCATTCGAGTATTCGCCTGAGTCATACACAGGTACAGAGCTCGAATTTGCAGTAGAAGTCTGTAATGCAGTCAACGCGATCTGGAAACCTACGCCGACATGGAAGACGATCATGAATCTTCCGGCAACGGTTGAAATGGCTACTCCAAATATCTATGCCGACTCCATTGAGTGGATGTGTCGCAATCTCGAAAATCGCGACAGCGTTATCGTCTCACTGCATCCACATAATGATCGGGGAACCGGTGTTGCCGCTGCAGAATTGGGCTACTTGGCCGGAGCAGATCGCATCGAAGGAACTCTCTTTGGCAACGGTGAGCGCACTGGAAATGTCTGTCTTGTCACTCTTGGCATGAACTTGGTCAGCCACGGCATCGACCCACATATTGATTTCTCAAAAATCGATGAGATTCGTCGCACGGTGGAATATGCCAACCAACTCAAAGTCCCTGAGCGTCATCCATATGGTGGCGACTTGGTATTTACCGCATTCTCTGGCTCACACCAGGATGCGATTAAGAAAGGTTTTGAGCACCTTGAAAAAGATGCCAAGGCCGCTGGTGTGCACGTAGACCAGCACACATGGGCAGTTCCGTATTTGCCGATCGATCCAAAAGATATCGGTCGCTCCTACGAAGCAGTCATTCGCGTCAACTCACAATCAGGCAAGGGTGGCGTCGCGTATCTGATGAAGACGGAGCACCATCTTGATCTGCCTCGTCGACTACAGATTGAATTTTCAAAGATTGTGCAAGAAAAGACTGATTCACAAGGTGGAGAAGTTTCTGCCGATGAACTATGGGAGATCTTTGAAGATGAGTATTTACCAACCGAAAGTGCACCTTGGGGGCGATTCCGTCTTAAGGGCTTGTCGCAATCATCTGTAATGAATCAGGATGTTCAACTTACTGTGATCATTACCGATCGTGGTCAAGAAGTTGAACTATCGGGTCATGGCAATGGACCGATCGCAGCTTTCTGTAACATCTTGCAGAATTACGGCGTTGACGTTCGCGTTCTTGATTTCCATGAACACGCACTCTCTGCCGGCGGCGATGCATCAGCAGCTGCCTACCTCGAGTGCGCAATCGGCGGAGATGTCTATTGGGGCGTCGGAGTTGACCCCAACACAACAACGGCTTCACTGAAGGCCGTTGTGTCTGCAATAAATCGCGCCATTCGCTGACTACCGTAAGCCCGTGAGCCTCTACCGTGATGAAGCGATAGTTCTGCGCACCCAGAAACTGGGGGAGGCAGATCGCATCATCACCATGCTCACTCGCGAACATGGTCGTATTCGTGGGGTGGCTAAAGGTGTTCGTCGCACTATGTCTAAATTTGGCGCTCGGCTTGAACCTGGCAGCCATGTTGATATTCAGATGTACACCGGAAAAACCTTCGACACGATTACTCAAGTTGAAGCAATCATGAATTACGGAGAAGCAATCTCTAACGATTACCAACGTTGGACAATCGCCTCTGCCATTCTTGAAACGGCTGAACGATTTACCGCCCAAGAAAATGAACCTGCGCTACAAGAATTTCAATTAGTTGTCGGTGGCATGAAAGCACTTGCCGAAAATCGCTATGACTCATCTCTTATTCTTGATGCATTCTTACTGCGATCGCTAGCCATCGGCGGATATGCACCATCTATGAGCCAATGTTCGCGTTGTGAAAAGCCAGGCCCACATCGCTACTTCTCTCTCGTTGGTGGTGGCTCAGTATGTATGGAGTGCCGTCCATCGGCATCGGCAACTCCAGCCCCTGAGACGCTAGAACTGATGGGTGATTTGATCAGCGGTAATTGGGATCGTGCGCAAAATAGTGAGCTCAGATTTCGGCGAGAGGCTAGTGGCTTAGTTGCCGCTTACCTACAATGGCACCTTGAACGCGGACTACGAAGTCTGCCGATGGTGGAGCGTGCATGAGTAAGAAATCTGCGATCGATATTCCTCACCATGTTGCAGTGGTGATGGATGGTAACGGTCGTTGGGCACAGCAGCGCGGTCTTCCTCGAACCGCAGGACATGAGGCAGGCGAGGCTGCCCTCTTTGATGTTGTGCAAGGTGCTATCGAATTTGGTGTCAAAGAGTTAAGCGCATATGCATTCTCAACTGAAAACTGGAAACGCTCCCCAGAAGAAGTTAGATTCTTAATGAACTTTAATCGCGATGTGCTGCGCCGCCGGCGTGATCAGATGAATGAGATGGGTGTAAAGATTCAATGGATCGGCCGACCCAAACGTCTCTGGTCTTCTGTGATCAAAGAGCTAGAAGAGGCACAAGAGTTAACCAAGAAAAATAGGGTTCTTACCTTGAATATGTGCGTCAACTATGGCGGCCGTTCAGAGATTGTTGACGCTGCCGCCGAACTTGCCCGCGATGTAAAACGCGGAAAGGTAAAGGCCGATGCAATTACTGAAAAGACTTTAGCCTCGTATCTCTACGATCCCAAGATGAGTGATGTCGATCTATTTTTGCGTTCGTCGGGTGAACAGCGCACCAGCAACTTCCTGCCATGGCAATCGGTTTATGCCGAATTTGTCTTTATGGATGTCTTATGGCCAGATGTCACGCGCAAGACATTATGGAAGGCCATTGAAGAGTATTCAGATCGCGATAGAAGGTTTGGAAAAGCCTAGAGAAATTAGCACTTACTGCAGATGCCGAAGATTTCTGCAGTATGTCCAACTTCGCGAAACCCGTGCTCTGCCGCAACGTTTTTAGCCCACTTTTCAATCGCTCCACCCTCAATTTCAATGGTGTCGCCGCAACTTTTGCAGACCAAATGATGGTGATGTGTATCTCCACAGAGGCGATATATGGCCTCACCATCATCACGCCGTAGGACATCAACAATTTTGTCGCTAACTAACGATTGCAGCGCGCGATACACAGTAGTGAGCCCGATACTTTCGCCATCACGTTGCATCAAACGATAGATCTCTTGCGCACTAGCAAAACCACCGGCACGTTCGAGAGTGCTTAATACTCGAGGGTTAGAGCGTGACACTTAATGTCCAATATTTCCAACTATGAGCCACATTGAGACAACGCCAAAGACAGTTGCCAACATAGTTAACTTAGATGGATGGCGACTATGTGCCTCAGGCAGAATATGCGAAGTTGCAAGGTAGATAACAAATCCCGCAAATGCTGCCAGATAGAGCGCCATAGATGGTTCTGAAAGTGCGATATACGTTCCGAGTGCTGAACCGCTAATTCGCATCAGCGCATCTGCACCAAGCAACATGAAGGATGTCTTAGTCCAATGCCCGCTCTTGACAAGTAATGAAACGGTATTAAGTCCATCGCTAAATGCGTGCGCCAAAATTGCGATAAAGACTGCATACCCCAGAGAATTACTCACCTCGAAGGCAACGCCCAACGCCAAACCATCCAGAAAGACGTGGCCTGCCATAGCAAGTGCGCCAAGAGTTCCTGCGACGTTGACGCTATGTTCATGATCATGTCCGTAATCGGAATGAGCTGGCTCATGTGATCCAAAAATCTTCTCGGCAAAGTGCAGCAAGAGAAATCCTGCAACAAGTGCTAGAGAGACAACTGGTACTCCACCGAGTGAATCGGTGTTCATCTCAAAGACTTCAGGCAGCAGATCAAAGGCAACTAGACCCAAGAGCAATCCGGCTGAAAGTCCCAGAACAAGATGGAGGCGATCTTTAACTTTAATTGCTACAAATCCACCGAGTGTGGTGGCAAGGGCAGTCAGGGC
>JBEANF010000025.1:0-35431 GCA_041165585.1 Actinomycetota bacterium | reverse complement strand
TGCGCCTCTCCACCTGAGAGAGTTCCTGCGGGACGGTCGAGTGAAAGGTAATCAAGTCCAACATCAAGTAAGAATCCTAGTCGCGCGTGTACTTCCTTCATTACTCGTTCTGCAATTTGTGCCTCTCGCTTTGAGAGCGAAATTTTCTTGAGGAAGGCAGCACATTGATCGATGGAGAGTTCACACACTTCTGCGATGCTCTTATCACCAATAGTTACCGCAAGTACTTCTGGTTTTAAACGAGCACCGTTACATGCAGCGCATGGAATCTGGCGCATGTAGGCCTCATATTTATCACGGCTGTAATCGCTATCTGTCTCTCCGTGGCGTCGATGAATAAATGGGATTACACCTTCGAATCCAGTGGTGTAATTACGCGCTCCGTATCGCCCTTTGTAGCGCATCTGAATTTCGTATTCATAACCATTTAGAATTGCATCCTGCGCCTTTGCAGAGATTTTCTTCCAAGGGGTATCGAGAGAGAATTTAATATCTTTTGCTAGGGCCTCGAGTAGACGGATGAAATAGTCGGCAGACTGTCCGCCAGACCATGGAGCAATCGCTCCTTCATTTATGCTGAGACTGTCATCGGGAATTATCAGTTCCTCATCAACCTCAAGTTTTGTTCCGATACCTGTGCACTCAGGGCAGGCGCCAAATGGCGAGTTGAATGAGAACGATCGTGGTTCAAGTTCTTCAAATGAAAGGTTGCAATCATGGCATGCCAGATGCTCACTGTAGGTATGAATCTTCTCTTGGCCATCTTTAGCATCAACAAAATCCAGCAGCACAATTCCACTTGCCAGCTTTAGTGCCGTCTCAATCGAGTCGGTGAGACGGGATTTGGATTCAGCTTTGGCAGTCAAGCGATCCACAACGACTTCAATCGTGTGCTTTTCTTGCTTCTTGAGTTTTGGAGGCTCTGATAAGGAAATTGCCTGACCGTCCACGATGGCTCGGGAATATCCTTGTTTTACTAAATCACTGAAGAGATCAACAAATTCACCTTTGCGTTCGCGAATTACCGGAGCTAAAACTTGGAATTTTGTGGTTGCCGGTAGCTCAAGAATTTGATCAACAATCTGTTGTGGACTCTGGCGTGAGACTGGCTTTTTACATTGTGGACAGTGCGGACGCCCTGCGCGAGCAAAGAGTAAGCGCAGATAGTCATAGACTTCAGTAATTGTTCCAACAGTTGATCGAGGGTTGCGGTTTGTAGACTTTTGATCAATGGAAACTGCTGGAGAAAGCCCTTCGATAAAATCAACATCCGGCTTATCCATCTGGCCCAAGAACTGACGTGCATAAGCTGAGAGAGATTCAACGTATCGTCGTTGACCTTCGGCGAATATGGTGTCAAAAGCAAGCGAAGATTTGCCGGAACCAGATAGTCCGGTAAAGACGATAAGCGAATCACGTGGAAGATCCAGTGAAACATCCTTAAGGTTATGTTCGCGTGCACCTCGCACAACCAGCTTCTCGATGGTCACTTAGACACCAGCTTCCTCCATAGATCGAAGTTCCTTCTTCAGGATGCGAATCTCATCTCGAAGTTTTGCTGCCACTTCAAATTGAAGATCTGCAGCAGCGCTGCGCATCTGATCGGTGAGCGAGCCTATCAAGGCGACCAGATCTTTGCGGGGCAGAGAGATCGCACCCTTTGCATTGAGCCCAACAGAGAGGGCCTCGCCGGTGCGTTTGCCCGATCCTTGTTCACTCTCCAACAAGTGTGTGGTGTCTTCACTTTCGCGGTTAATCAAATCAGTTATATCGGCAATTTTCTTTCGAAGCGGCTGAGGATCAACTCCCCGTTCGAGGTTGTAGGCAACTTGCTTAGCTCGACGTCGGTTCGTCTCATCAATGGCAAGGGCCATGGAACGTGTGACGTTATCAGCATACATATGGACTTCACCTGAAACGTTTCGAGCAGCACGACCAATCGTTTGAATCAAAGAGGTAGCAGAACGCAAAAATCCTTCTTTATCAGCATCGAGTATCGCAACCAGCGAAACCTCAGGAAGATCCAAACCTTCGCGCAGAAGATTGATTCCAATCAAAACATCGTAATCACCGGTCCGCAGTTCTCGAAGCAGCTCAACACGTCGTAACGTATCTACCTCTGAGTGCAGATATCTCACTCTGACGCCTCGTTCTTGTAGGTAATCGGTGAGATCTTCTGACATTTTCTTAGTCAGAGTCGTTACCAGTACACGTTCATTCTTCTCTGCTCTTATATTGATCTCGTTCAAAAGATCATCAATCTGTCCTTTGATGGGCTTGATGATTATTGCCGGGTCGACCAATCCAGTAGGACGAATGACTTGTTCGACAACATCACCTCCAACTTTCTCCAACTCATACTTTCCAGGGGTCGCAGAGAGATAGATCGTCTGTCCAACTCGCTCAAGGAATTCAGGCCACTTTAAGGGGCGATTATCAAGTGCGCTCGGCAATCTAAATCCATGCTCAACCAGAGTTCGCTTTCGCGATGCGTCACCTTCGTACATCGCGCCAATCTGTGGAACCGTCACGTGGCTTTCGTCGATCACAACTAGGAAGTCATCGGGAAAATAATCTAAGAGACAGTGCGGTGGTGAACCCGGCGCGCGATCATCGAGGTGGCGTGAGTAATTTTCGATGCCAGAACAGAATCCCAGTTGCTCCATCATCTCGATATCAAAGGTTGTTCGCATACGAAGACGTTGAGCTTCAAGTAGCTTTCCTTGCTTTTCAAAGAGATTAAGTTGCACTTGGAGCTCATCTTGAATATCACCGATCGCGCGTTTCATAGTCTCAGGACTTGCCGCATAGTGTGTAGCCGGGAATATATGGACCTGGCTCTCATCTCGAATAATCTCCCCAGTAAGAGGGTGAAGAGTCATTATCTTTTCAATCTCATCACCAAACATTTCGATACGGATTGCCAATTCCTCATACATCGGAATGATCTCGATGGTATCGCCACGAACTCGAAAAGTTCCTCGCTCAAAAGCGATGTCATTTCTCTTATACTGAACATCAACAAAGCGCCGAAGAAGAGCGTTTCGCTCAATCTCATCCCCTACTTTGAGATGAATCATGCGATCGATATATTCCTGTGGAGTTCCAAGGCCGTAGATACATGACACCGTTGCGACGACAATGACATCGCGACGAGTCAGGAGTGCATTTGTGGCCGAGTGGCGCAGACGTTCTACCTCATCGTTGACGCTGGAATCTTTCTCAATAAAAGTATCAGTCTGAGGAACATAGGCCTCTGGCTGGTAGTAGTCGTAGTACGAGACGAAATACTCAACGGCATTATTGGGAAGTAATTCGCGAAATTCGTTTGCTAACTGTGCTGCCAGTGTTTTATTCGGAGCCAGAACCAGAGTCGGGCGCTGTAAGCGCTCCACCAACCATGCTGTTGTCGCAGATTTTCCGGTACCTGTTGCGCCAAGAAGAACTACATCCTTTTCGCCAGCATTGATGCGGCGACTAATCTCTTCGATCGCTTGGGGCTGATCGCCAGCAGGTACATAATCTGAAATTACCTGAAATGGCGTCGTGTGACGGGTGAGGTCCTCTGTGCCAGACATACTGCCTAGCCTACTAGTGGGAGTGATCTGATGAGAGGTCAGAGATTTGACCTTCCCAGAGATTTTCAACTTGGCGTAGCAGATGATCTTCATCGCCATCATTAGTGATAATGGCATTTGCAAGTTTCATGCGAGCCTCTGAAGGTGCTTGATTAGCTAATCTGGCTTTGATATCCGAGATATACATCCCACGAGCCAGTAGTCTCTCAATTCGCAATTCTTCTGGTGCCTCTACCGTGACGATAAAATCGAACTTCTTACCTGCATCTGTCTCAACAAGAAGAGGAATTTCATAGATTAGTGGTGTCGATATGTCATTTGCCTCTCGCGCTTGAGCAAATAACTTCTGCACTCTGGGGTGCACGATCGCCTCAAGATCACGCTTTGCTTGTGCATCTGTGAAAATAATTGCTGCTAACGCCTTACGATCAATATCTCCATTGAACAGAATTGACTCACCGAATCGAGCAACTACTTCATCAAAACCTTCACTACCTCGCTCGATCGCCACTCGTGCAAGATGATCGGCATCTACAACATTTGCGCCCAGCTCGCTAAAGAATTGAGCAACCGTGGATTTTCCAGCTCCAATTCCACCGGTTAGTGCGATTACAGTCATGAGAAGAGCCTACCTTCGCCTCACAGATAATAAAGAAGACCCCACACCAATCAGGTGCGGGGCCTTCTTTAACGGCTACTTCTATTCAGCAGTTGTTTCTGATGGAGCATCAGCTGATGCACCTGCAGCGTCTGCTGCCTTTGCCTCGGCCTTCTGCTTCTTGTGAGCCAAGAAGCGCTCTTGTGCTACTTGGTACTGACGTTCCCACTCTTCACGCTGAGCATCAAAGCCAGGCTTCCATTCCTGAGTTTCAGGATCAAAACCTTCTGGATAGATGAAGTTTCCATCTGCATCGTAGCGGGCTGCCATTCCGTACTGAGTTGGATCAAATGCTTCAATCTCAACTTCTGTACCTTCATTTGCCTGCTTCAATGAAAGTGAGATTCGACGGCGCTCAAGATCAATATCGATGATCTTCACAAATAACTCGTCATCTACAGCAACAACCTGCTCAGGAATTTCTACGTGGCGTTCTGCCAATTCAGAGATGTGAACAAGTCCTTCAATTCCTTCGTGAACGCGGATAAATGCACCGAATGGAACGAGCTTGGTAACAACGCCTGGAACAACCTGGTTGATCGTATGTGTGCGAGCAAATGCCTGCCATGGATCTTCCTGCGTTGCCTTAAGCGAAAGTGAGACACGCTCGCGCTCGAAATCAACTTCAAGAACTTCAACGGTTACTTCATCACCCACTTCAACAACTTCGCCTGGGTGATCGATGTGCTTCCATGAGAGCTCCGAGACGTGGACAAGACCATCTACTCCACCGAGATCAACGAATGCACCGAAGTTTACGATTGATGAGACAACACCTGTGCGAACCTGGCCCTTTTGGAGTTGGTTGAGGAATGTTGTACGTGATTCTGATTGTGTCTGCTCAAGGAATGCGCGACGTGAAAGAACAACGTTATTGCGGTTCTTGTCGAGTTCGATGATGCGTGCTTCAACCTGCTTACCGATATACGGAGTAAGGTCGCGAACGCGGCGCATTTCAACCAAGGATGCTGGCAAGAAGCCGCGCAACCCGATATCTACGATAAGACCACCTTTAACAACTTCAATAACTGTACCGACGACAACTTCGTCGCGTTCCTTCTTGCCTTCGATCTCTCCCCATGCACGCTCGTACTGAGCACGCTTCTTGGAAAGGATGAGGCGTCCTTCTTTATCTTCCTTTTGAAGAACAAGAGCTTCTACCTTGTCGCCGACCTTAACAATGTCATTTGGATCTGCATCGTGGCGGATTGAGAGTTCGCGTGAAGGGATTACGCCTTCTGTCTTGTATCCGATATCAAGGAGTACTTCTTCGCGATCTACCTGAACGACTGTGCCTTCGACGAGGTCTCCGTCGTTGAAATTTCTGATTGTGCCTTCAATTGCTGCAAGAAAATCTGCTGCTGATCCAATGTCATTTACTGCAATTACTGGTGATGTAGACAAGTGAGCTCCGTAGGGATAGATAAGTAGTAGGACCCAAGCGATCTGCTTGATGAACAGGTGAAGGGTACGGGGGTTAGGTCTCACGGGGCAAATCCGTGCGTAGAATTAAAGACCTATGAAGCGGTACAAGGAACTCTTCGCATTTCCTCAGGTAATCACCCTGGGAATTAGCGCATTTCCAGCACGACTTGCCTACGGCATGATCGGTTTAGGCATTTTCTTCAAGGCAGAGCAAGAGACGGGTTCAGTTGCAATCGCCGGTTTAGCGATTGGGTTAAATTCTCTTGCTGGTGCGTTGACGGCAGGAATACGCGGATCCGTCATGGATCGTTGGGGGCAGAAATGGCCGCTGCGCATTCTAGTTCCAGCTTACACAACTCTCATTCTGACTCTCAATGTTATGGAAACATCGCGATCAATTTTAGTCACCGCATTCATTCTTGGAATTACTGCTCCCCCAATTAATTTATCGGTACGACCACTATGGAAAGATATCGTTCCAGATTCGTATCTAAGAACTGCCTATGCATTTGATTCTGCGATGATGAGCTCAACATCTGTTATTGGCCCAGTTGTTGTCACATCACTTGCGCTCTCGAGCCGGCCGCACTTAGCCCTCGACGTTGTCGCTGCCTTGATGTTTATAGGTGGAGTAGCACTTGCTCTGACCCCAGTATCTCGCAATTGGATCCCCGAAAAGAAGGCTAAGGGGCAAGGTAAATTGTTGATGCATCCTGCAATGCAGTTATTAATGTTTGAGGGCTGCTTTATTGGTTTTGGGTGGGGAGTCTTTGACGTTGCAGTTCCGGCATTTGCAACTGCTGAGGATGTCGCCCACCGAGTTGCTTGGATCTTTGCTGCCTTCGGTGTTGCAACCGTCGTTGGTGGATTGCTGGGTGGCTTAGTTTCTAAGAAACTTGCACCGCTACCTGCCTTACGTCGAGCTTATTTTTTCTGGCTCATCACATGCATCCCGATAGTTATCACGTATCCAGATTGGACGATGGCGTTAGTTGGAGCATCTATCGGCTTTGTTGGTGGAGCCGTCCAGGTGTTCTACTTCGAAGTGCTAGAGGCAGTTCGACCTCAGGGGTCTCAAACGTCATCACTGGGTTGGATCTGGAGCGTTGAAGGTTCATTTATGGCCTTAGGCGCTGCTGTCGGTGGATATGTCTCAGAATATTTCTCTCCACGGGTAGGGTTAGCAATGTTGCCAGTCATGATATTTATAGGTTTGGTTATTTTGAGTATTGGAAAAAATAGACTTGCCGCTGCTAATGATCTTCCAACTGATGAGGAAGATTTGGCTGCTATGGATGATAACTCGGATCGCAATAAATAGCTTTAGTGTGCGGCTTCGTTCCAACTCTTGCCCACACCAACATTGACATCCAGCGGTGCCTTAAGTGGATAAGCATTTCCCATCTCGCGACGTAATATCTCTGTAGCAACGTCAATTTCATCGGTGACAGATTCCACAATCAATTCATCATGAACTTGTAGAAGCAGCCGCGAACGTAAACCTTGCGCAACTAAAGCTTTTTGGACATTGATCATTGCTAGTTTGATGATGTCTGCTGCCGATCCTTGGATTGGAGCATTCAGCGCCATCCGCTCTGCAATTTCACGTCGCGCCCGATTATCTTGCATGAGATCGGGCAGATACCGGCGGCGTCCAAGAACGGTTTCGGTATATCCCACCTTGCGCGCCTGCTCCACAACGCTCTTGAGATAGTCCCGAATGCCACCAAAACGTTGAAAATATCGATCCATCAAATCCTGCGCAGCAGGTGGGGTCAGATCAAGTTGAGCGGCCAAACCGTAAGAGCTCAATCCATATGCCAGACCGTAAGACATTGCTTTTATCTGTCTGCGCATCTCCGGATCTACATCACTTGGCGCGACATTAAATACCTCGGCTGCAACTGTGGCGTGCAGATCTTCACCTGATGAGAATGCAGCTAGTAGGTGTTGATCATCAGAAAGGTGAGCCATTATGCGCATTTCAATCTGTGAGTAATCGGCTGTTATCAACTGGTCAAAACCTTTACCCGCGATGAAGCAATCTCGAATCTTGCGACCCTCTTCGGTACGCACAGGGATATTCTGCAAATTTGGACCTACTGAAGAAAGGCGACCTGTTGCGGTTACAGTTTGAGCGAAGTGGGTGTGGATTCGATTATCAGGAGCAATTTCGACGATAAGACCTTCAATAGTTGTTGCCAATTTCTTGGTTTCGCGAATACGTAAGAGAGCTGCCAAGACAGGATGCTCAGTTTTTTGATGAAGCCATGCCAAAGCATCAGCATCTGTTGTGTAGCCAGTTTTAATCTTCTTGGTTTTTGGCAATCCAAGTTCTTCAAATAGAACCACCTGCAATTGCTTAGGGGATGCAACATTAAATTCATGCCCCACAGCATCATGGGCAATCTTGGTCTGCGTAGCAACCTCTGAATCAAAATAGGTCAACAGTTCCCGTAACTTCTTAGCATCGACTGCTATTCCCCGACGCTCCATCAATGCCAACAAATGGCCAATAGGCAGTTCAAGGCTGTAGAGCAGATCTGCAACACCACGCGATCTCAACTCACTATCCAGAGAGGCACGCAAGGTGAAGAGTTGCGAGGCTACTGAAGCCACTATTGATTCAGGTGAGCTTTGGTCTAGTGATGAGCCATCACCATATCGCTGAAGAAGATCACTCACTTCATTGGTGCGAACTCCTGGATTGAGGACATAGGCAGCAAGACTGGTATCAAAGACAATTCCTTCAATTTCATAGATACGCGACAGTGATTTACCATCATGGACTATCTTCGGGATCGATGCATCGGCTGCCCAAGATCCAATCTCACTCGCGTGTACGACATAAACTTCATCTGGTGTGAGCCCTACGGCATATCGATTCAGAACATCATCAATAATCTCAAAAGCTAGAGAAATTTCACCCTTATGCGCTGCGATCTTTGAACTCATTTCGACTGGCGTGAGTACTTTCTGTTCTAGCTCGCGCGCGAAGAGAGAATTATCAGAAATGTCTGCATGTGAAGTTGCTGCTGTTGCAATTGCAGCCAAACGATCTTTAAGTGTTTTAAATTCGAGAGTGTCTAGCAATGGAGTTAGGGTGGAGAGATCTACTCCATTCCATACCAATTCTTGAGGATCAGCCTCGATATCAACGGTGTGAATTAGCTGGGTAAGTTCGCGGTTTCGGCGAACGCTCTCGACATTTTCACGAAGTGCAATACCCACCTTGCCAGAAACTTCATCAGCCTTCTCTAGCAGTTTTTCGAGTGAGCCATATTCAATAATCCATTTAGCCGCAGTCTTCTCACCCACGCCTGGAATTGAAGGCAAATTATCGCTGGGGTCCCCACGTAGGGCTGCGAAATCTGGGTATTGGGTTGGTGTCATCTGGTACTTCTCAAGCACAGCCTCAGGAGTCATGCGCGCCATCTCACTAACTCCACGTTTTGGATAGAGCACTGTGATTGCAGGTGTGACAAGTTGAAAGCTATCTCTGTCGCCCGTACAGATGAGAACATTAAAGCCTTCATCTGCCGCCCTTGTCGCCAAGGTAGCGATAATGTCATCGGCCTCAAAGCCTTCTACGGAAAATTGAGTTATTCCAAAGCCTTTTACTAACTCATGTAGGTACGACATCTGAGAACGGAATTCGTCAGGGGTCTTTGCTCGATTTGCCTTGTACTCAGGAAAAATCTCGGTACGAAAGGTATTGCGCGAGACATCGAATGCAACAGCTACATGCGTCGGCTTCTCATCCTTTAAGAGTGAGATGAGCATGGTGGCAAAACCGTAAATAGCATTTGTGTGTTGACCCGTGGCGGTAGTGAAATTCTCGGCAGGAAGTGCGAAAAAAGCGCGATAGGCCATTGAGTGTCCATCAATGAGAAGGAGTCGCTTCTCGTTCTTAGCCATGGCCCTTATCTTAGGTATAAACTCCCCAACTATGACGCAACCAAATTTCTTAGAGATCGTTCGTGAGCGCGGTAGTGGTGCACTCGATAAGAAGATGGGGATCGAAATTCTTGAAGCATCCCCGGAGAAGATGGTTGGGCGCATGCCAGTTGAGGGAAATACCCAGCCCATTGGTTTGCTCCATGGTGGCGCAAATGTTGTACTGGCAGAATCTCTTGGTTCTATTGGAACACAGCTTCACGCAGGTCCTACTCGTCGAATTGTCGGCGTGGATATCAATGCCACCCACCACAAATCTGCGACTTCCGGATTTGTCACCGGAGTTGCGACAGCGGTCTCACTCGGCAAAACCCTCTGCGTCTACGAAGTGGTAATCACAAATGATCAAGGACAACGCACGTGTAGTGCACGCATCACCTGCATGATTTTGGCCGAACGCTAATTTAGTGAGCGCCGGTTCCTAGATACGCTTCACGAACTGCAGGATCGTTGAGAAGATCTGATGCTGCCGCTGTTTTCACAATATTTCCGGTCTCAAGAATATAAGCACGATGAGCGCGCTGTAACGCCTGTTGAGCATTCTGCTCAACGAGGAGAATTGTCACGCCTTGTGACTTATTGATCTCTGTGATGATGCGGAAAATATTTGCAATCATCTGAGGAGCAAGCCCCATCGATGGCTCATCAAGCAAGAGCAGCTTTGGGCGAGCCATAAGCGCTCTACCAATTGCAAGCATCTGCTGCTCGCCACCTGAGAGAGTTCCGCCATCCTGGAATGCGCGCTCCTTCAAGCGAGGAAAGAGTGTGTAGACCATCTCGAGATCTTCATCCATCTCAGCCTTGCGATTCTTGCGATTGAATTTACCCATCTCAAGATTTTCAAGAACTGTCATTCCCGGAAAGATTCCACGTCCTTCAGGTGCTTGCGAGATGCCGATATCTACGCGCTCATGTGCTGGCATCTTCGAAATATCTTTGCCATCGAAGAGAATTGAGCCGGATGAGACACCGCGAAGTCCTGAGATTGTCTTCAGGGTTGTTGTCTTTCCAGCACCATTTGCGCCAATAAGAGTGACAATCTCACCTTGGTTAACCTGGAATGAGATTCCCTTGATCGCTTCAATCTTGCCGTAGTGGACGCGAAGGTCCTTAATTTCAAGATGCATCTGCGGGTACTCCTAGGTAGGCCTCAATTACACGTGCGTCATTCTGAACTACTTGTGGTGAATCATCTGCAATCTTTGTTCCAAAGTCGAGAACCGCAACTCGATCTGAAATTCCCATAATGAGTGACATATCGTGCTCAATGAGCAGGATTGTGTAACCCGCATCGCGGATCTTCTTAATGGTCTCAGCTAAAGCAACTTTTTCAGATGGGTTAAATCCAGCAGCAGGCTCATCAAGGAGAAGAAGTTTTGGTTGAGTTCCAAGTGCACGAGCAATCTCAAGTCGACGTTGATCTCCGTATGGCAGGTTCTTACCCAACTTATGTGCGACGTGATCAATGCCAAGGAACTTAAGCAACTCCATTGCCTTCTCGCGGTTAGCCTTCTCTTCCCGGCGTGAACGTGGAAGCCCAAAGAGTGAACCGACAAAACCTGACTTACTGCGAACATCGCCGGCAGTAATCACATTCTCCAGTGCAGTCATCTCACCAAAGAGGCGAACATTCTGGAATGTGCGCGCGATTCCAGCTTCTGTAATCTGCCAACGCTTCTTACCTACAACTGAGAGTTCTTCGTTAAATACGATATCTCCCTTTGTTGGCTTGTATACACCGGTGATGACGTTAAAGACTGTTGTCTTACCTGCACCATTAGGTCCAATGAGTGCGAGAATCTCACCCTCATTCACATGGAGATTGACATCGTTGAGAGCTGTTACGCCACCAAATTGCATGGTGACACCTTTGAGTTCGATTACTTTTTTCATGAGGTCAATGACTTCTCTCTCTTTTTACGAGGCAAAATTCCATCGGCGCGGAGGTTCATCATCACAACGAGTGTAAGTCCGAAGATCAAGAGACGAGCATCAGAGATAAAGCGGATGCGCTCTGGGAGGTAGGCGAGAATAATCGCACCTGTGATTACTCCCCAGATATTTCCCATTCCACCAAAGACCACACATGCCAAGATCAAGATCGAGGTATTGAGGGTAAACATCTCCGGAGCAACGAACATTGACTTGGCGGCAAAGACAACGCCTCCGGCGCCACCAATTGCAGCACCGATGGCGAAGGCCCAAATCTTGTACTTAAGTGTACGAACGCCCATGAGATCTGCGACATCTTCATCCTGTCGAATACTCTCCCACGCTCTACCTGGTCGACGTGTTGAAAGACGGCGAATCATCCAAATAACCAGGAAGATCAAGGCAAGTACAGTCCAGTAGTACGCCTTCTGATTCTGCAATGTGTATTCAAGTGAAAGGAACTTAGGAGGAGTTGGAATATTTGCAATTCCATTTGGACCACCGATTGCCATGGTATTAAGTGCGACGATACGGACGATCTCACCAAAACCGAGAGTGACGATCGCCAAATAATCCCCGCGAAGGCGAAGAGTTGGCAGACCCAAAATCACACCTGAGATCATTGCCAAACCAATACCAATTGGCATGATCTCCCAGAAATTCAGAGAAGTTGTAGTGCCAAGGATCGCCATTGTGTAGGCACCGATGGCAAAGAAGGCGACGTAACCTAAATCGAGGAGACCACTCTTTCCCACAACAATGTTTAGTCCCAGGGCCATCAGAACGAATAGACCTACTGGATAAACAAGCACTGCTTCATAAGAGCTAATTGGAGTATTAAGGAATGTTCCCCCAAAAAATGGGAGACAGATTGCAAAGATCATAGTGAGAGAAGCGATTGCTACTCGTGCTGGCTTCGGTGAGCGCTCCCAGATCTCAGCGCCCTTATCGCGAATGTTAATTGCCATCTTTATACCCTCGCCTGCTGTAGTGACTCGCCAAAGAGTCCATTTGGCTTAAAGAGAAGAACTAGTACAAGAACCACAAATGCCGTCACTGCCTTCCATTGTGTTCCAAAGACTGTGGCAGCATAAATTTCCAGAATTCCGAGCGCAATACCACCAAAGAATGCGCCGCGGATATTTCCAATTCCTCCAAGGACTGCTGCGGTAAACGCGGCAAGACCAAGTTCGAAACCAACGTTGAACTTGGTGCTCTCATAAACCGTTGTGTAGAAGAAGGCTGCCGCGCCGGTCATTAATCCTGCAATAAAGAAGGTGCTGGAGATGACTTTGTTGAGATTGACGCCCATGAGCTGAGAGTTCTGCTCTGACATTGAAACTGCGCGGATTCCCTTTCCTAGGCGAGTGTTCTTAACAAAGCGATCTACTGCAAAGAGAAGGAGGATTGCAAAGATGATTACCAATAGCGTGTCGAGTCGAACTTCAAAAGCCGATACTGGAATTCGCACCGAGCCAATGTAGAACTCTGTACCTGCATAAGAGACAAGATAAATCTTGTCGAGAAGTCTTGGGTTATTTGCAGGGGCTGAGCTGGTCAAGATTCGCACAGTCTCGCTGATGACAATGGAAACACCGATTGCTGAGATAAGTGTTGTGAGGCGGTTTGAGCCAGTCTTTCTCAATCTGCGGTATGCAACGATTTCCACAAGCACACCAGTGATCGCGCAGACCAACATTGAGACAAGCATGCAAGCAAGTAGTGTGTAGACAAGTTTCATGCCAGTCAGTGGTTCGGTGTCGTCGGCATAACCAAAAATATTCTTCGAGGTAATGATTGTGGCAAATGTTCCGAGCATAAAGACTTCAGAGTTTGCAAAGTTAATGAGGCGTAGTACGCCGTAGACCATGGTGTAACCAAGGGCAATAAGTGAGTAGATGAAGCCGAGGGCAATTCCATCAATTGTTAAGGCAAAGAATTGATCTACTAAAACTGAAAAATCCACCGAGTCAACTCCTATACCGATGATTGGCCATGTTCGGCCGCTGAACTTTCAACTACTTACGAAATTTAAAACTATTTCCATCAATCGACCCCCACCCGTTGCTGAGTGGGGGTCGATAGTGATGATTATCTAACAGGTGCTAAGCCAAGGCTTATGCAAGACCTGTAAGAACGATCTTTCCGCCCTTAACTTCAAAAGCGTTGATAAGACCGGCACCGTTGAGGTCACCATTCTTGTTGAATGAGATTGTGACTCCAGCTGTGTTCTTGTGCTTCATTGTCTTGATAAATGCCAAGACATCTGCACGGTTAGTCTTTCCAGCCTTAATAGCTGTAAGGAACATGTTTGTAGCATCGAAGGCTTCTGTTGAGTAGACGCCTGGATCAGCCTTGAATTCCTTCTTGAATTCTGCTGTGAGCTTTGGTGATGCGATATCAAGTGGGGTTGTTGGAGCTGTGAAACGGTATCCCGTTGCAGCCTTTGTTCCAGCCAACTTGATAAATGCTGAGTTGAGAACGCCGTCTCCACCTGCAAGTACACCCTTGTAGCCCTTGTCGCGAAGCTGCTTAGCAAACTTCGCACCATCTGCGTAGTAACCGGTGTAGATAACGACGTTAGCCTTTACCTTCTTGATCTTTGCGATTACTGCTGAGAAGTCGGTTGTGCCCTTAACTACAGAGTCTGTACCTACAAGCCACTTGATGCCCTGATCGCCAATTGTTGGAACAACAACATCGCGAAGACCAACTGCGTATGAAGACTGATCGTCAACTACGTAAACTGCTGGCTTTGAGACACCCTTTGTTGCAACGCGAACTAGAGCTGGGCCCTGGAGTGCATCGTTAGAAACAATACGGTGGAATACAGGCTGACCGTAGTCAGGTGATGTTGGATCTGTAAGTGATGGACGTGTTGCAGATGGTGAAATCATTGCAAGCGCTGGAGCAGCCTTGTATGAAGGCAATGATGCAATGGTTGCACCTGAGTATGCAGCTCCGACCATACCGATGATTGAAGTATCTTTTGCAACACCAGGAGCAACTGTTCCAGCGATTGCTGGGTCTCCCTGGTCATCAACTTCTACTAGTTCTACCTTCACTGCTGGGTTTGTTGCGTTGTAGAGCTTGATAGCAAGCTTTACGCCACGAACTTCGTCAGTTCCAGTCTGAGCCTCAGGACCTGTTAGTGGGCCCTGGAAAGCGATCTTTACTGTATCTGCCGCTTGTGCTGCTGGAATAACTGTTGCAGCTGATGCTGCAGCAAGTGCACCGGCAATCGCAAGAGCGAGAACCTTATTCTTCTTCATGTGTAGCCTTCCTGTTTTTCTTATCCCGGGACAGGGAGGTGGAAAGGGTAATGGGGAGGGTGACGCTCGGGCAAGGTGGAGCGGCCCAAAATACGCATAATCCGGTTACTTTTTGGTTACGAAATTAGACGAAATCACCGAGGAACGGCATCAGGGCTAATAACTGCCTGGGCCACTTCCTTCATAGTGAGGCGACGGTCCATAGCCGCCTTTTGAATCCACGAAAAGGCTTGCGGCTCAGTCAGATTCAGGGCGGCCATAAGAATTCCCTTGGCACGATCAATGATCTTTCGCGTCTCTAGACGATCGTGAAGGTCTGCAACTTCGGCTGCCAGACTTCTCATTTGCAGGTGCCTACTGATCGCAATTTCGATGGCAGGTACCAAATCATTGATGGTAAATGGTTTAAGTACATATGCCATGACTCCGGCATCTCGAGCGCGATCAACGAGTTCGCGTTGACTAAATGCGGTAAGCATTAATACCGGACACGTGTTAATAATCTCTTCTGCTGCACTAATTCCGTCAAGCGCAGGCATCTTTACATCAAGGATTGCAAGATCGGGTTGGTGTTCTTTTACTAAATCAATTGCTTGAGCACCATCTGCAGCTTGTGCAACTACGTGATATCCAGCCTCGCCTAACATTTCAACGAGATCCATGCGAATCAGAGCTTCATCTTCGGCCACAACAATGCGCACTGGCGGTTGAGAAGTCTGCATTTCCATGTGCCCCGAGTCGGATTCGAACCGACACTATGCAGTGTTTGAGACTGCCCTCTCTACCGTTGGAGTACCGAGGCTAATGTGGGTAAATCTTAACCTCTCCCTTGCCTCGACTGTAAATCGCAGAGTTAGCGATATGCAGGTGCTGCGCCACCAATGGCATCACCCATGCGGTGAACACGCATTGCATTGGTAGATCCGGGAATTCCTGGAGGAGATCCGGCCACAATCATGACGTTGTCACCAATGGTGGTGCGCTTGCTCTCAAGCAGAAGGCCATCTACTTGCTTGACCATCTCATCGGTATGGGAAACCACTGGAGTGATCATTGGCTCAACTCCCCATGAGAGGGCAAGACGGTTATATGTTCCGCGATCTGGAGTAAGCGCCAAAATAGGAATTGGAGAGCGCAATCGTGACATACGCCGTGCTGAGTCACCACTTTGGGTAAATGCTACGAGGAATTTCGCACCGACGATTGCGCCTACTTCAACTGCTGCCTTTGTAATTGCGCCACCTTTTGTGCGAGGTGCATGCGTGAGGGGGCGAATTCGCTCGAGGCCACCTTCTTCTGTCTTTTGAATAATGCGCGCCATCGTTTGTACGGCTTCGATAGCAAACTCACCAACACTTGTCTCTCCCGAGAGCATCAAAGCATCTGCTCCATCGAGTACGGCATTTGCGCAATCTGTAGCCTCAGCACGGGTTGGACGGGAATTGGTAATCATGGAATCCAACATTTGGGTGGCCACAATGACTGGCTTGGCTGCATCACGAGCAAGTTCAACACATCGCTTTTGAACTAGAGGCACATCTTCAATAGGTAGCTCTACTCCGAGGTCTCCACGAGCAACCATAATTCCGTCAAATGCATCCACGATGCCAACCAAATTATCAACAGCTTGTGGCTTCTCAATCTTGGCAATGACCGGAACGCGAATTCCTTCTTCATCCATGATGCGATGTACATCTTTAATATCGTCAGCATTTCGCACAAATGAGAGCGCAATAAAATCCGCACCAGCCTTGAGCCCCCAGCGCAGATCATCAATATCTTTCTCTGAGAGCGCGGGAACTGAGACAGCCACACCTGGCAAGTTAATTCCCTTGTTATTACTGACTGCACCTGGCTCAATCACTTTTGTTACGACATCGCTACCTTTAACTTCGAGAACTTCAACGGTTACTTTTCCATCATCAATCAGAATGCGATCGCCAGTTTTGCAATCTCCTGGCAAGCCTTTGTAGGTAGTGCCTACTCTTTCCTTGGTACCCTCGACGTCATCAGTAGTGATGGTAAAAATATCGCCACGAGACAAGTCATGCGGGCCATCTTTAAAACGGGCCAGACGAATTTTAGGACCTTGCAGGTCTACCAATATTGCAATCGGAGCTCCGGCTTCGGCTGCAGCCTGGCGAACTCGATCAAGGCGATTTTGATGTTCGTCATATCCTCCGTGAGAGAGATTAAGGCGAGCCATATTCATGCCGGCTGCGATGAGTTCGCGCACCTTCTCAGGAGATTCGACAGCTGGTCCTAATGTGCAAACAATCTTCGCGCGACGCATGTTCATACCTTACCTAACATTGTTGATTACTCACGAGTTCGCACAATATGTTGTGCCGAACGAATGAAATGTTGAATTACACCATCAGAGGACGTGCAGTTGGTTCGATTGGAGATGGTAGTTGCGTATCACCCTCGAGATAACGATCAACAGCAGCGGCTGCGCTTCGCCCTTCAGCAATTGCCCACACAATGAGAGATTGACCACGCCCTGCATCTCCTGCGACAAAGACTCCTTCTGAAGTACTTTGGTAGGAGTTATCGCGCTTGATATTTGTACGTTCATCGAGCTCAACTTCGAGTTGGTCAAAGAGTGGCGTGGCTTGTGTGCCAGTGAATCCCATTGCAAGGAATGCAAAATCAGCAGGAATTTCATGCTCGGATCCTGGAACAGGTTGGAATTTTCCATCGACCATCTGAGTCTCAACGAGTTTGAGCGCTTTGAGATTTCCGTTTCCATCTCCAACAAATTCCTCGGTACTAACAGAGAACATGCGTTGATCTAATTCTTCATGTGCACTCGATACGCGATAAATCATTGGATACATCGGCCATGGCTGCGAGCCTGGACGTTCATCTGATGGCCGCGGCATAATCTCGAGTTGAGTGACACTTGCTGCCCCCTGGCGAACTGATGTGCCTAGACAATCTGCGCCAGTGTCGCCGCCACCCAAAATCACGACATGTTTTCCATTCACATTGATCTCTGGATTTGTTACTTCTCCCAGTGCCTGCTTATTACCCCATGGCAGAAACTCCATCGCTTGGTAAATTCCTTTATTTTCGCGACCCTTAATTGGAAGATCGCGCCATTGGGTTGCTCCAAGTGCTAAAAGCACTGCATCGTACTTTTGTCGTAGTTCAGAACCTGTGATGTCAACGCCAACATTAACGCCAGTGCGGAAGCGTGTTCCTTCCTTCTCCATCTGCGCCAGGCGACGATCGATGATGTTCTTCTCCATTTTAAATTCTGGAATTCCGTATCGGAGAAGTCCTCCAATCTTATCTGCGCGCTCATAGACAACTACTGTGTGTCCAGCGCGAGTAAGTTGTTGAGCGGCTGCAAGTCCTGCTGGGCCAGATCCAATTACCGCAACGGTTTTGCCAGTCAGACGATCTGGAGCTAGTGGCTTTACATCTCCTGCACCGAATGCTTCTTCGATTGTGCGAAGTTCTACCTGCTTGATGGTAACCGCATCTGCATTGATGGAGACAACACAAGCTGTCTCACATGGAGCCGGACATAGTCGACCGGTAAATTCGGGAAAATTATTGGTTGCGTGTAAGCGCGCGATCGCTTCGCTCTTATCGCCACGCCACATCAGATCATTCCATTCAGGGATGAGGTTTCCTAATGGGCAACCTGAATGACAGAACGGAATGCCGCAATCCATGCAACGCCCTGCCTGCTTTTGAAGATGTTCCAGACTCTGTGGCTCATAAACTTCGCGCCAATCTTTAATGCGTACATCTACTGGGCGACGCTTTGGAAGTTCGCGTGGTGTTGTAAGAAAACCCTTTGGATCAGCCATTTGCTGCAACCTCCATTACATATTGGTCAACTGGAAGTCCTTCGCGAGTTGCCTTCTCCATTGCTGCCAATACGCGGGCATAGTCACGCGGCATGACAAGTGAGAATCGTGTCAGTGAACTCTCCCAATCGAGTAGAAGATTTCCAGCAACTTGCGAATCGGTTTCATTAAAGAATTGCGTCACGATTGCGCGGAGCGCTTCTCTCTGATCGGCAGGGACTGCCAAAACATCGACCATCTCGGTATTTACAAGGTCAGGGTTGAGGTCGAGAACAAATGCACGACCACCTGACATGCCAGCTGCGAAGTTACGTCCGGTGCGGCCGAGAATGACCACGGTACCCCCGGTCATGTACTCACATCCATGATCGCCAATACCTTCTACTACTGCGGTAGCTCCAGAATTGCGAACACAGAAACGTTCACCCACGATTCCACGCAAGAAGAGATCACCAGATGTAGCGCCGTAACCGATCACATTTCCGGCAATCACATTTTCCTCTGACTCAAATGCTGCGTTGAGATCGGGACGGACAATAATGCGTCCACCAGAGATACCCTTACCAACATAATCATTTGAGTCTCCGAAGAGGCGAAGTGTCAGACCTGACGGAATAAATGCTCCGAGTGATTGTCCGGCAGATCCACGAAGTGTGACTTGGATGGTATCTGCAGGTAGCCCTGCTCCCCCAAATGCACGCGTGATCTCTGCACCTAACATCGTTCCAACAGTTCGATTAACGTTGCGAACTGGAGATTCAATCTCGACTCTACTACCTGTTGTTAGTGCCGCCTTTGCCTTCTCGATAAGCACATTATCTAGGGCATTTTCTAGACCATGGTCTTGGGTTGTAGTTTGATAGAGAGAACTTTCAACATCAGGGCGTGCAAGTAGTGGAGTTAGATCCAATCCACTCGCCTTCCAATGTTCAACCGCCTGCTTGGTATCTAGATATTCGACATGACCTATAGCTTCCTGAAGTGTTCTAAAGCCAAGGGATGCCAGGATTTCACGGACTTCTTCTGCAATGTACTCAAAGAATGTCTCAACAAATTCTGGTTTTCCGGTAAAGCGCTTACGAAGTTCAGGGTTCTGGGTTGCAACGCCTACTGGGCAGGTATCGAGATGACAGACACGCATCATCACGCAACCGGATACAACTAGTGGAGCTGTGGCAAATCCATACTCTTCTGCACCAAGAAGGGCTGCAATCACAACATCTCGACCAGTTTTGAGTTGTCCATCTGTCTGAACCACAATTCGATCGCGCAATCCATTGAGAAGAAGCGTCTGTTGCGTCTCAGCCAAACCGAGCTCCCACGGAGCACCAGCATGCTTGAGAGATGTCAGCGGTGAAGCACCTGTTCCGCCATCGTGGCCTGAAATAAGTACGACATCGGCATGAGCTTTAGAAACACCAGCCGCAACCGTTCCAACACCTACTTCTGCTACCAATTTCACGTGAATGCGTGCATTCTTATTTGCATTCTTTAGGTCGTGGATTAATTGGGCAAGATCTTCGATGGAATAAATATCGTGATGAGGAGGAGGTGAAATAAGTCCTACTCCAGGAGTTGAGTGGCGCACCTTAGCTACCCACGGATAGACCTTGTTTCCTGGAAGTTGCCCACCTTCACCTGGCTTAGCTCCTTGTGCAATCTTGATCTGAATGTCATCAGCATTTACGAGGTAATCACTAGTTACGCCAAAGCGACCTGATGCTACTTGCTTGATTGCGCTGCGCTTGGAATCACCATTTGCTTCTGGAGTGAAACGAGCTGGATCCTCGCCACCTTCTCCAGTATTTGATTTAGCACCAAGGCGGTTCATTGCAATTGCCAAAGTCTCATGTACTTCCTGCGAGACAGAGCCATAAGACATTGCCCCCGTTGAGAAGCGCTTGACGATGCTCGCCACGGATTCAACTTCATCTACAGGAATGGAAGTACGTGAACTGGTATCGAATTCAAAGAGTCCACGAAGTGTCATCAGCGCCTTGCTCTGATCATCAACAGCTTTGGTGTAACGCTTGAACACGTCATAACGCTTGGAACGGGTTGCATGCTGCAAAGTGAATACCGTTTCAGGATTAAAAAGATGAGGCTCGCCATCGCGACGCCACTGGTACTCACCACCGATTGGAAGTCGCTTAGTTCCGGGAACTTCCCCTCCAGGCGGGTAGGCAATGTGATGGCGCTTAATTGTTTCTTCAGCAATGACATCTAGATCCACACCACCGAGTCGCGAAGTCGTTCCTACAAAGAATTCATCAACCACATCTTGTGCGATACCGATAGCTTCAAACACTTGTGCCCCTGTATATGAGGCGATAGTCGAAATTCCCATCTTGGACATTACCTTCAAGACACCTTTACCAAGAGCCTTAATAATGTTGTGAACGGCCTTCTCTGGAGTGATGCCTGTGATTACACCCTGAATTACGAGATCTTCAGCACTCTCCATCGCAAGATATGGATTCACAGCCGCTGCGCCGTAACCGATGAGAAGTGCCACGTGGTGAACTTCGCGCACATCTCCGGCTTCAACGACCAAACCAACCTTGGTACGAGTTTTTTGGCGAATGAGGTGATGGTGGACAGCGGCGGTAAGTAGAAGTGAAGGGATAGGAGTGTCTTCAGCATCACCATTTCGATCTGAGAGAACAATGATGCGTGCGCCTTCGGCGATTGCTTGGCTCACCTCTTCTTTAATCTCCTCTAAGCGTTGGCGAAGAGTGTTTCCATCTCCGGAAACTGGAAAGAGACCACGCACTACATACGATTGAAGATGAGGGTAATCTTCATCGGCATTTGCGTGAATTATCTTTGCTAGTTCATCGTTATCGATGACTGGGAATGGCAAGACAATTTGGCGGCATGATGCTGGTCCTGGATCCAAGAGGTTATGTTCTGGACCAATTGATCCAGCCAAACTTGTGACAAGCTCTTCCCGAATTGCATCCAATGGCGGATTCGTTACTTGTGCGAAGAGTTGGGTGAAATAATCAAATAACACGCGTGGCTTATTGGAGAGGGCTGCGATCGGTGTATCTGTACCCATTGAACCAAGTGCTTCTGCTCCATTTTTTGCCATCGGCGTGATGATGATGCGAAGCTCTTCTTCGGTATATCCAAATGCACGCTGACGTCGCACAACAGATGAATGCGGATAGATAATATGTTCGCGAGCAGGTAGATCTGAAAGTTTAACTACGCCCTCTTCAACCCATTTTCCATATGGAGCGGCATCTGCCAGTGAATCTTTAATCTCATCATCTTCAATAATTCGTCCAGCTTCGATATCTACCAGGAACATCTTTCCTGGTTGCAATCGACCTTTACGTGCAATCGCATCTGCTGGGAAATCGAGAACTCCTGCCTCCGATGCCAAGACGACCAGACCATCATGAGTTACCCAGAATCGAGAAGGGCGCAATCCATTGCGATCTAGAACTGCTCCTACTTGATGCCCATCAGTAAATGTCACACACGCAGGTCCATCCCATGGCTCCATTAGAGATGAGTGGAATGCGTAGAAATCACGACGCTTCTTCGACATCGTTGCATGATTCTCCCAAGCCTCAGGAATCATCATCAATACTGCGTGCGGAAGTGATCGACCGCCGAGATAAAGCAGTTCTAATACTTCATCAAATGAGGCAGAGTCACTGCCAGACATCTCAACTATCGGAAAGAGGCGGGAAATATCTCCTGGAATGAGATCGCTCTGTAACAATGCCTCACGAGCACGCATCCAGTTTCGGTTACCTTTTACTGTATTGATTTCACCATTGTGTGCGATAAACCGATACGGATGAGCTAAGGGCCACGATGGAAATGTATTGGTAGAAAAACGCGAGTGAACTAGTGCCAGAGGCGATACCACTCTTTCATCACTGAGATCTGGGAAGAATTCTTCTAACTGTCCAGTTGTGAGCATTCCTTTGTAGACAATTGTTTGAGATGAAAATGATGGGAAGTAAATCTCACCCGCGTGCTCTGCCTGCTTACGTAATGCAAAGGCAAGACGATCGAGTGCAATTCCACTTTCTCCCTTGTTTCCCTTAACAAAGAGTTGCTTAAAAATCGGCATAACAGATTGGGCTGTCTTACCCACTGATGTTGGATTGGTTGGAAGATCTCGCCAACCAAGAATGGTCAGACCTTCTTGGGTAGCAAGAGAGGCGATTAATGATGTGGGATCAAAACCAGGTTGAACGAAGGCGATACCTGTTGCGTAACTTCCTTCTGCTGGTAAATCAAAGTTAGTAATTGCTCGATAAAAAGCGTCAGGAACTCTAATAAGAATTCCAGCGCCATCTCCGCTATCTGGTTCAGATCCGGCAGCACCACGATGTTCTAAGTTGCGAAGTGCGGTGAGTGCCTTTGCAACGATTTCATGTGTTGCAACTTTATTGAGAGTGGCAACCATTGCAACGCCGCACGCATCGTGCTCATTGGCAGGGTTATATAACCCTTGCGCTGGTGGATAGTCAGATGGAAGAGCCATCGAGGGAGATCTCCTGTTGTCATGTGCCGTTATTACTCAACGGGACAACGCTGACCCATGCACAGGGTAGCAACTGCTGGCGCTATGCGGTACATCAAAGAGCCCTCTGCGGCAGATGAAAATGGTGATCTAGGCCAACCTAGCGCGGTGTATTAACCAAGGTTGATGTGGAGCAGGCGGCCGATTCCAGCGGTAACAGCCATACCAAAGGCGCCTCCGAGCATGACACGGATGGTAGGGCCAAAGATCGCCTTTCCTGCAGTCTTGGCGCTCAAGATTCCAGTGATAACAAGTCCGGCCATTGCAAAACCGACGATGCTCAGTGCAATGGTGCCAGGCGTTGGAGCAAATGCACCGGCAAATGGAATCAATCCCCCGAAGGTAAAACTAGCCGCAGATGCCAGGGCTGCCTGCAGAGGTCGCGCTTTATTCTGCGGGGTCTGCCCAAGTTCGTCGCGTAAATGTGCCTCGAGTGGATCACGTGCATGCATCTGACGTGCAACCTCTGTTGCCAATTCAGGAGTGAGTCCACGCTCGATATAAATCTGCGCAAGTTCTGCCATTTCACCTTCTGGATCTTCTGCCAAATGCTCAATCTCCATCTGACGATCAGATTCTTCTACATCGTTCTGGGATCGAACCGAAACGTATTCACCAACCGCCATAGACATTGCACCAGCGACGATTCCAGCAACACCTGCAGTAATGAGAAAGGTGTCTTTGCCTGGATTTGCAGCTGTTACACCGATCATCAAACTTGCAGTAGAAACAAGACCATCATTTGCACCGAGTACTGCAGCACGCAACCATCCGGCGCGATGTGCACGGTGATGAATATTACGCTGGTAGACAGATTCTAACGACATGGGCTGATCTTACCCGAGCGACTTATGCTTTTGCGCAACGCGCGTGAAAATTGCGATCGCGGCCAGTCCAACAAGGATGCTCACCCACTCATTTTGTCGCAATCCGTATATGAGATTTGCCGAATCGATGCGGAGATTTTCAATGAAAAAACGTCCTACGCAATATGCGGCAACATATAGAGCAAAGGTCTGTCCTGGATGCAAGCGCTTTGATATCACCAGCAGTACGAGAGCAACTAGAGAACACCAGATCGCCTCATAGGCGAAAGTGGGGTGAAAGGTCTCAAAAGATTTGACCTCTGCCGGACGAAAAGATTGCGGAACTTCTAGCGCCCACCATGTGTCCAATGGTCTTCCGAAGAGTTCGATATTAAACCAATTACCAAAGCGACCAATTGCTTGCGCAAGTAAAATCCCCGGTGCAAGTGCATCGAGAAATACTGCAAAGGGTGGAAGGACAAGATCAGATCGAGTGCGAGAGACTCTTCGATATCCCAAATATGCACCTACTGCACCAAGTGAGATCGCTCCCCAAATTCCTAGTCCACCTTTCCAAATTGCAAAGATATCGAGGAAAGAGGCGCCGGATCCGAAGAAATCCGAAGGTGAGGAGAGCACGTGATAGATGCGCCCACCGATAATTCCAGATGGCACGGCATAAAGTGCAACATCTGCGACAACAGATGTGAGGCTAGGATCATAGGCACGAAGACGCTTATCGCCCAACCACACCGCAACGGTTATGCCAGCAATTATGCATAAAGCATAGAAATGAATTGTCAGCGGACCGACTTCAATAGCAGAGTTTGGAGGTGACGGAATCGCACTCACAAACGCAATCATTGAATATAATTCAATCTCAGAACTTACTTGCTTGCAGCTTCGACTGCTGCCCTAAATTCATTGAGATCAAATCCAGGAGATTGACGCTCCCACACCTTTCCATTGATGAAAGCCGTAGGTGTGCCCTTTACTCCATAGCGAGTCATTGAATCAGTGGCTGCAACGACGCTTACCAGTTTGGATTTGTTGGTGACGCAATCTTTAAACTTTGTTGAGGTGATACCAATCTTCTCGCCAATTGTGATCAAGTTTTCTGTACTTAAGAAACCAGAATTCTCAACCTGTGACTGAACGTCATAGAGCGCTTTGTGGAAGTCTAAGAACCTTCCTTCATCTACTGCGCAATATGCAGCGTTAGATGCTGCAATAGATTCATCATCCTTTTGACCATTTCCCAAGAATGATAGAGGGTGATAAGTGACCTGTGCTTTTTTCTCGGTTATCAGCGACGTCAAATATCCACCGATAGGATCTTCAAAAAGCTTACAGATTGGACATTGGAAATCTTCAAAGATATCGATCTTGGTTGGTAGGCCGGCATTAAAGACAATTCCATCGCCAGCAGTTGAATCAACTGCTCCTTCAACGGTGCCAACAGATTGGAAGGAATCAAGTGCGGTGAAGGCGGCATTCTTGGCCTTATTCTCGCTGTTTAAGCTAAAGACTGCACCAACAACAACGACCAAAGTGACCATTCCAATAACAAGCCAACGAGTGAATGGATCTCCACCCTGAGACTTAACTGAATTCTTCTTTGCTTTACTCATTGCTGATCCTCGCTTGCTTCCTGGGTCGTTTCTGGTTTCTTGTCGAGAGAAAATTTTCCATAAGGGTACTTGAAGATGTAGGCGCACATACCTACGAAGGCCAGGTCGCGCGCTATATCTACTGCGTAGGCAATACGTGCCTCAGTGGCCTTGGAGGGATCAATTGCTCCCCCACCACCTAGACATCCGCAGTCGATGAGCATGCCACGAGCCCACACTGATGCGATTGCTCCAACAAACATAAGCATCAACAATCCACTCGCAATCGCTGCAGGTCGAATAAAAATTCCAAGGATTAGGAAGATCGCAAGGGCGACCTCCAGCCAAGGCAAGATATAGCCAAAGAAGTGAGCAAGATCGGTCGGCAAAATTTTGTAGGCAGCCGTCGCATTGGCCGATGACGCCGGATCAAAGGCCTTAATACCACCTGCATAAAGTAGAAAACCCCCGAAACCAATTCGGAAAATAGTGGTGATCCACTCTTGCTTTGCCATCAGAAAATTCTTCATCGACCTTCACGAACTCCTAGCGCTAACTGTTCGGCTAATTCCTGAACCGCAGCCAGCCCGGCTTCCTTATCTGGTGCTTCGAGGAGAGCGTTGATAAATGCTGAGCCAACAATTACTCCGTCGGCATATGCTGCAACAGATTTAGCTTGCTCGCGACTGGAAACCCCAAGTCCAACACTTACTGGAGTTTGAGTCGTTGTGCGAACGCGCGCAACCAGATCTGCAGCAGAAGATGAAACGCTAGTTCGAGTTCCAGTCACACCCATGAGGCTTGCCGCATAGACAAATCCTCCACACTTACTGGTAACCACTGGTAAACGAGAGTCCGATGTACTTGGTGCAACAACATAGATGCGATTGATCTTTGAATTATCTGTTGCCCTAATCCAGCCATCTGATTCCTCTACCGTCAAATCAGGTGTGATTACTCCTGAGCCGCCATTATCTGCAATCGCCTGAGCAAATGCGTCCACGCCGTAACGTTCAATGGGGTTCCAATAAGTCATGACAACCGCTGCTACTCCGTGATCACTAGCGCATTTCAATGATTCAAATACTTCTTTTGCGCCAGTCCCTTGACTCAGTGATTGCACGGCGGCCGCTTGAATAGTTGGACCATCCATGACGGGATCGCTATAAGGAAAACCAATTTCAATCGCATCTACGCCACCTGCGGCAAATGCTGCAATCACCTTCTTGCAGCCCTCGTGGCTAGGAAAGCCTGCAGGGATATACGCGATCAGCGCTGCTCGGTTTTCACTCTTTGCTTTGGCCAGAATTTTATCGAGAGGTGTATCGAGAGCCATTACTAGAGTTCGATTCCAAAATATGCTGCAGCTGTTGCCACATCTTTATCTCCACGCCCAGAGAGATTGATAAGAATTGTCGAATTAGGACCAAGTTCGCGACCTACCTGAAGTGCACCTGCCAAAGCATGAGCGGTTTCAATGGCTGGGATAATTCCTTCGGTACGACATAGAAGTGCGAATGCATTCATCGCCTCCGCATCTGTAATCGCTCTGTATTGCGCGCGTCCAATGTCATGCAAAAAGGCATGCTCTGGACCAACACCTGGATAATCAAGTCCGGCAGAGATCGAATGTGACTCAACAGTTTGACCGTTCTCATCTTGTAAAACATAAGAACGTGTTCCATGCAAGACTCCTGGAGTGCCACCCGTGATTGTTGCGGCATGGCGTCCCGTACTTACGCCATCGCCTCCTGCTTCCAGGCCGATCAGCGCAACACTGACATCATCGATAAATGGATGGAAGATTCCGATCGCATTGGATCCACCACCAACGCAGGCTAGGACTGCATCGGGAAGTTTTCCTGTCAATTCCAGAACTTGAGCCCTTGCCTCAACTCCGATAATCCGATGAAAGTCACGAACCAATGTTGGAAATGGATGTGGGCCAGCAACGGTCCCCAATAAATAATGAGTAGTCTCAACATTGGTAACCCAATCGCGCATCGCCTCGTTAATGGCATCTTTTAATGTACGCGAACCACTTGTTACCGGAACAACTTCTGCGCCAAGCAGTTTCATTCGCGCAACGTTGAGAGCCTGTCGCTTGGTATCTTCTTCTCCCATGTAGACAACACATTCCAAGCCCATCAAGGCAGCTGCTGTTGCCGATGCAACTCCATGTTGTCCGGCGCCGGTCTCTGCGATGATGCGCTTCTTGCCCATACGTTTGGTAAGAAGTGCTTGACCTAAAACATTGTTGATCTTATGTGAGCCGGTGTGGTTGAGATCTTCGCGTTTGAGCAAAATGCGCGCACCGCCCGCATGTTCTGCAAATCGGGGAACTTCTGTGATGATGCTGGGACGTCCTGTATATGTGCGATGGAGTTGATCAAGCTCTGCTGCAAAAGTGGGATCAGATGCGGCGGCAATATGTGCCTGCTCGAGTTCTTCCAATGCACCTATGAGCGCCTCTGGAACGAAGCGTCCTCCATACGGACCAAAGTGGCCACGGATTTCCTTCGCATCAACACTCATGGTCACTAGGGTACTAGAGACCTCGCAGAGCCTGCAGTGTAGAAATTGGATCCCCCGCTCGTACTAGCGCCTCTCCCACCAAGATTGCGTCCGCACCGAAACCCTCGGCACTCTCAACCTCACTTCGAGTAGAGATTCCGGATTCAGCTACACGGATGATTTCGCTTGGAATTTCAGGCAAAAGTTGCGCAAATGCTCTCTGATCGACTTCAAGGGTCTTTAGATTACGAGAATTAATTCCAATGATTCTTGGTTTGATCTCCATGGCACGTTCAAGTTCCTCATGTGTATGCACTTCAATCACACTGGCCATGCCAAGTTCGGTCGCCATCTCAAAATAATCTTTTAGTTGGGGGTTAGAGAGAGCAGCAACTATGAGAAGGACAACATCTGCACCATACGCCCGTGCCTCATAAAACTGATACTCATCGACCATAAAGTCTTTGCGCAGGATTGGAATTTGAACCGCGCCACGTACGGTCGCTAAATCAGCGAGCGATCCCGAGAACCTGCGCTCTTCAGTTAACACGCTAATGACACTGGCACCGGCGCTCTGATACTGCTCGGCCAACTTTCCTGGATCGGCGATCGTTGATAGCTCTCCCTTAGAAGGCGAAGATCTCTTGACTTCAGCAATCACACTAACGCGCTCACCTTTCAATCCCGGGTGTGCGTCGATGACAGGCGGGGCGCTCTCTAACTTTTCACGCAATTGTGAAAGAGGTAATCTTCGCGCTGCTAAATCTTCGCGCACACCAGCGATGATTGAATCCAAAACGCTCATTGGCCGCTCTCATCTGTAGGGTCGATTCCCTGATCTTGTGCGCTCCACGGAGTGTGCACCTTGGGCTTGCGCTCATAGCGCGACGAGAGTGAAAAGTGTCGACTTAACCAAATAACAAATGCGCCGATTACAAGTGCGCTGATCACAATCGGAAGTAGCTCTTTCACTGCGCTGACCTCATTGTATGTGCAGCGCTAATAGCTCCCAGTACGGCTGCAGCCTTATTGAGGCATTCTTGATTCTCTGATTGCGCATCTGAATCAGCGACTATTCCCGCACCAGCTTGTACATAGGCGCGGCCATCATGAATCAGTGCAGTCCGGATAGCAATACAAGTGTCTAGATTTCCAGTGAAATCGAGATAGCCAATTGCGCCACCATATAAGCCACGGCGGTGCGGCTCTAACTCTTCAATAATCTCCATCGCTCGCGGCTTTGGTGCCCCGGAAAGTGTGCCAGCAGGAAAAGTCGCAAAGAGTGCATCAACTCCCGTTTTTTCTCTTGCTAACTCGCCAGTGACAGTAGAAACAATATGCATCACATGTGAATATCTTTCTACACTCATAAAATCGACAACTTCAACAGAACCTGCTGCGCAGATTCTTCCTAAATCATTGCGCCCCAGATCTACCAGCATGAGGTGCTCCGCTCGCTCTTTTGGATCTGCCAGAAGTTCTTCTCCTAATCGCTTATCTTCTTCAGGAGATGATGATCGCTTTCGTGTGCCTGCAATGGGATGAACCATTACTTGTCCTTCTGTGACCTTAACCAAAGCTTCCGGACTCGAACCTACTACGTCTATCCCGCCTGCAAATCTAAATAGATACATATATGGGGATGGATTGCGCAGGCGGAGCATGCGGTAGACATCGATTGCATCTGCAGTGCAATCCATGGCAAATCGTTGCGATAGAACAATTTGGAACGCTTCACCCGCAAGAATCTCCTCCTTTGCGCGTGCAACTTTCTCAGCAAACTCTGATTCAGAAATATTGCGGTCAAAAATCGGCTGCGGCGCAGAGTTGATGTGGGCTATATGGCCTTCAAGCGGAGCAGTTAATTCGCGCTGCATTCGATCTAGTCTTGATTGCGCATCATGGAATGCTTGATCAACGCGCTCGTCGCTTCCATCCCAGTTGATGGCATTTGCAATCAATGTGATCGTTCCTTCTGCATGATCCATGATTGCCAGATCGCTTGTGAGCATAAATGCAATCTCTGGTAATGGAATATCTTTCTTAGCCAAGCTGGGTATTTTCTCCAACCTACGCACACTGTCATAACCCATGTAGCCAACCAGTCCACCGGTAAGTGGGGGCAAACCTGCGATCTTGGGAGAACGAAGATGCGATGCCGATAAGCGAAGGGCATCTAATGGATCTATTCCCCGAGGTGCTCCTGCTGGCGCAGTTCCTATCCATTCAGCAACTCCATTGCTTTCAGTAAGAGTTGCTTGTGAATGTGCTCCGATGAATGAGTATCTAGACCACGCTCCGCCGTGTTCTGCAGACTCCAACAAAAACGATCCGGCAGAGTTGCCCGAGAGTTTGCGGTATACACCTAATGGAGTTTCGCCATCTGCTAGCAATTTGCGGTAGACCGGAATTACATTGAAGGTGGCGGCATGCTCTCTAAATTCTTGGAGATTCACTCGGATGCACCTTCTTCATCGATCTTTGGAAATATCTCACGATGGAAACAAGTGAATTCACCAGTGTGACAAGCACTTCCCTCTTGTTCTACTTGGAACAAAATTGCATCGCCATCGCAATCAATTGAGATTGAAACAACTTTCTGAAGGTGTCCTGAGCTTTCACCTTTTTTCCATAGTTGATTACGTGAGCGACTGAAATAAGTTGCATATCCCGAAGAAATAGTGAGAGCAAGTGATTCGGCGTTGACGTAAGCCAGCATCAAAACTTCACCGGAGAGGCTATCTTGGGCAATTGCTGGGATGAGCGCTTCTGGATCTTTTAGAAGTTCGACAATGTCTGGGGAGATAGAGATGCTCATGGCCTAATTGTGCCTCAGGCCAGAGTGCCCGTGCGCACGCAATATCCATGCTCTGCTAAATATCTCTTCACATCTGAAATTCGATACACTCCAAAGTGAAAGACGCTTGCTGCCAAAAGCGCATCTGCGCCTGCATCTATCGCTGCTGCAAAATCCTCAAGTGAACCCGCACCTCCGCTTGCAATCAGTGGCAGTGAAGAGATCTGCCGAACTCGAGAGATCATTCCGATGTCATAGCCTGCGCGGGTCCCATCAGCATCCATTGAGTTGAGCAGAATTTCACCGACTCCCAATTGTGTGGCTCTTTCGATCCACACAAGTGCATCGAGCCCAGCACTCTCTCTTCCGCCGTGGGTGGTTACTTCAAATCCTGACGATGTACGTGCTCGTCGCGCATCAACTGATAACACTAGTACCTGATTTCCAAAGCGATCTGAAATCTCTGAGATCAGGTCTGGGCGAGCAATGGCTGCGGTGTTTATTGAAACTTTGTCAGCTCCGCATCGCAAAAGGCGATCCACATCATCAACAGTTCTAATCCCACCACCAACAGTGAGCGGAATAAATACCTGTTCGGCTGTCTGACTGACCACATCGTATGTTGTTTGCCGATTGGAGACACTTGCCGAAATATCGAGAAAGGTGAGTTCGTCAACTCCTTCAACATCGTAAAGTTTTGCCATCTCAACTGGATCACCGGCATCTTGTAAATCGGTAAAATTGACACCCTTAACCACACGGCCTTCATTGACATCTAGGCAGGCGATAATCCGAGTCGATAATGTCATGATCGAGTGATCTCCAACGCTTGCTCCAGAGTAAATGCCCCTGCATACAGTGCCTTGCCAACGATGGCACCTTCAACTCCAATTGCATTGAGCGCAGAGAGAGCTTGAATGTCAGCAAGGCTGGAGATACCACCACTTGCAACAACCGGCTTATTCGTTGCTGCACAGACTTCTTTGAGCAACTCAAGATTGGGACCTTGCAAAGTTCCATCCTTTGTCACATCAGTGACGACATAACGCGCACACCCATCGGATTCAAGTCGAGCCAAGGTCTCAAAGAGATCACCGCCCTCTTGCGTCCACCCTCGTGCGGCAAGCACATGTCCGCGCACATCAAGGCCCACAGCAATTCGATCGCCATACTCGGCAATAACGCGTGAAGTCCATTCTGGATTTTCTAAAGCGGCCGTTCCAAGATTGACTCTCTTGCATCCTGTTGCAAGTGCGCGCGCAAGTGAAAGATCATCTCGAATTCCTCCTGATAATTCCACCGCAATATCTAATTTTCCAACGACTTCTGCCAAGAGTGCACTATTTTCTCCGCGGCCAAAAGCTGCATCTAAATCAACCAGATGCAGCCACTCTGCACCTGATTGTTGAAAATCAAGTGCGACCTCAAGTGGAGAACCGTAGATGCTTTCTCTGTCGAGTTCACCCTGAACAAGTCGAACTGCACGCCCATCTTTAACATCGACGGCAGGTAAGAGCTCTAGATAACTCATAGAGTTTTACTCCAGTTCTTAATCAATGCAAGTCCAGCTCTTCCCGATTTTTCAGGATGAAATTGTGTTGCACAAAATGTGCCATCCTCGACCGCAGCCAAAAATTTCTCACCATGAGTTGCAAAAGTTGTCGTTGCACCGGGTAAGTCTCGAGCGGCATAGCTGTGTACAAAGTAGAACGATTCATCTTCGACACCAGAAAATAATTGTGAGTTCTTACTTGCTATAACGCCATTCCATCCCATATGTGGGAGAACCGGTGCGTTGAGTTTGCGTACCGATGTAGGCCAGATACCTATCCCTTTATGCAGACCATTCTCATCACTATCTGTGAAGAGAATTTGCATACCAATACAGATACCGATTGTTGGTCGGCCATCGGCATATCTTTGAGAGACAACCTCTGTTGCTTTAACACGATTGATTCCGTTCATGCAGGAAGGAAAAGCCCCTACTCCTGGAACAACAAGCCCAGTAGCTTCACGCGCAACGGTTGGATCAGAGGTAAGAATTACTTCAAATCCTGAAGTTGCAAATGCACGCGCTGCAGATCGAAGATTGCCTGAGCCATAATCAAGAATTGCAATTGTTGAAATTAGAGTGAACCCTTTGTTGATGGAATGCCGCTGACTCGACCATCGATAGCCACTGCATCACGGAGTGCGCGCGCTACTGCCTTAAATTGAGCTTCAAAGACGTGGTGGGCATTTCGACCTTCAAGTACTCGTATATGTAGGGCAATACGCGCTTCAGCAATGATTGATTCCCAAATGTGCTTACCTAAAGTTGTATCAAAGGTTCCAATCAGTTCAACAATTTCTGGCTGGCGATGAACTAGATATGGTCGACCTGACAAATCAACGGCAGCTTGAACAAGAACTTCATCAAGTGGAACCATGGCATCACCAAAGCGACGAATCCCCGCCTTATCGCCAAGTGCTTCCCGCAGAGCTTGGCCGAATGCAAGGGAGGTGTCTTCAACGGTGTGGTGTGAATCCACATCCACATCGCCCACAGTCTTTACTGTCAGATCAAAGCCTGAATGTTTTCCAAGCTGTGAGAGCATGTGATCAAAGAACGGCACGCCGGTCTCAACGTTGATCTGTCCACTTCCGTCGAGATTAATTTCGACCAGAACGCTGGACTCCTTAGTTTTTCTCTCAACGCGTGCAGTTCTCATGATTTCTCCTTAGCCAAGCACTCTCGTAGCGCGTGTAGAAACTTCTCATTTTCGGCGCCGGTGCCGATTGTGGTGCGTAAGTACCCTGATAATCCCACATCTCGAATCAAAATTCCGCGATCAAGCATCTGCTGCCATAGTTGTGGCGATGATGCGCTAAAACCAGTAAAGAGTAAGAAGTTTGCCTGGCTTGGGAGCACGGTAAGACCCATCTGACGCAGTGCGGATGCAACCTTCTCTCGCTCTTTTCGAAGGAGTTCCACACCAGAGAGAAGTTCATCTTTGAACTCAAGGGCCACTAGCGCAGCCCCTTGAGTCAAAGTACTTAAGTGATATGGAAGGCGCACTAGTTGCATGGCATCCACAACTCTGGGGTGTGCAACCAGATAACCTACGCGAGCACCCGCAAATGAAAATGCCTTGCTCATCGTTCGAATCACCGCAATATGTGGATATCTATCAATTAATGTAACTGCTGATTTTTCATCGGAGAACTCAGCATATGCTTCATCAACAACGAGCAGTCCTGAGACAGAATGTGCTATTCGTTCGATATCCGAGATCGAGATAGCCTCCCCCGTAGGATTATTTGGCGTGGTGATAAAGACCATTCCAACCTGGGATTGATTAATCTGTGAAATTGCCTTTTCAACATCAAGTGAAAAATCCGAGCGCCGTAAACCATCAATCCAAGGAGACGAAGTAACCTTTGCAATAAGTGGGTGCATTGAATACGATGGCAAAAATCCAATGGCACCACGCTCTCCGCATGCTAGGAAGAGTGATTGGATGATTTCATTGCTTCCATTTGCCACCCAGACGTTGGATGCATTAACTGCGGTGCCAGACTGCTCGTTGATATATGTTGCTAAAGCAGCCCGCAGTTGGGTGGCATCACGATCAGGGTAGCGATTAAGTGTTGATGCGATCTCCGAAACTCTGGCAGCAATCGCCTCTGAAAACTCTTTAGACAGGGCAAAGGGATTCTCATTTGTATTAAGTGCCGCACCTGCCTCCACTTGTGGAGCACCGTATGGCGTGAGCGGAGCTAAGGATTTGCGCAGCGGCAGCCAATCCGGCCAGATTGCCTTACTCATGGATTTTCCAATCGCACACTCATGGCATCTCCGTGCGCAGGTAGATCCTCTGAATTAGCTAAGGTGATTACGGTAGGAGCGATCGCTCTAAATGCTTTCTCATCATATTCAATGAAGTGAAGCCCACGTAAAAATGTTGCAACAGATAATCCGCTGCTGTGGCAGGCACAACCCCCAGTAGGAAGTACGTGGTTGGAACCAGCTGAGTAATCCCCTAATGAGACAGGACTGAAAGTGCCGATAAAGACAGCGCCAGCATTTCTTATCTTTGCGCTATCTGCACGAGCGTCCTTAGTTTGAATTTCTAAGTGCTCTGCAGCATAGGCATTGACGACATCTATACCTTGCGCAACATCATCTACCAACGCTATTGCACTTTGTATTCCTGATAGAGCTGTTCTGATTCGTTCAGAGTGCTTTGTAGAAGCAACTTGTCGAGTGAGTTCGGCTTCGACAGCATCAGCTAGAGCAGTAGATGGAGTTACCAATACTGCGGCAGCTATTACATCATGTTCTGCTTGGCTTATTAAGTCTGCTGCAACATTACGTGCATCAGCACTTTCATCAGCCAAAATTGCGATTTCGGTTGGACCTGCCTCGGAATCAATTCCGATAACACCGCGCAACGCACGCTTTGCTGCCGCTACATAAATATTGCCAGGGCCGGTAACAAGATCACACTTTTCACAGAGGTCTTTCAT
>JBEANF010000024.1:0-47631 GCA_041165585.1 Actinomycetota bacterium | reverse complement strand
CCCTGCAACTTACCTGTGCGCTGCAACGGCGCCTTTGGCTTGGCATCTTCCTTATATATCGCCGGAATCGAACCAAGCAGGCCCTTCTGGAAATCCTCAAAAGCCTGCAGGACCTCACGCTTTGTGTTCATTACAAAGGGCCCCATCCACGCAACGGGCTCCTTTATTGGTGCGCCACCTAATATAAATAACTCCAACTGCGGTGAACGTGATTCCTGATGCTGAGCAGCTCGCACAACAATCTCATCACCATCACCAAAGACTGCAAGTTGTCCCATCTGAATTGGCTGCGACTGTCCACCAACAAAACCATGTCCCGACATTGCATACACAAGGGCGTTGTAATCGCGACGCCATGGAAGACGCAATTCAGCACCAGCTGCAACACTTGCATGTATCAAGGTAATCGGAGTCTGAGTTGAACCAGGACCTACATATCCATCAACTTCACCGGCAATAACTCGAATCAACGCACCACCATCGTGAGATGACAGCAACGCAACATCATTTGCACGAACATCTTGATATGCAGGTGGCGACCACTTCTTAGCTGCAGGCAAATTCACCCACAATTGGAAACCGTGGAATAACCCACCGCTCATCACTAAACTCTCTGGGGGAGTTTCAATGTGAAGAATTCCACCGCCGGCTGTCATCCATTGTGTGTCGCCATTAGAAATTGTTCCGCCACCGCCATTTGAATCTTGGTGGTCGAAAACTCCATCAATAATGTAGGTAACAGTTTCAAAACCACGGTGCGGATGCCACGGAGTTCCTTTCGGTTCACCTGGCGCGTACTCCACTTCACCCATCTGATCCAAGTGAATAAATGGATCGAGTTCTGCTAAATCAACGCCAGCAAATGCGCGACGAACCGGAAATCCTTCACCCTCAAAACCCTGTGGAGCAGTTGTAATGCTTTTAACAGTGCGCGGTTGTGCTCCCGGAGTACTCGAAATACGCGGAAGAACGGTGATATCGGAAACGGTTACTGCTGGCACTTATAGCTCCTTACCTAGTAACCTGAGAATAGTTGAACTTTCAACTACCTGCAACTCGAAAATCAAGCCCGCCAATCGCGCTCTTTAAAGCGCTTTTAGCGCCGAAACAACCTTGGTCAGCGAAGCCTTTGCATCTCCAAAGAGCAACATGGTCTTAGGGTCATAGAGCAATTCATTCTCGATACCTGCAAATCCCGGACGCATCGAACGCTTCAAGAAGATGACATTTGATGCATTAGAAACTTCCAAAATTGGCATCCCATAAATTGGGCAACCCGGCGTTGTCTTCGCAGCTGGGTTAACCACATCGTTTGCACCAATGACGATCGCAACATCGGTCTGACCAAATGTTGGATTAACTTCATCCATCTCAGCCAATTGATCGTATGGAACATTCGCTTCCGCCAATAAAACGTTCATATGACCTGGCATGCGACCGGCAACTGGGTGAATTCCGTAAGCAACGTCAATGCCCTTAGAAATCATGAGGTCTGCAAGTTCACGCACTGTGTGTTGCGCTTGCGCAACAGCCAAACCAAATCCTGGAACGATCACAACGCGCCGAGCGTAATTGAGCAAAATCGCAACGTCATCTGGTGAACCGCTGCGAACTGGTCGATCTTCTGCAGCACCACTTGTATCTTGTGGTTTGGCGGTAAATGCGCCAAAGAGAGTTCCAAAGAGTGAACGTCCCATCGCCTCTGCCATCAAACGCGTCAAGATTGTTCCTGATGCACCAACGAGAGTTCCAGCAATAATCAATAGTGTTGATTGCAAAACATAACCACTTGCGGCAACAGTCAAACCAGTAAATGCATTCAGCAATGAGATAACAATTGGAACATCTGCGCCACCAACTGGAAGCACGAAGAGAATTCCGAATGCAAGCGAGAGGCCGGCCAAAACTAAGAGTGGGGTAGTGCCGAGCTCAATCACAACCCATACAGATGAGCCCAGAACAGCAGCCAAAGTCGCTGCAATTACGAAGCGCCCACCTGGGAAGACCACAGGGCGAGTTGTCATCAATTCTTGTAACTTCAGGAAGGTAATGATCGAGCCGCTGAAAGATACGCAACCAACCACAACAGTAAATACTGTAAAGATAACTTCTGCCGTGGTCGCCTTGTCACCCAGGTTTTGATACTCCACGATTGCTACAAGTGCTGCTGCCCCACCACCGACACCATTAAATAATGCAACCAGTTGTGGCATCTGCGTCATTTGAACTTTGCGTGCAGCAGGCACTCCGACGACCGTTCCAACTGCGATTGAGCCAAGAATCCACCAGATGTTATTGAGTTCACCGTGGAAGAAGACAACGATAGTTGCAACACCGGCACCAAATGCGCCAAGGAGATTTCCGCGACGTGCAGTGCGTGGGTGTGACAATCCTTTGAGTGCAAGGATGAAGAAGACGCCAGCAGTTAAGCCGATAAGGTCATATACGAAATCGCTCACTTGTCGCCTCCTTTCTTACCCTTAAACATTTCCAGCATGCGATCTGTTACAACGAATCCACCGATCATATTGATGGTGGCCAAAATGATCGCGATGACTGAAAGAGTGAGTTCCAAAGTAGTGCTGGCATGTGAGCAGACAATAATTGCACCAACCAAGATCACGCCGTGGATCGCATTGGCACCTGACATCAAAGGCGTATGCAAAGTTGAGGAGACCTTTGACACGACTTCAAAACCAACGAAGACTGAAAGGGTAAATATTGATATCACCGCAATAGGTGTGAGCGCTTCCATTTACTTAGCCGCCTTTCGATCTGCACCTGCATGGGTGACGGCTGCACCATCAATAATTTCATCATCGAAGTTGATATCGAAGGTGACGGCGCTGCTTTCACTTGCTGGCTTGGTGAGTAACGTTAAAAGGTTAACTACGTTGCGAGAAAAGAGGCTAGAAGCATGGAATGGCAACTGACTTGGAACATCTTTTCCGCCCCAGATTCGGACACCCTTAGCGGTTGTAACAATTTCACCCGGCTTTGATCCTTCGACGTTACCGCCAGTTTCTGCAGCAAGGTCGACAATCACGGTTCCTTCTTCCATCGCATCAACCATTGCAGCTGTCATCAACCGAGGTGCGGTACGACCAGGAACAGCTGCAGTAGTAATGACAACATGAGATTTAGCGATATAAGGCGTCAATAATTCACGCTGCTTTGCCGCGCGCTCTTCTGTCATCTCGCGCGCATAGCCACCGACACCTTCGAGCGATTCAAGTTCGAGTTCAATAAATGTTGCACCCATCGATTTCACTTCATCGGCAGAAGATGGGCGAACGTCATAGGCAGATACGACTGCACCAAGTCGACGGGCGGTTGCAATTGCCTGTAGCCCCGCAACTCCAGCACCAAGAACTAAAACCTGTGCTGGCGTGACTGTGCCCGCTGCTGTCATGAGCATTGGAAAGAAGCGAGGAGAAAGTTCAGCGCCGACTAAAGATGCGCGATATCCGGCACACAATGCTTGTGATGTCAGCGCATCCATAGATTGTGCACGCGAGATACGTGGAACGAGTTCAAGCGAGAAGGCGGTAACCCCTGCAGTGGCTGCTGCATCTACTGATTCGCGTTGGTTAACAATTGAAAGAAAAGAGATTGTGATCGCACCTTTCTTTAAGGTGGCGATCTGAGCTGGAGTCAGAGCGGTAACTGAGAGCACGACATCGGCATCTGTTAGGACATCACCTTGCTTAACGAGAGCACCGGCTGCACGATAAGCATCATCACTTGCCTGCGCATTAACTCCAGCACCGGATTCGATAACAACTTCGAGTCCGAGGCGAGTTAATTTATTGATGATGTCTGGGACAAGTGCGACGCGCTTCTCGCCATCGCGGATTTCCTTTGGAACGGCTACCAACATGGGGCAACAGTACTTAGTTACCCTTGAGTTCTCCACGTGAAGTGTGATAAAGAATCGCTTGAATTGTTGTGCGTCGATGGAAAGCTTCGCGCCAAATGACCGATTTTGGTCCATCGATGACGCTGGCCTCGACCTCTTCGCCGCGATGTGCGGGCAGACAGTGCATAAAGATGGAATCAGAGGCGCTCATCTTCATCAGATTTTCTGTCACTGCAAATGGGGTGAGGGCCTTTATCTTTTCAACGCGCTCGGACTCAGGATCTCCCATAGACATCCATACATCTGTATAGAGAACGCTGGCATCTTTGGCTGCACTTTCTGGGTCATGGAGAACTTCGACTTTTCCACCAGATAGTGCAGCAATTTTCTGAGCTTGAGCAATCACTTCAGAATCTGGTGCCCATGATCCGGGAGGCGTTGCTGCAACAACATGTGCACCCATGATTGCGCCCATGATCAACCAGGCATGAGACATATTGTTGCCATCGCCCAAATAAACAAATTTTCTGCCAGCAATATCTTTTCCAAAAGTTTCGCGAATGGTGATCCAATCCGCAAGCAGCTGAGTTGGATGATCATCATCAGTTAATGCGTTGATCACAGGAATCGTTGCCTGTGCTCCAAGTTCGTCAACGTCAGCCTGAGCAAAGGTGCGCACAATGAGAGCCGAACAATAACCGCTAATGATTCGAGCAGTATCTGCGATCGTTTCGCCGCGACCAAGTTGTAATTCATCTCCGCGAATAAAGATTGGCGTGCCACCAAGATGTGCAACAGCGGTCTCTGATGCAAGACGCGTTCTGGTTGAAGGCTTGGTCATATAAATTGCAACACTCTTTTGAGCTAATGCATCACGTGATCGCAGAGGATTTGCAGCAAATTCAGCAGCAGTAGTGAGGAGCATCTCAACATCATCACGCGACAAATCTTGCGTACGTAGTAGGTCCTTCACCGAGAAATTGTATCGGCTGCCAGTATCCTTTGGCACATGGGTATTTTCAGACGAGGGTTATCTGATCTCTCGCCACAAGGCGATACAGATCTACTCACACGCCCAGAAGTTGAAGATGATGAAGGTAGCCACGATCGATTCGCCCACTACATCAAGAAAGATAAGGTCGTTGAATCTGCCGTGACGGGAAAGGCAGTCCGCGCGCTGTGCGGTAAAAAATGGGTTCCCTCGCGTGATCCTGAAAAGTACCCAATTTGCCCTGCATGTAAAGCAATTTACGATTCACTTCCTCGTAAAAAAGAATCGGAATGAAACGTTATTCAACGCTACGAATCTGCTTAGCGATTCTTCTATTTGCAGTACCTCTATCTTGTTTTCAGACAGCCCAAGCAGCCAATCCTCCGCGCAAAATTCTGACTGGATGGTTGCCTTATTACTCGATGAAGACATATCTACCTGCAGTCTTAAATAATGCAGATTTGATCCGAGAGATCATGCCTTTTTGGCACACCCTCAAATACGATGGCAAAACTAAGAAGCCAGTTGTTGCAGATGTCTATAAGACTGCCAATCCAAGTGTTCCCATCACAGAACCTCTTGCTGCATTAAGAAATGCGGGAATGACCATCATTCCAACTATCACTGATGGCACAGAGAAATTAGTTTTAGCATCCTTGCTTTCAAAGCCTGCAACAAGAAAGCAAGTTGTCGATGCGATCATGGCAACAGTTGCATCACAGAATTACGACGGAATTGATCTTGATTTTGAAGGCTTTGCTTTTATAGATCCCAATACAACATGGAAGACAACTGCGCCTAATTGGGTACTCTTTGTAAAAGAGTTATCGGCTGCACTTCACACACAGAAGAAGCTACTTTCTATTACAACTCCTTATGCATTTAACCCCGCTGAAGCTCAGAAGGGTTATTTTGTTTACTCGTGGGCGCAAATTGCTCCTTACATCGATCGACTTCGCATCATGACATATGACTACTCGACCTCACGTCCTGGTCCAATCGGTCCAATTTCATGGACAGAGAAGACAGTCAAATATGCAATCTCTGTCATGCCTGCCTCAAAGGTTTATTTGGGATTACCTGGTTATGGAAAAGATTGGGTAACTAAAGTTGAGGGAGTCTGTCCGGCTAACCTGGCAAAGATCATTACACCTTCGGCCAAGGCCGGTACATTCTTAATGCGGGATGCTGCAAATATTGCCGCTACTTATGGCGCAGTACCTACTTACAACGAAACTTTTGCCGAAGTCACTTTCTCCTATAAACGTGACTACACAGGACAAACTAGTGGTGGATTAGCTACTACTTGTACTGCAAGCCGTACCGCCTGGCATCAAAATGCACAAAGTTTTTCAGTACGCACACAACTGGTTGCGAAGTATCAATTGGGTGGTGTTGCACAGTGGGTAATTGGACAAGAAGAGCCTCTTGCTATGGTTGCAATTCGCGATGTTGCAACCAGTATCGCACCTGCTCAATTAGAGAGCTCTCTCACTCTTTCATCAAATCGAATTTCGTATGGAAACCCTGTCACCCTCAATGGCTTGATTACACTTAAAGATAAGTCACCAGTTGCTGGCCTGACCTTCAACGTCAAGGGAATTTACCCAGATGGTTCAACTCGAACAATTACTACTGGAACAACAGGAATTGATGGCAAGTATTCGCTACCACTCTTAATTGGTAAGTCAGTCTCAATCCAAGTAGAGACTGAACCATCATGGGAGCGTGAGGCATCTCTGACTGCACCACAGAAAATTGAAGTTGATCGTAACCTGATCGCTAATCCACCAACGTCGGTAAAGAGCGGATCTGCATTTACAGTTTCAGGATTCGTCCTCCCTCGCTCGACCGGTATCTTAATTACATTGGCGACAACAACTGGCAAGGTGGTTGCAAAAGCAGTCACAGATGCACAGGGTGGATTCGTACTAGAGGTGCCGGCTCAACTGCGCAGCATCGCGACATATCGAATTCTTGTCGCCGAAGATGCGACCTGGGCTCCCCTTACCAGTGATGCATTCTCTATCATTATCCGGTGATGGTTAAAACAACGACGAAGATTGAGGAAGAGATCGCTGCGATCTTTTCTGGAAATACGCCGTGGGTAACTATCGTCTGGGACGATCCCGTGAATCTGATGACATATGTAACGTATGTACTGATGGAACTCTTTGGCTATCCACGTGAAAAAGCACACGAATTAATGATGAAGATTCATACAGAAGGCAAGGCCGTTGTTTCAACTGGTACTCGCGAGGAGATGGAGCACGACGTTGCGATGCTCCATGAATATGGTCTGTGGGCCACGCTGCAGCGAGGTGATCAAGCGCTATGAGCGAAGTAAAGGGTTTTCATCGCCACGGAGAGAACTCCTACATAGCTACATTCGCTGAGAGCGAGAAAGAAGTCTTACTTAATCTGGTCGAGCAGATTATTGAATTGTTATCAGAGCGAGTAGATCACGGTCACGAAGATCCACTTGCTGCGATGGTTGGAATTACTTCACATGATTCTCCTCCTGAGGATGAAGTACTTCATCGCTTACTGCCAAACGCGTACTCTGATGAAGTAGATGCCAGTGAATTTAGACGATATACAGAGTCCACTCTTCGAGGCAAAAAGCAAGCACATGCAATGTCTATGCGCATGCATTTGAAAAGCGCTGATGATGGAATAGTAGATCTTGATCACGATAATGCAAATGCTTGGTTAGGTGCGATTAACGACATTCGATTAGCACTCGGAGTCAGGTTGAAAGTTGACCAAAATTCATCGGAACAATTAGAGCTGCTCTCACCGGATGATCCAATGCGCGGTGTCTATGCGGTGTACACATGGTTGGGTTGGTTGCAGGAGTCGCTGCTGAGTGCGCTGATGGATGAGTAAGACTGTACTATCTGCCACATGCTAGAAATTTCTCGCGAATTTGTTGATGCAATTGTCGAACAGTCTCGGCAAGAGTATCCAGATGAATGCTGTGGAATAATCCTTGGCCCAGTAGGTTCTGGCAAAGCTGCGCGTTTAAAGCCCATGATTAATGCAGCACATAGCCCAACCTTCTATGAATTTGACCCAAAGGATCTGCTGGCTCTCTATCGCGAAATTGATGACAGTGATGAAGAGATTGTCGTTATCTACCATTCGCATACAGAGACCGAAGCGCGTCCATCACGCACAGATATCGCCTATGCCGGCGAACCCGGTGCCCACTATGTGCTGGTCTCTACTCGCGAAGAGATTGCACCTGCAATTGAATTTCGGTCATTCCGCATTATCGATGGTGAAGTGACCGAGGAAGAAGTTTCAATTACCGCATAGCTCATTTCTTGGCCATAATGAGCACCATGAGTATCGATATTCGAATTCCTACAATTCTTCGCCCGTACACAAAAGATCAGAAGAGTGTGCAAGCCGAGGGTGCAACCCTCTCAGCGTTGATCACTGATCTAGATGCAAAGTACCCAGGTATTGGCGAGCGTCTACTTGAAAATGGAGCGCTACGACGCTTCATCAATATCTACATCAACGACGAAGATGTCCGATTCCTTGGAAGTCTTGATGCACAGATTAAAGATGGAGATTCAGTAACCATTTTGCCTGCCGTCGCTGGCGGTTAATTTCATGGCACGCTTTGATTCACTGGCCGATTCTGTCGGCCATACGCCGTTGATTGGTCTGCCAAAACTTTCGCCATCACCAACTGTTCGGCTATGGGCGAAGATGGAAGATCGCAATCCAACCGGTTCAATAAAAGATCGCACCGCATTATCAATGCTTGATGCTGCAGAAAAGAGTGGCCAGTTACAACCAGGTGCCACAATTCTTGAACCAACAAGCGGAAACACTGGAATTTCACTTGCAATGGCAGCGAAGGTACGCGGATATCGATTGATTTGCGTAATGCCGGAGAACACAAGTCCAGAGCGACGAGAGTTGCTTGAGATGTGGGGTGCGAAAATTATTTCATCACCTGCCGCAGGTGGTTCAAATGAAGCAGTTCGCGTTGCAAAAGAGTTAGCGGCACAGAATCCTGAATGGGTATTTCTCTATCAATACGGCAACCCTGCAAATACTGCAGCACATTACAACTCAACTGGACCCGAAATCTTTGAGGATCTTCCAACAATTACCCACTTTGTAGCAGGCCTTGGCACGACAGGAACACTTATGGGTGCAGGCGCATACTTGCGTGAGAAGAATCCAGATATTCAGGTAATTGCGGCAGAGCCTCGTTATGGCGAATTGGTTTATGGTCTTCGAAACATCGATGAAGGATTTGTGCCAGAACTTTATGACGCATCAATTCTTACTCGTAGATTCTCTGTCGGTGCAGAAGATTCAGTTCGTCGCGTTCGTGATCTGTTAGAAGTTGAAGGAATTTTTGCCGGAATCTCAACAGGTGCAATATTGCATGCAGCTATTGCGATCGGAAACGAAGCAGTACGCGAGGGTAAGAGCGCGGATATCGCCTTTATTGTCTGTGACGGGGGATGGAAATATCTCTCTACTGGCGTTTACGGTGCGAATGTAGATCAAGCCACGGAGGGTTTAGACGGTACCCTTTGGGCATGAGTTCGGCACCAATTGGCATCTTTGATTCAGGAGTTGGTGGATTAACCGTTGCTCGCGCCATCCTGGATCAGTTACCGAATGAATCCACTATTTATATTGGTGATACCGCCCGCGGCCCTTATGGTCCACGTCCATTAGCTGAGGTTCGAGACTTTGCCTTAGAGACAATTGATTTTCTCATTGACCAAGGAGTCAAAGCTGTTGTAATTGCATGCAATACGGCGAGTGCTGCAATGCTAAGAGATGCTCGTGAGCGATATTCAGTTCCAGTGATTGAAGTGATTCAACCTGCAGTGCGCCGCGCCGTTGCCGCAACCCGCAGTGGTCGAATCGGGGTCATTGGCACTGCAACGACTATTGATTCGCGTGCGTACCTTGATGCTTTTGCCGCTGCACCTCACCTCGAGATCACAGATGTGGCATGTCCACGTTTTGTGGAATTTGTTGAACGCGGTGAGACATCAGGTGCAGAAATTACTGAAATTGCACGCAACTATCTCAAACCAATTATCGAAGCAGATGTCGATACCTTGGTTCTTGGGTGCACTCACTATCCACTCCTTACTGGCGTCATCTCTTATGTCGTTGGCAATGGCGTATCGCTAGTTTCTAGCGCTGAAGAGACAGCTAAAGATCTCTATCGCACCTTGGTCGAGACTGATCAACTCAGAAGCGCCACTGCAGGACCAGCTGAGCACCGTTTCCTGGCAACTGGAGATGCTAAGAGTTTTCAGACTCTGGCCCGACGTTTCTTGGGTCCTGAAGTTGGTGTAGTGCAGCACCAAGATCTTTAAATATAGATAGCCAAACACCTACAAATCGAGGATATATGACACGCAACGATGGAAGAACCAATAACCAACTTCGAGAAATCAAAATTACTCGTGGCTGGTTAGATCATGCCGAAGGTTCTGTCCTAGTTGAATTTGGAAGGACTCGCGTTCTCTGTGTTGCTTCATTTACTCCTGGTGTTCCACGTTGGCTTAAAGATTCTGGCAAAGGGTGGGTAACTTCGGAGTACTCCATGTTGCCGCGTGCAACACATACTCGCTCTGATCGTGAATCGGTTAAAGGCAAGCTTGGCGGACGAACTCAAGAAATTTCTCGACTTATTGGTCGCTCACTTCGAGGAATCGTTGACGTTGCACAATTAGGTGAGAACACCCTTGTGATTGATTGTGATGTTCTTCAAGCAGATGGTGGAACGCGTACCGCTGCGATTACAGGTGCTTATGTAGCACTGGCCGATGCAATTAATTGGGCGCAGAAGCAAGGACATATCAAGGCTGGTGCAAAGCCACTTACTGATTCAGTAGCTGCTGTCAGCGTTGGAATCATCGACGGAGTTCCAATGCTAGATCTTTGTTATGAAGAAGATGTTCGTGCTGAGACCGATATGAACGTTGTTTGTAGTGGCGATGGTCGCTTCATCGAAGTTCAAGGAACGGCAGAAGGTGCACCGTTTGATCGCGCACTTCTTGATTCACTTCTTGATCTTGCATTGGCTGGATGTGCCGAACTTACTGATCTTCAAACACAGGCTCTGGCGAAGTAATACTTATGAGGCAACTTCTCCTTGCTACGCGCAATAAAGGAAAGGTGGAGGAGTTTCGACGCATTCTAGAAGAGATTGCTCCCGGTGAGATTGAGCTGGTCGGGTTGGATCAATTTCCCGATCTGGCAGATGTTGAGGAAACTGGAACAACTTTTGAGGAGAATGCACTTTTAAAAGCCTGCCAAATGGCTGAGGCGACCGGTTTACCAGCAATTGCCGATGACAGTGGTTTATGCGTTGATGCACTTGGTGGAGATCCGGGAATTTACTCAGCTCGTTGGTCTGGCGTTCATGGAGACGATGCCGCAAATTTGATTAAAGTTTTAAATCAGATGAAAGATGTGCCAGACGAGAATAGAGGCGCCTTCTTTATCTGCGTTGCAGCACTCGCCTTAGTTGATGGCCGCACTCATTGCGAAGAAGGAAAATTTCACGGCTCACTTCTGCATCACCCAGTGGGTGAGAATGGATTTGGCTACGATCCAATTTTCCAACCAGTCGGATATACGATCTCGAGTGCGCAGATGAGCGCACATGAGAAAGATGCGATCAGCCATCGTGGCAAGGCTCTCCGTGCCATTGCCCCTCATGTAAGAAAAATGCTGGCGGGGCTAGGCTAAACTAAGCGCACCCGAAGCAAGGAGTGATTGTGGCCGTCAAGAAGAAACCTGCTGCCAAGAAGGCAGCCGTCAAGAAGAGCGCAGTAAAGAAGACTGCCGCCAAGAAGACAACAGCTAAGAAGTCTGTTGCTAAGAAGTCAGCTGCAAAGAAGAGTGCAGTAAAGAAGTCAACGGTAAAGAAGGCAACAGTCAAGAAGTCAGCTGTTAAGAAGAACGCTGCAAAGAAGAGCTCGACTTCAGCATCTTCTGTTGTCATTCCTCCAGTTCCAGCAAAATCAACTCTTGGAGCAGGTCGTGTTGATGTCTCATCAACTCCAAAGCCTGCGACAAAGAGCGCTGCAGCTCCATCTGCGCCAACAAAGCCATCTGCTGCTCCTAAGCAGGGTGCTTCAGGCAAGGTACTTGCAGCGATCATCGTTGGAATTATCTTGTTAGCGGTAGTTGTAGTAACTCGCCCAGATAGCGGCAGTGATGATGCAGCACCGGCACCAACACCTGCTGCATCTGAATCAGCGATGGCAACCGAAGAGCCAAGTGCAGAGCCAAGTGCAGAGCCAACCGCAGAGGCAACATCAGCACCGGTTGCAGCAATAGAAGGCCCAAAGACAATTGGTAATTGGAAAGATTCTGCTAAGACCATCATGAGTATCTCTTGGAAGACTCCTGCAGCATCTAGCGGACTTACAGGATACAAGGTCGAAGTTCGAGTCAACCGTGGAGATTGGGTTGTTAAGTCAGAAGTTCCAGCAGATCAACTCTCAGTTGAATTCACCAAGACGGATGCAACAGGAGAGACATCCTTCCGAGTTTCATCACTCTATTCTGATGGACAAGAGGCAGTCGGAAACACCTTTGGATTCTCTGGAGTCTTTGAGTAAAAAATACTTCAATAAAAAACCCGCATCGGAAACGGTGCGGGTTTTTTATTTGAGCGCTTCGTCTATCGCCATCACATATGCACTTGCACCTGTTGGCACAAGGTGTACGCCATCTGGTGCAAAGTATTCAGGGTGGCCATCGGAAATTGAGTTCCAGTCCACGATGCGAACGTTGCTATAGTCTGCGGCAACCTCTGCTAGTAATTCATTATTTGCATCTTTATAAGGACGCGGCACAGCAGTATTTACAACAACTACGCGTGGACTCCCTTTTACCAGGTTGAAAATAGCTCGGATAGTCTCCTCTTGTAGGAGATCGTTATTTCCGAGATCCATCACAACGGTGGCTCCAGCTCCCTTCTCAAGATCACGATTCATCTCCTGCAATAGTTCTGGAGCTGCTCTTCCTACTCGAGCATTAACGACTAGCAAGGGCTTAATCTCTGAGAGAGTATTTTGAATCCCTAAAATTACCGAGTCGCCAGTGAGCCAGATAGATTGGCTCACATCAACAGAATCATTGATTACAGGCTCTGTCACGGGGATATTTTGAAGGGATTCTTGGAACTCTTTGGTCGCGCGATCGCTCTTGTAGATGGCAAAGGCTGAAAGAGTAGTAAATGAGAGAATAACTACAGAGATAGATGAGATAACTGCAATCTTCTGTCGATTTCGTACTTGAGTTGTTCGGTACTTCATACCCTTAAACCAATATTCAACAGCGCCGCTTCGGATCGGTAACTCAACTAACTTTAGAGAAATATCAGCAAGGGCTAGGACCACCAGAATACGAAGTGCAATAAGTGCCCAATTCTCGCCATCAATATCCACTCGAGGTCTTGTGACTTGAAAGATCACCCAGTGCCACAAATAAATTGCATATGAACGCTCACCAATCCAGAGCAAGACACGATTTTGCAAGATTGGTGCAAAGCGCGAAGCCGGATGAACAATCGATGTGACAATTGCAGCACCAAAGAGAGCGGCAAGAGGAAATGCGATTTTGTAGGCCGTCGGTGAACTTTCATTGATAAGCAAGAATGAACCAAGAATTCCAACCAGACCAAATACTCCGATGAAATCAATAAAGTTCTGTGCTTTATTACTTACCTCTTCCTTGAAATTTTGCGGAATCCAGCTAACTGCTAACGCTGCCCCCAGGAAGAGTCCGATGCTATGCGTATCTGTGCCAAAGTAAACGTGACTAACTTTGCTCGTTGCATCGAGTTGGAGGGAGACTATAAAGAGTGCGGTTCCAGAGATCAGAGCGATAGTTAGAGCTGCAAGTGGAATAACCTTCTTGCCAAATCGTTTAAGAATTAAGAGCAAGAGAACCGGCCACACTAGGTAGAACTGCGCTTCGACTGCCAGTGACCAAGTGTGCTGCAGCAATGGTGGTCTACCGATAGCCTCGAAGTAATCCTGCTCTTTGAAGACCAACCACCAATTCATGGTGCCTGTCAATGAGAAGGCGATATCTGTAATAAAGCGCCTGACCGAATCTTGGGCCCAGATAGCAACGTAGAAGCCGGTAACAATGATCATGAAAATCATCGGTGGTAGCAAACGTCGAGCCCGCGCTTTATAGAAGCCGCGCAGATCTAATCCGCCACTGCGCGCTATTGAATCCAATAACAATCGGGTGATTACGTAACCAGAGATCACAAAGAAGAGGTCTACTCCGAGAAATCCACCAGGTATCCATCCAAAACCTAAGTGATAGAAAATTACTGCCGTGACTGCGATTGCTCGCAATCCATCAATGGCAGGAATATGTTGGATACCGCCTTTGGTAGCCATGAGATTTATCGACGCTTAGATGGAGATTTCTTTGCACTCTTCTTTGGCGCGCTCTTCTTCTTCGGCGCATCAAGTGCAGGCTTGGTACGTTGACTGACAACCTTCTTAGGAACTTGAGGAAGAAGGCCACCATCGCTTGTTAAGTTCTCACTTACCTTTTTCTGTAGATCATTGAGGCGAGCAAATGCAGTTTCTAGGCTGGCACGTCCCTGTGCAATGGCAGTCTCAGCTGCATTTAGTGATTGAGTTTGAATACGATTAAGTCGCTCTGCCTCAGACATAACTTGGCTCAGCCATTGGCGATATGCAATGACTTCGTCCTGTGCCTCAGAGATGATGCGCTCTCCTTCGCGGCGAGCAGCGAGTGCGAGCGCTGTAACCTCGCGGCGCTTCTCATCAAAGAGAGCTTCTGCATCGGCTGTTGCGCGCGCGAGTATTTCAGTGGCTTCACTCTCTGCAGTGCTGATGTATTTACGTCCACGAGCTTCAGCTCCTGATAGAAGTGCGCGAGCTTTGTTTTCGGCTGCCTCGAGTGTTTCACGCGCAGTCCTGCTGGCTTCGCTTACGAGTCGCTCAGATGATGAAAATGCCTTCTGCTCACGAGCTTGGGCCGATTTGATCATCGTCATGGCAGTTTCGGTTGCCAGGATTTCAAACTCTTCTTTACTTAACGATGTGATGTCGCGGCGAGAGCGCAGATCTGCCAGTTGCGCTTCAAGTTCTCGAATGCGATCGACTGAACTCTGCGTCGATGTTTCGCCCTCTTTGAAGCCAACCCAGCTCAGGAAGGTGCTCTTCTCGTTTGCCATAGCCTTAGATTAGGGCACCTAGACAGATCTCCAAAAGTGAGCCCGGGTGATATCCCGGCGCTAGGGGTGGGTTTTTCGCGGTAAATGTGGCGCTAGTCGCGATAGATCGCAAATGAAATTGCCAGATATTGCGAGATCCAGGCGGCAAGGACAAAGAGATGGAAGAGCTCGTGGAATCCAAAGTACTTTGCATTGGCCCCTGGTTTTTTGAGGGCGTAGAAGATTGCACCGACTGAGTAGAGCAATCCGCCGATGAGAATTGGGATAAGTACCCAGAGTCCACCTTCTCTATAAAGCTGCGGTGTGTAGAAGACGGCAACCCAACCCAGCGCCAAGTAATTGATGACATAGAGCCAGCGCGGTGCACCGACCCAGAAGACGCGCATCACTACTCCGAGCAGCGCACCGATCCAGACAACGCTGAGGCAGATTGTTCGATCGCGTCCTTCAAGGAGCGTCATGGCAAAGGGGGTGTACGAGCCTGCGATAAGCAGGTTGATATTTGCATGATCCCAGCGACGCCAGATCTTCTTCTTTGCAGGAGACCATGGGACGCGGTGATAGATAGCAGAGACGCTAAAGAGTGTGATTGCAGTGATCGAATACAAGGCGACGGCAAATTTCAGCGACTCCTTGCTCAGGATAAAGAGTACGAGCGAGGCGATGATTACCGCTGGAGTTGCTCCAAGGTGAAACCAGCCGCGGAGCTTGGGTGGTGCCTGAATAGTGCTGCCGCTAGAGGGCGTGGACTCCATGGCGGTAACAGTAGCCGCTAGAGCCCACTGCAATGGGCGCTCTGCCTATCTGCCTACCGTGAGGCGGGAAAATTGAGGGCCACTCCCAGATTCACGCTCAAATTAGAAAAAGAGTCTAGAAATTTTTGAAAAAAAGGTCTCGCAATAGGTGCAATCGCTTCGCAACTACTTCACAATCATTCCTATCGAGTACCGGTGAAGTTCCTCGAGGACGGCACCGCTAGCTTGATTTCACGGGCCGCCCGGTCCGCGGAGTTCGAGAAAACGCCCCACGGAGGATGTTTTACATGGTAACTCTCAACCAAGATCAATGGAACCTTGTCTATAACGTATTTTCGTTCGGACTTATTTCCATGCTCGCTTGCACTGTGTACACATTAGTTTCACAGTCACGCGTACTACCTAAGTATCGTAATGCTCTCGTAATGTCATCGATGGTTACATTCATCGCTGGATACCACTACTGGAGAATCTTCAACTCATTCAGCGAATCATCTGACATGATGAAGGTAAATATTTCAGGCAATGAAGGCTCATTCAACGAGGCATATCGCTACGTTGACTGGCTACTTACTGTGCCACTACTTCTTGTTGAAGTAATCGCAGTACTTGCCCTTGCAAAGGAAGTTTCAAAGTCACTTATCATGCGCCTTGTTCCAGCATCAGCTGCAATGATCGCACTTGGATATCCAGGTGAAATCTCAACTGATCAGAACACACAGGTCATCTACGGTGTTCTTTCAACACTTCCATTCCTCTACATTCTCTACGTCCTATTCGTAGAGCTCACCAAGTCCCTTGATCGTCAGCCAGCAGGCGTTGCAGACACTGTAAAGCGTCTTCGCCTTCTCTTGGTTGCAACATGGGGCGTATATCCAATCTCTTACATTCTTGGAATGGGAGCTGGAGATCCAACAGCAGAGCAATTCGTTGGTGTCCAAGTTGGATACACAGTCGCTGACGTTTTGGCGAAGTGCGTATTCGGTCTCACAATCCTCAAGATTGCACGCATGAAGTCACATGCAGAGGGAATGGCTGCAGATCACTAATCTGTAACGATTCAACAAAGGTAAGGGTGGGCGCGAGAGCGCTCACCCTTACTTTTTCTCTTCTTTAAATATACGATCTGCCAATGACTACACATCGCTCACCGATATTTGCACTCTCAGATTCATATGTTGAAAAGGCAGCTCGCCTAAGCCCAATTGGCGCAACATATTTAGGAATCACAGATCTTAATGATCAACTCGATGATTTCTCTATTGCGGGAATGGCGGTCGAAGCGGATCTGACCAGGGCAACACTGGACGAGTTGGAAAAGCTAGAACCAATTGATGACATTGATCGTGTAGCAAAGTCGGTGATGCAAGAGCGTCTCTCATCTAGCCTGACCCTTCATGATTCATATGAATCTCACATTGCATTTAACGTGCTGACTTCACCTCCTGCCAATATTCGCCAAGTCTTTGAGATGATGCCGAAGGAGAGTGCAGAAGATTTCGATAACATTGCAAAACGTCTCTTAGCCGTCGATAAGGCGCACCTAAGTTGGATCTCTACGATCGATACTTTGGGTAAGAAAGGTAAGACTGTTGCCCAACGTCAGATCGATGGGATTGCTAAGCAACTCGAAAGTTATGCCGATGGCGGATACGCAGGCATGGCTAAGACCTTTGATCCAGACGGAAAGTATCCAGCAATTCACGAGGCGGCAAAGGCGGCAGCTGCATCATCTGCAGAGACTGCAAAGTACCTTCGCGGCACTTATATGGCGATGGCAACTCCGCACGATGCAGTCGGTGCAGAGCGCTATGCAGTCTGGGCTCGTTACTACACCGGTGCAAACCTTGATCTGCGTGCAACATACGAGTGGGGATTAAAGGATCTAGCAGAGATTAATGAGCGTATGTGGAAAGTCGCTGCCAAGATCAAGCCAGATGCGAAGACTCTGCGTGAAGTAGCTGATTATCTAGATAATGCTCCGGAATATAAGATCTACGGCAAAGAGACAATCATTAAAAAGTTGCTTGATTTTACGGAAGCAGCTGTTGCCCAGATGGATGGCACACACTTTGATATTGATGATCGCATGAAGTTCTGTGATGCGCGTATTGCGCCAGAAGGCAGCGCATCTGCTCCGTACTACATGCCTCCTAGTGAAGACTTATCGCGCCCTGGAACAACCTGGCTTCCACTTCTAGGAAAAGAAGAGGTCAGCTGGTGGCACCTTGCATCGACCTGGTATCACGAAGCAGTCCCCGGACATCACTTGCAGATTGCAACATCTGTGATCGAACGCGAACGACTCTCACGCTTCCAGCGCTTTGGCGCATGGATCAGTGGTTACGGTGAAGGCTGGGCACTTTACGCAGAGCGCTTCATGGACGATCTTGGTGCCTTTGATGAACCCGGTATCGAAATGGGATTTCTCTCAGCCCAAGCATTGCGAGCAACTCGTATCGTGATTGATATTGGAATGCACCTTGGTTATACAGATGAAAATGGTCGAGTGTGGGATGCAGAATCGGGACGTGAAGCGCTGATGAATAAGGCGCTTCTCGATATTCATCACGCAACAAGCGAGACCGATCGCTACCTTGGTTGGCCAGGACAGGCGATTTCGTACAAGGTTGGAGAACGTGAATGGATTGCAGCTCGTGAAAATGCAAAGAAGCGTCTCGGCAGCGAGTTCTCATTGAAGAAATTCCATGCCCATGCTCTTCGCATCGGACCGATGGGTCTGGATACATTCGCTCAAGAGCTTGCTATCTGGGACGGTCAGTAATGAACCAGACTCTTCGCAATAACTACCGCATGGGTGGATATCTTCTGATCGCTGTTGGTTTGATCAACTGGCGCTACCAGAATGAGGATGCAGGTATTGCATCGCGCTCGCTGCTGATCGTTCTGCCCGGAGTGGCTATCGTTGCCATGACATTTATCAAGAGCCTCGATGGCTTCCTTGCTAGTAAAGCCGGGAAGGTGATTGTCTTTCTTATTGGGTCTCTATTGGTCGGACTTTCTCTCCTCAACTAACCACGTGCAGCAGCGCCCGCTTTTTGCGAACTATTTGTAAGAGCAAAAACTTCGTGAGAACTTTTCTCCTAAAGTTGCTACCTTTTCATCCTTGCACACTCAACGTTGAGTGGGTGGTTAACACTCAAGGAGAATTCCATGTCACAGAATTGGTCTTTTGAAACTCTTCAAATTCATGCTGGTCAAGTTCCAGATCCAACCACTGGAGCACGTGCCCTACCTTTGTACCAAACTACTGCATACCAGTTCCGCGATACTGAACATGCAGCTAATTTATTTGGATTGGCAGAACTGGGAAATATCTATACCCGCATCATGAACCCAACACAGGATGCGGTTGAACAACGAATTGCTGCACTTGAAGGTGGAGTAGCCGCACTTCTTGTTGCATCAGGTTCTGCAGCTACAACATATGCAATTCTTAATCTTGCCGAGGCTGGAGATCATATTGTCTCTAGTCCAAGTCTTTACGGCGGAACGTATAACTTATTTCATTACACCTTGCCAAAGTTTGGCATCGAAGTAACTTTTGTGGATGATCCAGCAAATCCTCAGAGTTGGAAAGAAGCTATTCGTCCGAATACCAAGGCTCTCTTTGGCGAAACCATTGCAAATCCAAAGAATGAAATATTGGATATCAAAACCGTTGCGGATATTGCCCACGATGCAGGCTTGCCGCTCATAGTTGATAACACTGTTGCAACTCCATTCCTGATTAAGCCTATTGAATTTGGGGCAGATGTTGTCGTGCACTCTGCAACAAAATTCTTATCAGGACATGGAAACGCTGTTGTAGGTGCAATTGTTGATGCCGGGAAGTTCAACTACGCAAAGTATCCTGAACGTTTTAAAAACTTTAATGAACCCGATCCTTCGTATCACGGACTTGTATACGCACAAGCTCTCGGAGAGGGAAGTGCTTTCGGTGCCAATCTTTCTTACATCTTTAAGATTCGACTTCAATTGCTTCGAGATACAGGTGCTGCGGTCTCACCATTTAATGCCTGGTTGCTAGCTCAAGGGCTAGAGACGCTTTCTCTTCGCATGGAGCGCCATGTTGCAAATGCGAAGGCAGTTGCTGTCTGGCTTGAAAATAATCCGCACGTGGAAAAGGTGAATTACGCCGCGTTGCCATCATCACCGTGGCATGCCTTAGCAGAGAAAATTGCACCTAAAGGAACAGGTTCAGTGCTCTCATTTGAACTTAAGGGTGGAGTTGAGGCCGGAAAGAAATTTGTAGAATCACTCAAACTCTTTAGCCATGTTGCCAATATTGGTGATGTTCGCTCACTGGTGATTCATCCGGCGACAACGACCCACTCCCAACTCTCGCCTGAGGAGCAGTTAGTAGCCGGAGTTACACCAGGCTTGGTACGACTAAGTCTGGGCATTGAGAATATTGAGGATATCAAGGCAGATTTGGCGCAAGGTTTTGAGGCGGCATCACGATAGTTACCTCAAATTAACCATCCATTCATGCCCGAGAGATATCCTCTCGGGCATGAATATTTCTAGCCAGAAGTCAGATGCTAAGCCGAGCGTTCTCTTTGTCTGTGTACATAACGCCGGGCGATCACAGATGGCTGCTGGGTTTATGACTCACCTTTCTCAAGGGCGGGTTGAAGTCTTATCTGCCGGTTCTGCACCAAAAGAATCAATCAACCCGGTAGCAGTTGAAGCTATGGCCGAAATTGGAATTGATATTTCGCATAACACTCCGAAAGTTCTTACTACCGAAGCAGTTCAACAATCAGATGCGGTAATCACCATGGGATGTGGTGACGCATGTCCTTTCTACCCAGGAAAGAGATATGAAGATTGGGTATTAGATGATCCGGCTGGACAGGGAATTGAAAGCGTTCGTGTCATTCGCGACGAGATTAAGGTGCGAGTCGAAAATCTTCTAGCAGAATTGTTAGCCTAAGCAGATGACACTGCGCGCTCACTTTGCTGAGTTTCTGGGTACAGCTCTCATCGCTACAACTGTTATTGGCTCTGGAATTATGGCCCAGCAATTAAGTGATGACATTTTGTTACAACTCCTCGTAAATGCAATCGCCACCGTCTTTATTTTGGCTCTGGTCATTTGGTTATTGGCTCCAGTTAGTGGCGCTTACTTCAACCCTGCAGTCCTGATCGTTGCGCTGAGTCGAAGGATGATTTCGTTGAGAGATTTTCTCTCTCTCACACTGGTGCAATGCGCTGGCGCAGTTGTTGGTGCAGTAGTGGCAAATGGCATATTTGAGCGAGCACTGATTGAGCCATCGACCAATGTGCGTGAAGGAGGCTGGCTGATTGTTAGCGAAATACTGGCAACTGCTGGCCTTGTCGCAGCGATTTTTATTTCCATCAATCAAGGCAGAAGCGAGAATGTATTTTGGTTAGTTTCGATGTGGATTGGCGCCGCCTATTTCTTTACCTCATCGACTAGCTTTGCCAATCCTGCGATCACGTTAGGCAGATCATTTACCGATAGTTTTGCTGGCATTTCACTCTCATCGGTTCCAGGTTTTGTATTGGCACAAATAACTGGAGCGTACCTGGGTAATCTCATTGCAAATTTGCTAGTTAAGCCGATAAAGAATTAATTACTTCTAAATTCAATATCTCGCTTCTTCATCTCCGCAACCAGAATACGAATCGCGTTGGGGCCAATGCCGTGAAGATCTTTCAAGGCACGAAGTGATGCCTTACGTAAATCTGCAAGCGAGTAATACCCCTCGTCAATGAGTGCACGACGAGCAGGAGCACTTATTCCTAACGCGACCCATTCTTGATCTACTTCAGCATATGCATCTAGATCTACTTCACCGCGAGTGACTGCACACTTGCTCTCAGCTTTTTGAGCACGACGTGCAGCTGCGGCCTTCATCGCCTCTGATTGCAATTTTTTAACTTTTGCTCGTGATGGTTTTGCCATGACAATCACCTCTTACATTGAGTTGAGGTCCTACAGATGAAGTAATGCTGGTGCGGGAGGTGGGACTTGAACCCACACGTCCGAAGACACAGGTTCCTAAGACCTGCGTGTCTGCCATTTCACCACTCCCGCAAAAGAGTGTCTGTCCTGCTTGTCGATCTGTGCGCTGATGCGCGTCACAGAATTGTTATTTAAACTCTGTGGCTATTGGCCAAGGTTACGGGTAAGTTCGCCATTGGTACAAACTGGCAACTAGACCCATGCCAGCAGCCCCGAGATCACAGGAGAAGACCATGTCAGTTACGCCAACCCCAGCAGATAAGTTCACCTTCGGCCTATGGACCGTTGGCTGGCAGGCACGCGATCCCTTTGGCGATGCAACCCGTGACGCGTTGGACCCAGTCCGTACCGTCAATGAGCTTGCATCTCGCGGTGCCTATGGTGTGACTTTCCATGATGATGACTTGATTCCATTTGGTAGCGATGATTCTTCACGCCGTGGCTATATCGATCGTTTCAAGAAGGCGCTAGCAGATACCGGGATGAAAGTTCCGATGGCAACAACAAATCTCTTCACCCATCCCGTATTTAAAGATGGTGCTTTTACATCTAACGATCGCGATATCCGTCGATATGCGATTCGTAAGGTGATGCGCAATATCGAACTTGCAGTCGAACTCGGAGCAGAGACTTATGTCTGCTGGGGTGGACGTGAAGGCGCTGAATCAGATGGCGCTAAGGATGCATATGTTGCACTCGATCGCTTCCGCGAAGCTTTTAATATTCTCGGTGAATTTGTGACAGATAATGGTTACAACATTAAATTCGCAATCGAGCCTAAGCCAAATGAACCACGTGGCGATATCTTCCTGCCAACTATTGGACACGCACTCGCCTTTATCAACTCACTAGATCGTCCAGAACTTGTTGGGCTTAATCCAGAAGTAGGGCATGAGCAGATGGCTGGACTTAACTTTGTTCATGGAATTGCGCAAGCACTCTGGCATGGAAAGCTCTTCCATATAGATCTCAATGGTCAGCACGGCCCAAAGTATGATCAGGATTTAGTCTTTGGTCATGGCGATCTCAAATCTGCATTTTTCTTGGTCGATCTCCTTGAGCGCTATAAGTACGCCGGCCCTAAGCACTTTGATTACAAGCCAGCTCGTACCGAAAGCGATAAAGGTGTCTGGGAATCAGCAACTGCAAATATGCGCACTTATCTCTTGTTGAAGGAGCGCGCACTTGCCTTCAGAAACGACCCACGTGTGGTTGCAGCAATGAAGGAATCGAATATTCCAGGACTTTCAGAGCCCACGTTGGCAACTGGTGAGACATGGAAGTCGCTGACTACGGCCGAGAATTTTGACGTTGAAGCTGCAGGCGCTCGTGGTTATCACTATGAAGCACTTGATCAGTTAGCACTTGAACATCTCATGGGAGTCAAGGGCTAAACCCTTCTCTCATGCGCTTCACCAATGGTTTCTGGCTACTCCGCGAGGGAGTGCGCGCCTACTACGGCAAGACTGCTCATCGCATCGATAGTTCTGATTCACAGCTAACAATCTTTGCTCCTAGCAAAGTTATTGTTGATCGTGGAGATACTCTCAATATTCCTCTGATCACAACTCGACTGCACTCGCCGATGAAAAACATCATCGGAATGAAAGTTACCCATCACGAAGGTGGCTTAGATCGTGGTCCACATTTTGAGTTAACAAGTGATGGAAGTAAGGCAACGCTCACACGAGATGGTCAGCGATACTCCATAAAAAATGCCGAATTATCCGCTTCGATAACCGAAGGTAAATCTTTTCATTTAGATATCAGTGGAGATGGAAAACATCTCACACGTATTGCCGACAAGGGAATTGCGTGGATGGACCACAATGGTGACTCCTATATCAATATTCAGTTGAATTTAGGCGTGGGTGAGTTGGTTTATGGTCTAGGCGAACACTTCACTCCATTTGTGAAAAATGGCCAGGTCATTGAGATGTGGAATGAGGATGGCGGTACCGCCTCTGAACAGGCGTACAAGAATATTCCTTTCTATCTGACCAATCGTGGGTATGGCGTATTTATCAACCACACCGGGAAAGTGAGCTTGGAAATCGGCACAGAGGTTGTCGATAAAGTTCAGATCACCGCTCCAGGTCAAGATCTAGAAATCTTCTTTATCTACGGCAAAAATCCGCGAGAGATCATCAAGCGCTACACAGATTTCTTAGGTAAACCTGCCAAAGTGCCTGAGTGGTCTTTTGGACTCTGGTTATCGACCTCATTTACAACCAATTACGATGAAAGCACAGTTAACTCTTTCCTTGATGGAATGGCAGAGCGCGAGATTCCAGTAAGCGCCTTTCACTTCGATTGTTTCTGGATGAAGGAGTTTAGCTGGAGCGATTTTCAATGGGATAGTGAGGTATTTCCTGATCCGGCAGGTTTAATCAAGCGATTACATGACAAGGGATATCGCATCTGTGTCTGGACCAATCCATACATTGCTCAAATGTCATCGCTCTTTCCAGAGGCGAAGGAGAAGGGCTATCTCATCAAACGCCCTGATGGCAGCGTCTGGCAATGGGATTTATGGCAACCTGGAATGGCAATTGTTGATTTCACAAATCCGCAAGCCTGTGCGTGGTTCCAATCCAAGTTACAGAAGCTAATCGATATCGGTGTGGATTCATTTAAAACCGATTTTGGCGAGAGAATTCCAACCGATGTCACATACTTTGACGGTAGCGATCCGATGTTGATGCACAATTACTATCCATATCTCTATAACAAGACAGTCTTTGAATTATTGGAGAAGAAACCCAATAAAGAGACGGTCGTCTTTGCTCGATCTGCAACCGCAGGATGCCAGAAGTTTCCAATTCATTGGGGTGGGGATAATGAATCGACCTTTGAATCTATGGCTGGAACGTTACGTGGTGGATTAAGTATGGCTCTATCGGGCTTTGGATATTGGAGCCATGACATTGGTGGATTTGAGGGGACTCCCAATCCAGATGTGTTTAAGAGATGGGTCGCCTTCGGTCTGCTCTCATCTCATTCACGTCTGCACGGTAGTGGTTCTTATCGCGTTCCTTGGTTGATCGATGAAGAATCTGTCACCGTGACTAAATACTTCACCCATTTAAAGATTTCATTAATGCCCTACATTTTGAAGATGGCAGATATTGCCCATCGCGAAGGAATTCCAATGATGCGCCCGATGATGATGGAATTTCCAGAAGACGCCAATTGTCTCTATCTCGATCGTCAATACATGCTCGGAGATAGCCTTTTGGTTGCACCTATCTTCAACGCAGAGGGAGTAGCCGATTTCTATCTGCCAGAGGGTAAGTGGACTTCACTCATCACAGGTCAAAGCGTTACCGGCGGCCAATGGCGAAGTGAAAAACATGGTTACACATCGCTCCCACTCTACGTGCGCGAAAGTTCACTTAGTGAAAACGGGGCGGAATTGAACCCTCTGTTGCAACGGTAAGTGCCGACCAACGCGCAGCAAGTGCCATAGCATCCTTATCAATTCTCTGATTGATAGCGAGGTAGTGCAGTAGCCCAGATAGAAATGCATCACCGGCCCCGGTTGTGTCGACAACTTCGACTGTTTCAGCGGGTTGATAGATTGATGATGCGGCACTGTACAACGTTGCACCTTGTGCACCATCTGTGACCACAACATATGTGAATCGCTTGAGGGCAGATTCAACAGAATATTCGCCCCTGAAATCCTCTCGGGAGCCAATCAAGTAATCGGCATGGTGAACATCTGGATCCATAAGCGCTGCAGATCCAACGACTGTAATTGCACCGGCCTTTTGAGCAAGATCTAAATCTGGTACAAAGTTATTTCGCCACAAGACAAAAGCAACGATGTCACCCGATTGAATCGGTAATCCACTTAACGTTACCTGATCGAGTTTGTCATCTGAGATGACCACAATCGTGCGCTCGCCCTGTGCATCTACCGGTATGTCTACATGTGATGGTGGGCCTGGTATCTCTGTAGTGTATAAAGTGCTGATCTCTGAACTCTTCAGGTGAACATCCAGCTTCTTACTTAGTTCTTCATCGCCTAAGTAGCTGACAAAGTTAACTCGTGACCCAGTTGAGGCCAAGGCAATTGCAACATTGGCTCCTGTTCCACCTGGTCTTTCAATAGTTCGTCCATCGTGATAGCGCACGCTATCCCAAGCAACAGGGCCGACAATCCAGATTGAACGGTGGCGATTGCGATAGATGATTTCAAGAGCGCTGGCAGAATCAGAAATTTCTCTCCACTGGACTTGATTAATCCAGGGAATTGAGTAGAAATTGTGTGAATCTGGAAAACGTAAAGAAGTAATGGCACCTGAGAGCGCACTCACAGTGTCTGTGTCTCCACCAAGAGCACATGCTTGAAGGTAGGCCTCCTCAACTGTTTTAGCAGAACTGGCGATCGAAAGTACCGCCTGGAGTGTGTGCAGTGGATCAAGCGTTACTTGAGTAGCAGCATCAAATGTCAAGGTGAAAAATTCTTCATAACCTATCGCGCGCGCTTCATCTTCAGCAGTCCCGTATACATCCACATTTGGATGATTCAATAATTGCGAAAAGATTTTTGAGGCAATGAGTGAGGTTGCGATTGCTCGCTCATGTTTATGTGTAGCCTCAGCGATCGAAGAGATCCAATCTCTGCGATTACGATCGTCATCTGGAGTAAATCCCATACCAAGCAGCGCAGTACGCATCATGGCACCATTGGAGTTTCCAATAAAGTGTTTTTCAGAATCTTTGACTTCCAGGCCAACGGCTGTTCGTGTTGTTGGACCAAGTCCGCGCAAGGCTGGCAGGTTCTCCCTCAGCAATTCGACAAATCGGGTACCAGCAAGAGGAGCAGTTGATGCCTCCATCGCCTTGATGGAGAGCAAAGTCAGCAGCGTGTCATCACTGACTCCGCCCAATGGCCAATCTGGAATTTCAGAAAGGTGGCTACGTACCGTGTATCCATCTCGAAATTCATATTGCACGCCAAAGGCATCGCCTGCAGCGTATGCAAAGAGAGCGGTAGCTATGCGTAGTTGGATATGACCATCGATTGGTGAATTAAATGATTTCGGAAAGAGGAAAGAGCCGGCAAAATCTGCCAGCTCTTTCCGGGACGACATGACAGTTTAGCTAGCGCGCCGAAGATGATCTCTTACGCGAGACCGCATCGACAGTTGCTGCCAAGATCAAGACCCCACCAGTGACAAGGAAGTTAATTCCTGCTGGAAGACCGAGAAGACCCAGGCCATTATCGATAATTGCGATTACAAGTGCGCCAACTGCAGCGTGGATCAAACGACCACGTCCACCAAAGAGGCTTACACCTCCTACGACTGCTGCCGCAACACCCGAGAGGACGATTGCTTTACCGGCAGTAGCTTCAACAGCTCCAACGCGACTTGCATTAAAGATTCCCGAAATCACGGCAAGAAATGAACAGAGCACAAATGCCAGGATACGAATCTTCACAACTTTAATACCAGAACGTCGTGCTGCTTCAGGATTTCCACCGACGGCATAGAGGTGGCGCCCAAAACGAGTGCGATCCAACAGGAGAGTGCCAAGGAATAAAATAGTGATGGCAATCGGCACTACAATGGGAACACCGCTAATTTCCTTCATTGATGTACTGCGGTTGGTGTTCAAAATTGCAATTAGAGATGCTCCAATAACGCCAGCAAATCCAAGTTTGGTGTAGAGCAATGAAATTGGACGATTAGCCAAACCATTGCGTGTGCGAACTCTGCGATCGTAGAAACTAAGTAAAGTCATGAGCACCATTGCCGCAGCAAAGAATGCCCAACCCATCCAGGCAGGAAGATTGTCATTCATAATCGCTTTGACTTCAGGAACTTCGACGCGATAAACGCCACCGTCACCGAGAAGTGCAAGTTGTAGACCTTGGAAACCTAGAAAGAGCCCCAAAGTAACTACGAATGATGGTACGCCCACCTTTGCAACGAAAAATCCGATAACGGCACCGATGAAGATTCCGAGCAGAATTCCCGCAACGATTCCAAGGCGCCAATCCATATCCCAGCGATTGGTCATGATGATAAAGAGCGCCATGGCCACACCAGAAGTCACACCAGCTGATAGATCGATCTCTGCAATAAGAATGACAAAGACCAGAGCCATGGCAAGCATCATGAGCGTGGCTGTCTGAGTCAGTAGGTTTGCAAAGTTAATTTCAGTAAAGAAATATGGGTTGAGGAGTGCAAAGAGCACCGTAAGAACTACGAGTGAGAGAAGTGAAGGCAGGGCTCCCATTTCTCCACCCTTGACACGGGCAACATAAGCATCGATCTGCTGACGAACATTTCCCTCGTGGCCAGAACCAATTGTTACGCTCATGCTTCATCTCCCATTGTGCGAGCTCCAGTGATGTATTGAACGACATCAAGGTGATTAGTTTCTGAGGATTTCAGATTAGCAACCATCTTGCCCAGGTAGAGAACTGCGATGTCATCTGCAACTTTAAAAATATCTGCCAAGTTGTGGCTAATGATGATTACGGCCACTCCCGAATCGGCAAGGCGTCGAACAAGATTTAAGACTTGTTCGGTCTGCGCAACTCCGAGAGCTGCCGTTGGTTCATCGAGGATGACTAGCTTTGCATTGCGAAGGACTGAACGTGCAATTGCAACGGTTTGACGCTGACCTCCTGAGAGTGAAGCAACTTTCTGGCGTACAGATTTTACTGTGCGTACAGATAGTCCTGTCAGAGTCTTAGAGGCCTCAAATTCCATTTGCGGTTCATTGAGAGTGACACCATTCATCATCTCGCGACCGAGAAACATATTTTGCACAATGTCGAGATTTTCACAGAGTGCTAAATCTTGATATACAACTTCAATTCCGAGGGCTGCAGCGGCGCGAGCACTGGAGAGATGAACTTCTGCTCCATCAAACTTGACTACACCTGAGTCATACTCTTGAACTCCAGCTAACCCCTTGATCAGAGTTGATTTTCCAGCGCCGTTATCACCAACGAGTGCGGTAACTCGGCCTGCATAAGCTGTGAAATTAATTCCTTTGAGAACATCTACCGGACCAAAACTTTTGGTTACTCCGATAAGTTCGACAATCGGCGTCTGCGATGTCATATCAACCCTTCCAAGCCCTGAGGTATAAAAATCTTTGAGTACTAATACATGCAACCTAGTAAAAGCCTCCGCGCCGACACAGTTTGCGCCGGCGCGGAGGTCTATGCATTACTCAATTAAGCAGTTACGCCGAATTCGTCGCAAGCAGCCTTAACTTCAGCTGTGCAAACATCGTCGTACTTAGCATCGCCTGCTGCAATTACATCCTTGACCTTATCCTGGCCAACGAGAATTGGAGTTACAGCGATGTAAGGGGTTCCATCTGCAAGTGTCTTATCTGCAGTTGGGGTCTCACCATTGAGGAGAGCAATAGCCAAATCTGATGCAGCTGTTGCGATCAATGTGTATGGCTTGTAGACAGTTGCTGTCTGCTTTCCGAGAAGAACGTTCTGGAGACCAGCTGGTGAAGCATCTTGTCCTGAGACAGGAACCTTCAAACCGTTCTTATCGAGAATCTGGATGATGTTTGCAGCGTTGTTGTCGTTTGGTGCAAGAACTGCATCAACCTTTCCACCAACTGCTGTAAGAGCCTGCTCGAACAATGTTCCAGCCTTTGCTCCATCCCATGTTCCAGCCATTTCCTGAATTGGCTTAACGCCTGCTGGTTCAAGAACTGAAAGTGCTCCGTCGAAGAACATCTTTGCGTTTCCATCTGATGGATCACCCTGACCGTAGATAACACGGGCAGTCTTTGGATCCTTACCAGCTGCTGCTAGACCATCAAGAATTGACTGACCCTGAAGTGCTCCAACTGACTCGTTATCGAATGATACGTAGTAGTCAGCACCTTCGATTGGGCGGTCGTAAGCGATAACAGGGATTCCTGCTTCCTTAGCTGTTGCTGCAACCTGGATTCCTGCACCCTGGTGGTCTACAAGAATCATGACACCGCAACCCTTTGTGAGCATCTGCTCAGCAATTGTTGCGTACTTAGCTGTGTCGCCTTGTGCGTTCTGAATATCAGTTTCAAATCCTGCACCTGTAAGTGCTGAATCCATCGCTGGGCGATCTCCATTTTCCCAACGAGCAGATGACTCTGAGTCAGGAAGGATCATGCATGCACGCTTGCTTGATGCATCATCGCTGCCTGAGCAACCTGAGATCAAGAGAGCTGCTGCTGATGCAATTGCACCAGCAATAACTAGACGGCGCTTTGCCATATATCTATTACCTTTCGAAAGGTGTGCACGTCCCTGGCTAAATCTGTTTTAGCCAGACATGAGGACGTGGACGAAGGTGAGCGTATTCGCTCACCCCCTGTGGGTCACTACCTTTTTGGTCACGATTTGATAAACGCATGAGGGAGGTCCGAACGGGTAACCTTGGGACATGTCCTCACTTTCGCAGGCTGATGCCCTCGCAGCAGCGATTTCGGCTGCCGTTGGCGCAGCAATCGAGCGTGGAGAATTGGTGGGAACGATTCCAGCAACCATACCTTTAGAGCGCCCCAAGAATCGTGAGCATGGAGATTATGCGACCTCGGTCGCCCTCCAGCTGGCCAAGCCCGCCGGCAAGTCACCGCGTGAGGTGGCCGAACTCTTGCGCCCAGATCTATTTGCACTACCTGAGGTGAGCGCAGTCGAGATTGCAGGCCCGGGCTTTCTCAACATTACCTTGAACAGAAGTAGCCAAGCCGAATTGGTAGGCACCATTCTTACAAGTGCACAGAAATATGGAACAAGTGTTGCGCTCGCAGGAACGTCGATTAACTTGGAATTTATTAGTGCAAATCCAACAGGGCCGCTACACCTTGGACATACACGGTGGGCGGCAGTTGGTGATGCACTCGGACGAGTTCTCTCCGCAGCTGGTGCTTCGGTAACCCGCGAGTTTTATATCAATGATCGCGGAAATCAGATGGATCTCTTTGGAAAATCTGTTGAAGCTGCAGCATTGGGTCAGCCCATTCCAGAAGATGGATATCAGGGAGATTACATCTCTGATTTAGCCACAGAAGTTGTGGCACACAATCCTGGTATCAAAGAAATTCCTGAGGCCACTCGCTATGAAGCATTTCGAGAGGCAGCCTATAAAGTTCAATTGGCTCAGCAACAATCAGTTCTTGATACCTTTAATACTCACTTTGATGTTTGGTTTTCAGAACGTTCGCTGCACGATGCAGGTGCAGTGGAACATGCCATCGATAAGTTACGATCACAAGGCCACATCTTTGAATCAGAGGGTGCGATCTGGTTGCGCACTACAGATTTCGGTGACGATAAAGATCGCGTAATAACTAAAGCAAATGGTGACCTCACGTACTTTGCATCTGACACCGCTTATTACATCAACAAGCGCGAACGTGGTTTTGACATCTGTATTTATATGCTTGGTGCCGACCATCATGGATACGTCAATCGCCTGCGCGCCACAGCCGCTTGTGCCGGGGATAAGCCGGATTTCAACGTAGAAGTTCTTATCGGCCAACTCGTAAAAATCATGGAGGGTGGCGAAGAGGTCAAACTCTCTAAGCGCGCCGGCACCATCATCACCTTGGAAGAGTTGGTGGAAAAAGTGGGGGTAGATGCTGCCCGTTACACCTTGATTCGATATCCGGTTGATACACCCATGGTGATGGATATCGATATCTTGCGTCGCAATACAAATGAGAATCCGGTCTATTACGTGCAATACGCTCATGCTCGTATTGCTGCAGTCCTTCGTAATGTGGCAGAGCTAGGAATTTCGATGGAGCTCACCGCATTTGATCCATCCCAACTCACTCATGATCGCGAAAATGAATTACTTGGAACGCTGGCTGAGTTTCCCCGCATCGTTACAGATGCGGCGCTCTATCGAGAACCACATCGCGTTGCTCGTTATCTGGAAGAACTTGCCGGCGTCTATCACGGCTTCTATGCAGATTGTCGAGTGCTTCCGATGGGTGATGAAGCAATCTCACCTCTTCAATCGGCTCGCGCCCAGCTCTGCGCAGCTACTAAACAAGTTCTAGCTAATGGCCTCGCCCTTCTCGGTGTGAGCGCTCCGGAGAGGATGTGATAGATATGTGGTCTACATCTGTCTCATTTGATAAAGGTCATCTCTCAATGAGTGGAATTTCTGCCCGCACACTTGCAGATGATTTTGGAACACCTGCATATTTCATCGACGAAGATCACTTTAGAGATCGTGCACGTTCTTGGGCTCATTCGCTGGAATCACACTTTGGGACATCTGCTGGCACCATCTATTACGCCGCTAAAGCCTTTATATGTACTGATGTTGCGCGCTGGATTAAAGAAGAAGGCATAGGCATCGATGTCTGTACTGGCGGCGAGTTGGCAGCTGCCCTTGCGGGTGGAATTGACCCACAGAAGATTGAAGTGCACGGAAACAATAAATCCGTTGCAGAGATTGAACGTGCCGTGCAGGTTGGCGTTAAGACCATCGTGATCGATTCACTCTATGAAATTGAACGAGTAGCTTTGGCAGCAGGAAAGTTCGGGGTTCGTCAGGCTGTGATGTTGCGCCTGACTCCCGGAGTTCAAGCACATACCCATGAATCGATCTCAACAGCACATGAAGATGTGAAGTTCGGATTTTCAATCGCTAGTGGTGCAGCACTTAAAGCGGTTGCCGAAGTTCTCTCACACTCTTCACTCGAACTCCGTGGATTCCACTGCCACGTAGGCTCCCAGATTTTTGGAACTGAATCCTTTGAACTTGCAGCTTCTAGAATTATCGCTCTCATGGCTGAAGTTAAAACACTTCATGGAGTTGAGTTACCTGAATTAGATCTTGGCGGCGGTTACGCAATTGCTTATCTTCCAGCTGAAGTAACCGTTGAGCCCGAGGATGTTCTCCCATCACTCAGTGCGGCTGTAAGGAGCGCATGCGCTGCGGCTGGTTTAAAACTTCCCATCATTTCACTTGAACCAGGACGCAATATTTCTGGTCCAACAACCTTTACTTTGTATGAGGTTGGAACAGTAAAAGATGTCGTATTAGAAGATGGAAGCACCCGTCGTTACATTTCAGTCGACGGGGGAATGAGTGACAACATTCGCACATCGCTCTATGACGCCGAGTACTTTGCAGCTCTTGCCAATCGCATTTCGAGTGCGCCATTGGTGCTCTCTCGAGTTGTTGGAAAGCATTGCGAGACTGGCGACATTGTTATTCGCGATATTCAACTGCCTGGCGATATTGCACCTGGAGATTTGCTAGCTACTCCAGCCACTGGCGCATATGGCCGCAGCATGGCAAGTAATTACAACCATGTTCCTCGACCACCAGTTGTTGCAGTAAAGAATGGAAAAGCACGCGTAATTGTGCGTCGCGAAAATGAGGCAGATCTCCTCGCACTCGATGTGAAAGAATAGAGACATGAGATCCCCAGACCAACCGGTACGCATCGGCATGCTTGGCTGCGGTGTGGTCGGAAGCGAAGTGGCTCGCCTCATCTTGGCCGATACGATCGAGCTCTCCACCAGAGCTGGCGCAAAGATTGAGTTAGTCAAGATCGCAGTGCGCGAGATTAAGCCTCGTACCGGTATTCCAAATGAACTCTTCACTCTTGATGCAATGTCGATTGTCAATGATCCAGATATTGATCTCATCATTGAGGTTATGGGCGGAATCGAACCGGCCCGTGAATTGATACTTACTGCAATTAGTAATCGTAAATCTATTGTGACAGCAAACAAGGCGCTTCTAGCCAGCCACGGTGCCGACCTATTCACAGCAGCTTATGCACAAGGAGAAGATATTTACTACGAGGCCTCGGTTGCTGGCGCGATTCCAATTATTCGCCCAATGCGTGACTCACTTGCCGGCGACCATGTCGTGCGCCTTATGGGAATTGTTAATGGCACCACCAACTACATCCTCACCAAGATGCATGAAGATAATCGGGAGTTTGCAGATGTTTTAGCAGAGGCACAGAAACTTGGTTACGCCGAAGCTGATCCGACTGCAGATGTTGAAGGTTTTGATGCGGCGGCAAAGGCGGCGATTCTCTCTGGCCTGGCCTTCCATACACGCGTCACAGTCGATGATGTGTATCGTGAAGGAATTTCGCAGATCACTCTAGAAGATGTGCAGATTGCTAAATCGATGGATCACGTCATCAAGTTATTGGCGATTGCAGAACTTACACCGAGTGATGAAATTTCAGTTCGCGTGCATCCAGTATTGCTACATAAGAGTCATCCCTTGGCATCTGTTCGCGATGCCTTTAACGCAGTATTTATTGAAGCCGAATCGGCTGGACCGTTGATGTTTTACGGACGCGGCGCTGGCGGTGCACCAACTGCCTCGGCAATTCTTGGTGATGTTGTTGCGGTCTCGCGTCATATCGCGCTGAATTCAATTGGTCAGCGCGAGACTGACTATGCCGATCGTGATATTGCTCGAATTGAAACCACCAAGACTAAGTTTCTTATCCGCCTGGAAGTTCAAGATAAATCAGGTGTTTTGGCCACCATCGCTCAGACTTTTGCCGAACAACACGTCTCCATTCAGACAGTTGACCAAAATGGCCGCGATGATGATGCCGAACTCATCATCGTTACCCACGGTGCAACGGAAGGCGAACTTAAAGCCACCGTTGCTGCATTGAAGAAGTTATCTATTGTCTCAAAAATCTCTAGCGTCATTCGAGTAGAAGGATCGACTTCTCTATGAGCCTCTTTGGATCCAAGAAAAAGTCTGGCGCACATCAGTGGCGTGGAGTCATTGAGGAATACCGTCATCGCCTACCCGTAAGTGAAAAGACGCCAATAGTCTCACTGCGCGAAGGCGGCACACCGCTTATATATGCTTGCAATCTCTCTGAACTACTTGGCAACAATGTCTGGATTAAATATGAGGGTTTAAATCCAACTGGTTCATTTAAGGATCGCGGAATGACAATGGCCATCTCTAAGGCAGCAGAAGATGGCGCTAAGGCAGTTATCTGCGCATCTACTGGAAATACATCAGCATCTGCAGCAGCGTATGCAGTTAAGGCTGGAATGACTCCGGCTGTCCTAATTCCGAAGGGCAAGATCGCAATGGGCAAACTTGCCCAAGCTGTGATTCATGATTCAACAATTTTGCAAGTTAATGGAAACTTTGATGATTGCCTCACCCTTGCTCGTGAATTATCTGAAAATTATCCGGTAGCACTAGTTAATTCTGTAAACCCTTATCGCATCGAAGGTCAAAAGACGGCTTCCTTCGAGGTTGTAGATATGTTGGGAGATGCTCCGGATATTCACGCTCTTCCAGTCGGAAATGCTGGAAATATCACTGCATACTGGAAGGGTTACAAGGAATACCGCGCAGATGGAATTTCTACGAAGTTGCCACAGATGTACGGATTCCAAGCTGCAGGGGCAGCTCCTATTGTTAAAGGAAAAGTAGTTAAGAATCCTGACACTATTGCAACGGCAATTCGCATTGGTAACCCTGCATCGTGGGCGCAAGCTGTTGAAGCGCGTGACCTTTCTGGGGGTGTCATTGATTCAGTAACAGACAAGGAAATCCTCACTGCATATCGTTTAATCGCAGCAAAAGAAGGCATATTTGTTGAACCATCCTCTGCCGCAGGTCTAGCAGGTCTTATCAAGCATAAGAAGGCAGGCAAGCTACCAAGTGGCAAGACAATCGTTATTACAGTTACCGGACATGGGCTAAAAGATATTCCTTATGCGCTTGAAGCTGCCAAGAAGCCAGTAATTGTTCCAGTTGATGTCAAAGCTGCTGCAAAGGCGTTAGGTTTAAAGTAAATGGCTAAGCCAACTTTTAAAGCCAATCCAATCCAGGTTCAGGTGCCTGCAACTAGCGCCAACTTGGGGCCTGGGTTTGATTGTTTTGGTCTGGCTTTAGATCTGCACGATCGTTATGTTGCCCAGATTTTGGACGAACCAGGACTTGATATTGATGTGGCCGGCGAAGGTGCAACCACACTTCCGCGCACCGATAAGAATTTGCTCATTAAAGCGATGTATAAAGGTTTTGATTTCCTCGGCGGAAAACCAAAAGGTGTTGCAGTTCGAGCACTTAATGTCATTCCCCACGGCCGCGGACTTGGATCTTCTGCTAGCGCAATCATCGGTGGATTAGTTCTTGCTCGTGCATTAGTGCTTACCGGCTCTGACAAGATGAGTGATGAAGCACTTCTTGATTTAGCAACAAGTATGGAGGGCCATCCTGACAATGTTGCAGCCGCGCTATTTGGTGGAGCAACCATTGCATGGCAAGAAGATCACCACGGCAAACTTGTTGCACAAGCTCTGCCACTAGCAGTGGATCCACGCATTCGAGCGATCGCCTTTATTCCCAAGAACGAATTATCAACCAGCAAAGCGCGCAAGTTGCTTCCTGAATCAATCCCACATGTGGATGCAGCTGCAAACTCAGCACGTAGCGCCCTACTCTCACATGCACTTACTCATCGCCCTGATTTACTCTTTAGAGGAACAGAAGATTTCCTACATCAGGAATTTAGAGAGTCGGGAATGCCTGCCTCACTTAAATTAATGCGCACACTTCGTAAGGCAGGGGTTGCCGCATTTATCTCGGGCGCAGGTCCCACAGTTCTAGCCCTTCATGTCGCCGATCAATCTGAGCTCGATCAGTTGATGCGCGTGGGTGGCGATGCTTTTGAGGCGAAAAGTCTTGATATTGCAGTTCGTGGAGCGAGCCTGCTATAGTCTGCCTATCACCTTAAAGCCCGTTTGTATGGGGCAGCGAATTAAGTTGGTAAATCACACAATCCCTTGGGTTTGATCTCCATATCTGTATGGCAAGCCCCAAACTGAAAAGATACACATGACCGAAAAAGAACCTGTTCGCTCTAGCAGTCCTGAACTTACTGCCATGACCCTCCCTAAGTTAAGGGAAGTTGCGTCCCAACTTGGCATCGAAGGCGCAGCGAAGATGAAGAAAGACCAACTCGCAGAAGCGATTGCAGACTTACAAGCTAAGAACCGCGAAGCTGCAAAGGCAGAGCGTGAAGCTCGCCGTGAAGCGCGCAATGCAAAGCGCAATGCTGGCCGTGACAATAACGATGATTCTGATAACGACGATCAGAGCGATGGCGACTCATCCGATAATTCTCATGATGGAAATGACCGAAGTGACCGTGGAGATCGGGGCGATCGCAACGACCGCAACCGTGGACGTGACCGCAACCGTGGACGTGACCGCAACCGTGATCGCCATCGCGACCGCGGACCGCGTGAAGATCGCGAGCCAGTAATTGGTGAGGACGATGTCCTTGTTCCAGTGGGTGGTCTTGTCGACATACTTGATAACTACTCATTTATCCGCACTGGTGGATACCTGCCAGGACCAAACGATGTCTACGTTTCACAGAGCCAAGTTCGCAAATATGGACTTCGCAAAGGTGACGTTGTTACCGGACAAGTTCGCCAACTTCGCGAAGGTGAACAACGCCAGAAGTACAACCCACTCATTACTTTGGAGACCATCAATGGCGTAACTCCAGATGAAGCGCGCGGTCGAGTTGAATTTGGAAAGCTTGTCCCGCTATATCCACAAGAGCGTCTACGTCTTGAGACTCAACCAAATGTATTGACAACTCGCGTCATCGACTTGATCGCACCAATTGGTAAAGGCCAGCGCGGACTAATTGTTTCGCCACCAAAGGCCGGTAAGACGATGGTCTTGCAGTCGATTGCCAATGCGATCACAACAAATAACCCTGAGTGTCACTTGATGGTTGTTCTTGTTGATGAACGTCCAGAAGAAGTAACCGATATGCAGCGCAGCGTTAAGGGTGAAGTAATTGCTTCAACCTTTGATCGTCCTGCAGATGACCACACCACGATTGCAGAACTTGCTATTGAGCGTGCAAAGCGTCTGGTTGAACTTGGACATGATGTCGTTGTTCTTCTCGACTCGATCACACGCCTTGGCCGTGCCTACAACATTGCCGCACCTGCTTCAGGTCGCATCCTCTCTGGTGGTGTTGATTCAGCTGCCCTCTATCCGCCAAAAAAGTTCTTCGGTGCAGCTCGTAATATCGAAGATGGTGGATCACTCACAATCTTGGCAACTGCCCTGGTTGATACAGGCTCTCGTATGGATGAAGTTATCTTTGAAGAGTTCAAGGGAACTGGAAATATGGAGCTCATCCTTGATCGCAAGATGGCTGATAAGCGCATCTTCCCAGCAGTCAACGTTGTTGCCTCAGGTACCCGTAAGGAAGAAATTCTGATGGGAACTGAAGAGCTCAATATTGTCTGGAAGTTGCGCCGCGTGCTTCATGCTCTTGAACCACAAGCAGCTCTCGAACTTCTCCTTGAGAAGATGAAGGGAACCAAGTCAAACGTTGAATTCTTGATGCAGATCCAGAAGACAACGTCAGGACCTGACGACTCCAAGTAATTTCTGAAGTAGTTAGTTCTGCGGAACGAAGACTTCCTTGATCACACGATTGACAAGGTCAAGATAGGCATCGTTATTGACAGGGTTCTCACTGAGATCATCGACAATCTTTCCTAGAGTCCATGCCTGCATGAGTACGGCGAGTGCATGAGGGTCAATATCTGAGGTGGCCAATCCGCGCTCCTGGGCACTGCGAATGATTTCTACAAGAACATCTGTAAGGCGCTGTTGTTCATGACGAAGTAAGATAGACATTCGAGGACTGGTGATTGCTCGCCCAATCGTCAACGCACGCTCTTGTCGTGCACGCTTCATCCCTTCTCCTTGTGTCACAGCTGAGAGCTTCGAAAGACCGATATACATCTCTTCGCTTGTCTTTGCGGTTGCAAGTAATGATTGTAAGGCTGCGATATTTGTATCTACATAGCGAGCAAAACGAACAATCATGGCTGCTTCAAGAAGATGGTAGATATCTTCAAAATGGTGATAGAGAGAACCCTTTGAAATATTGGAACGATCTAGCACCATCTCAACGGTGATCTCATCGAAGCGATACTTCTCTAGCAAGTCTGCAGCACACTCAATCAGCGCCGTCTTGGTGGGGTGGGTCGTCTTGGGCATGGCCCTAGTTTGGCGAAAAAAACGGTTTTTTGCCCGACTGGAGCAACCTCTGGTGATGTGATCCGTGCAATTCTCGAAAGGGTTTCACCCGATTTTCACAAGGTCTAGGCGCATTCTTCATGCATAGCCAGCGCAGATAGCGTGGAGGCTAGTGGCAAAGAGAGAAGGATTAGAAAATGATTCCATTTAAGAAGCTGGCAGCAGTAACAGTCCTCGCCTTGGCTCTGGGTACACCAGGTGCGCTGGCTGCAGATACAACAACTCCGTCAGCACCACTGAACACACTTACAGCCCGTGAACAAGCAATAATTGATTTCCAAAATTCAATTGCTGCCTACACAACAGCAGTCCGTGCACTTCACGATAAGTACCGTGCAGATATGGCGGCCTACCAAGCTGCACATATTGCTCGTCAGACAGCAATTCGCCCACTTGCAGATGCACGCCAAGCAGCGGTAACTGCTGCCAACACAGCATTTACAACCGCACTTACATCAGTCACAACTCAAGAGCAGCGCGATGCACTTGTGAAGACTCGTAAAGATGCAATTGCCGCAGCACAAGCAACATTTAAGGCAGCAGTTGATGCTCTCGGACCAGCGCCGGTAAAGCCAACCAAGCCAACTCTCCCTGCAAAGCCAACCAAGCCAGCTAAGGCGGCTAAGTCAGGAAACTAGCCCAGATTTTCCGGGGGTAGATCGGCTCTTCTTCGCACAATCTCCGCTTAGCAGCGGTTGACGATTTCTCAGGTGCGGGGGTGAGCCGATACTCTTTTCCCTTATCAATCGACTACTTGGTTCACCCCGCATCGCCACGATACGAGGACCCAAGTCGAACAGAGGAAATGATTATGAAGCCAGAGATCCATCCAGAATATAAAGAGACCCAGGTAACCTGTGGTTGCGGCGAGAAGTTTCTTACCCGTTCAACAGTTGCAAGCGGTTCAATCTATGTGGAAGTGTGTTCAGTCTGCCATCCGTTCTACACTGGCAAGCAGCGCATCCTCGATACTGGTGGACGCGTAGCTAAGTTCGAAGAGCGCTTCGGAAAAAAGAGCGCTAACTAGCTTTTCAAAGAGACCGCCTCGCTTGCCTTCACGGCTAGCGGCGCGGTCTCTTTATTTTTTAATGCATCAACGATGAAGAAATTTGAAAGTGAAAAGTTGAAGAAGGGAGTCAGTAATGAGTAACGATCGCTTTGCATCGGCACATGAAATGGTGCGTGAGTATCAAGAGTTGGAAAAGCTCATGGCCGACCCTTCTATCCATGAAGATCAAGGAAAGGCCCGCCAACTCGGTCGCCGCTATGCCCAACTTGGTCCAGTTGTTGCAGGATTTAATGAATGGAAATCTGCCTCCGATGATCTCGAGGCAGCACGTGAGATGGCGCTGGAGGATCCCGACTTTGCATCTGAAATCCCAGCACTAGAGGAAACTGTTGAGCGAAGAGCCACCCGTCTTGAAGAGTTGTTGCTGCCGCGAGATCCCAATGATGATCGCGATGTCATCATTGAGGTGAAGGCAGGAGCTGGTGGCGATGAATCAGCGCTCTTTGCTGGTGATCTCGTACGCATGTATCAACGGTATGCAGAAAAGCGTGGCTGGAAGATAGAAATCATCGATGTCACAGAATCGGATCTTGGTGGTTATAAAGATATTTCGATGGCAGTGAAATCAAAGGGCACACCAGAACCTGGAACAACACCATATGCGCGATTGAAATTCGAAGGCGGAGTGCATCGTGTGCAGCGCATACCTGAAACTGAAAGCCAGGGACGCATTCATACCTCTGCCGCTGGTGTCTTAGTTCTTCCTGAAGCCGAAGAAGTCGATGTTGAACTAAATATGAATGATGTGCGAGTAGACGTTTATCGCTCATCTGGCCCGGGTGGACAATCAGTGAATACAACAGATTCAGCTGTTCGCCTCACGCATGTTCCAACCGGCATCGTTGTATCCTGCCAAAACGAGAAGTCGCAGCTGCAAAATAAAGAGTCTGCCCTTCGTATCCTGCGCGCACGCTTGCTTGCCGATGCCCAAGAAAAGGCAGAAGCTGCGGCCATGGCAGAACGTAAGAGCCAGGTGCGAACAGTAGATCGCTCTGAGCGCATTCGTACATATAACTTTCCCGAGAACCGCTTGAGCGATCACCGCGTGAACTACAAATCAAATAACTTAGATGCAGTTCTCAATGGCGAACTTGATGATGTTATTCAAGCGCTCCTTGATGCCGATAAGGCAGCAAAGCTTGCTTCCACAAATTAATGGCCTTGGCAGATGAACTTTAAAGAATTCCTAGGTTCAGGCAAAGATCAATTGCGCCAAGCTGGAGTAGATCCCACTGATGCCGAACATCTCATGGCATATGCGTTGGGAATCTCTCGTATGGATTTACACAACCCTGTCATTGTTGAAGATCGCTTAGCTAATTTTGGTGACCTCACCATATTAGAAGAGACTTTCTGGAAGTTGCTAGATGCGCGAGCTGCACACCAACCATTGCAATACCTTACGGGCGTTGCTTACTTCCGTTATTTGGAAATCCAAGTTGGACCTGGCGTTCTTGTTCCACGACCAGAATCTGAGTTACTTGTGCAATCAGTTCTTGATCACTGCCAATCCCTCACTGGCGCAATCAGCGTTGTAGATCTTGGCTCTGGATCAGGTGCGCTAGCTCTTGCAATCTCAACTGAAAATCCTCAGACCCGGGTAATCGCTGTTGAGAAAGACCCAGCAGCTATTGAATGGTTGAAGAAGAATGTTGCTCGCATCAACGAACAAGTACGCATCGTCGAAAGCGATGTTGTAGATGCGCTGGAGGGTGTTAAGTGTGATGTGGTTATTGCAAATCCACCATATGTGCCAGATAGCCAGGTGCTTCCAGCAGATGTTGTAGACCACGAGCCTGCGATCGCTCTCTTTGGTGGACCGACTGGGCTAGACATTCCTGGTCGCTTCATAGATACCGCAGCTCGGCTACTGAAATCAGGTGGGTTCTTTGCCCTCGAGCACACTGAAGATCAAGGCGATGCACTCGCACTCTTACTCAGCGAACACTTTATAGATATTGTCTGCCACAAAGATCTCAATGATCGCCCCCGCTACACCACTGCGGTGAGAAGGTAGAGACATTTGTGGCAACCGAAGTTACTTTTGATGAAGCCAACCCACAAGAGCACGTTGGGCTTGCTGCAAAATGTATCCGTGATGGCTTTGTAATTGTTGCCCCTCATGACAATGGATACGTATATCTGGCCGATGCATTTAGCCACGACTCCGTTCGAGCCATGCATGTGCTTCGTGGAGATCAACTTGGAGTTCAGGCACAAGTATTAATTGCAGATACCAAGATGATTGATGGTATAGCGCGAGATCTCACAGAAGATGCACGCCTCCTGATGGATTCGTTTTGGCCAGGTGCGCTCTCTCTATCTCTTCGTCCGCAACGTGGCTTGTCGTGGGATTTAGGCGATGATGGAGAACTTGATTGGGTATCCGTTCGCATTCCACAACACGAATTTCTAAGAGCGCTCTTGGCCGAAACAGGACCACTTGCATGTGCAAGTGCAGCACCTGCAGGACAGTTGCCACTGAGCCAAGTTTCTCAGCTCAATCTGCTGGGCCATGAAATTGCCTTAGTTGTTGATGCAGGTGGCATCGCGCCTACTCAGCCATCTACTCATGTAGAAATTGACCTGTCGCAGACACGCCTGCTGCGCGAGGGAGCGATCTCACAGAGTGACATTAGGAAAGTCATCCCCGCACTAGTTATCGCTTAAGGCTAGGCTTGCCGCCATGACCGAGACTTTTTATGGCCCAGATTTTGAACTTCTTTCGCAGCAGGATCCGGATATCGCGGCAGTTCTACTCTCAGAGTTGCATCGTCAACAGACCAATTTGCAACTGATTGCCTCTGAGAACTTCACTTCTCGCGCGGTTTTAGCAACATTGGGCTCAACACTTTCCAATAAATATGCCGAAGGCTATCCAGGTAAGCGTTACTACGGTGGCTGTGAAGAAGTCGATGTAGCAGAGACGATCGCTATCGAACGTGCAAAGTCACTTTTTGGTGCAGAGCATGCAAATGTGCAACCTCACTCGGGTGCAAGTGCAAATGTTGCTGTTTACCAAGCATTTACCAAGCCGGGAGATACCATCCTTGCGATGTCACTTCCACACGGTGGCCATTTGACTCATGGCTCTAAAGTAAATTTCTCTGGCAAGTGGTTTAACGTAGTCTCATACGGAGTGCGTCAAGATAATGAATTAATTGATTACGACGAGCTGCGTGATACTGCCATTGCACATAAGCCGAAGATGATCTGCTCAGGAGCGACGGCATACCCATCACTCATTGATTTTGAGAAGGTGCGCGCCATCTGCGATGAAGTTGGAGCGATTATGTGGGTGGATGCTGCTCACTTCATTGGGCTCGTTGCCGGAAAGGCGATTCCATCTCCCGTTCCTTTTGCAGATGTCGTCTCCTTTACAACCCATAAAGTTCTGCGAGGACCTCGTGGCGGAATGATTTTAAGCAAGGCAGAACATGCACCGGCTATCGATAAGGCAGTCTTTCCCGGAATGCAAGGTGGGCCGATCATGTCAGCCGTTGCTGGAAAAGCTGTTGCTCTCGCCGAATGTGCAACACCTGCCTATCAAAAGTATGCAAAAGACGTCATCGTTAACGCGCAAGCTCTAGCTGCAGCCCTCGAAGCTGAGGGAATGCGTGCGGTCTCTGGCGGAACTCAGACACACTTAGCACTGATCGATATTCGTGCAACTGGTGTCAATGGCAAGGTCGCAGATGAGCGTTGTGGGGCTGCCGGAATTGTTCTTAACAAGAATTCGATTCCATTTGATCCAGAAGCGCCATCTGTCACAAGTGGAATTCGTGTCGGAACACCAGCTACGACTACACAGGGAATGGGAACAGATCAGATGAAGATCATTGCATCCCTCATTGCTCGTGCCATCAAGACAGATGATCCTGCTGCGCATGCAGCAATCAAATCTGAAGTGCATGCACTCACAGCATCGTTTCCGATCTATCAAGCATAGGTTTCCCTAAATGCGCGAGTACCTCCTCACACTTTTTCTAGCAGCAGCGCTCTGTTACGTAGTCACACCGCTTGTTCGAACATGGGCGGTCCGCTTTGGAGTAGTTGCCCAGATTCGTACTCGTGATGTTCACACCACACCAACTCCACGCTGGGGTGGCTTAGCTATGTGGATTTCCATGAGTATTACCTTCGCCATCGTCCATAACTTAGAGTTGGTTGGTAAGTCATTCGGGCGTGAGACCCAGGGGATATTTCTGGCAGGAACCTTCTTGGTGGCCCTTGGCATGCTCGATGATCGATTCGAATTAGATGCACTGACAAAACTTGCCGGTCAAGCGCTTGCTGCCGGAATCCTTCTTCTCTTTGGAATTCAAATTCTTTGGTTACCTATTAATGGTGTTATCACTCTGCCACCGAGCATTGGACAGCTTGTAACAGTATTAATTGTTCTTGTGACAATTAATGCGGTGAACTTTATTGATGGATTAGATGGATTGGCTGCAGGAATTGTTGCAATCTCAGGCATTGCCTTCTTCGCTTTTGCCTATCTTTTAGCAGTTGTCTATGGCTTTAGTCGTGCAGGTGCTCCATCACTGATTACAGCAATCCTTGTGGGGGTTTGTATTGGATTCTTGGCCCATAACGCGCACCCGGCTGCGATCTTCATGGGAGATTCAGGTTCGATGTTCCTTGGATTGATGTTGGCAGCTTCTGCAATCACACTAACTGGCCAGGTTGATCCCAATGCAATTTCTGCTGAAAAACTAGGTCCTGCAACCCTGCCATTACTATTACCTTTGGCCGTTCTTGCAATTCCGCTAGCGGATTTAATCTTGGCAATCACCAGAAGAATTAAGGCTGGCAAGTCTCCATTTTCATCCGATAAAGAACACCTTCATCATCGAATCATGCGCGCTGGAAACACCCAACAGCGCACCGCTTTCATTATGTATCTCTGGACTGCAACGATAGCTTTTCCAGTTACCGTTCTTGCCTTTGCGCCAACATGGGTTGCGGCGTTGGTTGCAACAACGCTTTTAATTTTTACAACAATTTTCTCTCGTGGAAGATCCAAGATGTATCCTCACGGAAAACCTGAAGTGGAGACTATTAATGTCGAATAGCGATTCACAACAGAGTAGCGAGAATGCGATGCTCAAAGGCGCACTATTACCAACTGCAATAGTCGGGCTCATCTGTGTCGCACTTTTTTCCATCATCAAGGGAGTGCACGGTTTCTACGGCGCACTCGTTGCCCAGATTGTGGTTGTGATCTTCTTTCTCGTGCACCTTCTCATTTCCCGCCTTTCACGCAATCTCGATCCGATGGCGACAATGGCGCTGGCGATGTTCTCCTACTTTGCCAAGGTAATGGTGATGGGTGCCTTTCTACTGGTACTTACCAAGTTCACCTCGCGGGAGGTAGTCGACCGAACCTCATTCGGGATCACCGCACTCGTGCTCACCGCCGCGTGGCTCGGAGGCGAGATCAAGAGTTATCTCTCGCTCAAAGTTCATCTACCATTGCCGCCCAAGCCCTAATCGGCCACCATTGCACTGTGCAATTCTGGCGATAGATTCTGGCGATAGATTCAGGTAATAGAGTTAGTACAGTTCACGAAAAGGAGCCAAGTGCGATGAGCGGTAACCGCGAAGAAAATGCCCTGTGGTCGATCTTTGGATACCTCATCTCTGGTCTTCTTTTTTGGGGAGGCGTGGGTTGGGCGGCAGATCGCTGGCTTGGAACCTCATACCTGACGCTGGTTGGCCTACTCGTGGGAGCCGGCGGAGCCATTTACCTCGTCTGGTTGCGCTTCGGAAGAGAGTAGCTAGCGGGCGAGAGTAAGCAATTTCTCACTAGTTGGATTTCACACCCGGGAGATTTCCCCATAAGGTTGCCCTGCTTGTCACCTTCCCCGGTATCCCTGCTATCACATAGGAGTTTGTGTGCTCGCGTTAGTTCTCTCAGGCGCTGAAGGCGACGGCTTTGTCCCGCCAGGCACCAAGGACTTTAACCTTCCTCCAATAATTGAAGGCGTTGAATGGTTTACCAAACCGGTTCTACTTGTGATGGTTTCAGTAGTTTTACTCTCAGTATTTTTTATTCTTGCAAGCCGTAAAGCTGCGGTAGTCCCTAGCAAATTCCAATTTGTGGGTGAGAGCATCTACGGATTTGTCCGCAATGACTTGGCCAAGGAGATCATCGGTCACGAGTTCATGCGCTTTGTGCCATATCTCTTCACACTATTTGTCTTCATCCTTACAAATAACATCTTCGGAATTGTTCCGTTCTTGCAATTCCCTTCGATGTCACATGTTGCATTCCCATATGTACTTGCCGCATTTACATTCTTTGTCTTCCATTATGTAGGTGTTCGCAAGCACGGACTGATTAAGTACCTCAAGGACATCGCATTTATGCCAGGTGTTCCAAAGCCTGTCTACATTCTTCTCACACCTATTGAATTGGCGACATTCTTCCTTGTGCGTCCACTGACGCTCTCACTTCGTCTCTTTGCAAATATGTTCGCAGGGCACTTGCTCCTCTTGGTATTTATCTTGGGCGGCGAGTACATGATGAATGACTCACATTTGATCATGAAGCTCTTTGCTCCATTCTCATTCTTGTTTGGTATTGCGCTGACATTCTTCGAATTCATGGTGCAATGCCTACAGGCGTACATCTTTACCCTTTTGACCGCTCTCTATATCGCCGGCGCCCTTGCCGACGAGCACTAGAGCGGCCAAGCAGTTCAGCACAACACACCGCACCACCTAACGAAAGGTAAGAAAACATGGAAGGCACACTCAACCTGGTTGGTTTTGGCCTCTCAGCAATTGGTCCAGCTATCGCAACAGGCATGATCTTCGCTGCATACATCAACGGCGTAGCTCGTCAGCCAGAAGCTCGTAGCGTTCTACAGCCAATCGCGTTCCTCGGATTCGCGCTCGCTGAAGCTCTCGCTCTCTTCGGACTCGTTCTCGCATTCGTACTCTAAAAAATGCGCACAGTAATCATCGCTGCAGAAGAAGCTAGCCCGCTAGTTCCGCATACCGCTGAACTAGTCGTTGGGTTTATCGCTTTTTCTCTGCTATTTCTTGTACTTCGCAAAGCAGTCGTTCCAAAGTTTGAAAAAGCTTTTACCGACCGTACCAATGCGATTCAAGGTGGCATGGAGCGTGCAGAGAAGGCCCAGCTTGAAGCACAGCGTGCTCTAGCTCAATACAACGAACAACTCTCAAGCGCACGCGAAGAAGCACAGACTCTTCGCGAAGAAGCACGCGTACAGGGAGCGGCAATTGTTGAAGAGCTTCGCGCAAAGGCACAAGAAGAAGCCGCTCGAATCACAGCAGCAGCTCACGCATCGATTGAAGCAGAGCGTCAACAAGCAGTCACCTCACTTCGCAACGAAGTAGGCGCACTCGCAGTTGAACTTGCATCAAAGATCGTAGGCGAGGCTCTTGATGATCAAGCACGTCAGTCACGAATCGTTGATCGTTTTCTAAATGACTTGGAGAAGAGTAAGTAGTGAGAATTCATCTCGGAGGAAGCAGCCGTCAATCACTTGTGATTGCACGCGGCAAGCTCGATGCTGCCGTCAAGGGCGCAAGCGCTGCAACCGCATCCGAGATTGCCACACATTTATTCTTCGCCGCAGAAGTCTTTGC
>JBEANF010000023.1:0-15647 GCA_041165585.1 Actinomycetota bacterium | reverse complement strand
GCCGTACCGGGATGGCCATTGCCAACTTTCTGCACCGCATCCATTGCGAGTGCGCGGGCGTAGGCGATGGCGCGATCATCAAGAGTGCTCCAGTTTGCCATTGTTGTCATTTATATTCTCTCCTCAAGTGAAGTGCGGACCACCGTAAGCCGAATACGCCACGCCGCGATCCAGAAAATTGTTGCTCCAATTAAATGTGCTGCTACTAGCGCTTCAGGGATACCAGTGAAATATTGAATATAACCAATTGCTCCTTGGCCCAGAGCGATGCCGAGAAAAATGTAGATAGCCTTCTTTGTTCTTTGTTCGAGAGAGCCAGTAACCAGAAATGCGATCGTTAATCCCATGAGGAAGATCACCGCATCAGCGTGCAGCCAAGCCACTGTCTGGATATCAAAACCAAATCGAGGTGCTTTCTCATCTCCCGCGTGAGGGCCGCTGCCAGTAACGATCGTACCTAGAATGATTACGATGTATGCAACGACTATGTGAACACGGGACAAGATAGAGATTGTCTTGGTGGGCGCAGCAACTTTCTTTTGGGGTTGATGTCGGCGCGAGAAGAGTGAGGTTGCGCCTGCTATCAACAAGATTGATAACAAAAGGTGGCTGGCAACTGTTGCCGGATGAAGATCGGTGAGAACTGTAATTCCGCCAAGAACACCTTGACCTAGAATTCCAATAACCTGTCCGGCAGCTAAAAGACGGAGATCCTTTCTGCCTGAGACTAAAACATAGAGCACGACACTTAAAGCTGAGAGCAAGAGTGCAAATGTGAGAAGACGATTTCCAAACTCAATCCAGGCATGCAATTGGCCCTCTTCTTGGTGCGGAACTGGCGTGTATGACCCCGGAGTGCACTCTGGCCAGGTGGGACATCCGAGTCCAGAACCGGTCAGTCGAACTGCACCACCTGTGACAACAAGAGCGCTCTGCAAAAAGAGGAGGATCCCAAAGAGTGCTGTCCGCAGGCGCATATGGCTAGCCTATTCCAGCCATGCCTCTCTTCGAGTAGAAGGCCTCGGTTAATTACGATACATTTCTGTTGTGAAAATCGAAATTGCTCCTGGTGAGGATATTCGCACCCGCGATGCCATCGCCCGTTCGATTTTAGAGAATGGGCCTTCGACGGCGAGTACGCTCAGTCAACGTCTGGCCCTGACTCCTGCTGGAATTAGACGCCATTTGGAACTCCTTGTCGCAGACGGGATTTTGGAGGCTCGCGATCCTCGCGTAGCTACATCTCGTGGCAGAGGTCGCCCTTCAAAAGTTTTTGTAATGACCGATGCTGGCAGAGCTCAGTTTGAACACTCATACGATGACTTAGCCGTTGCTGCTTTGAAATTTATGGCATCACAATCCGGGGATCATCTAGTCTCGGCCTTTGCAGAGCAGCGCGCCGAAGATATAGAGCGTAAAGCAACTCCTCATCTAGCAAAGCGTTCCAAGAAGATTGATGCACTAGCAACTTTTCTTACTGAACAGGGCTACGCCGCAAGCGTAGAAAAACGCGGGACCGGTGAAGAGATTTGCCAACACCACTGTCCTATTGCACACGTTGCAGCTGAATACCCGCAACTCTGCGAGGCAGAGACACAAGCATTTTCAAGACTCCTAGGAACACACGTGCAGCGTCTTGCAACGATTGCTCATGGTGACGGAGTTTGCACTACCTACATTCCACAACTGACAACTACCGCCGGAAAGGCACAATAATGACAACAGCACATCCAGAACTCGATGGCCTTGGAAATTATGAATACGGTTGGGCTGACAAGAACGATGTTGGTGCCACAGCCAAGCGTGGAATCAATGAGGATGTAGTCCGCGACATCTCTGCTAAGAAGAATGAGCCACAATGGATGCTCGATCTTCGCCTCAAGGGTCTTTCCCTCTTTGAAAAGAAGCCAATGCCATCATGGGGCAGCGATCTTTCAGGAATTTTCTTTGACACGATTAAGTACTTTGTTCGCTCAACCGAGAAGCAGGCGACTACCTGGGATGACCTACCTGATGATATTAAGAACACCTACGATCGCCTGGGTATCCCTGAGGCAGAGAAGCAACGCTTAGTTTCAGGAGTTGCTGCTCAATACGAGTCAGAAGTTGTCTATCACTCAATCCGTGAGGATTTAGAGAAGCTCGGTGTGCTCTTTCTTGACACCGATACAGCCTTGCGTGAGCACGAAGAACTTTTCCGCGAATACTTTGGAACGGTAATTCCAGTAGGCGATAACAAATTTGCTGCCCTCAATACATCAGTCTGGTCAGGCGGATCTTTCATCTACGTGCCTAAGGGTGTTCATGTGGATATTCCTTTACAGGCATATTTCCGTATTAACACTGAAAATATGGGACAGTTTGAGCGCACCTTGATCATCGCCGATGAAGATTCCTACATTCACTACGTCGAAGGCTGCACAGCGCCAATTTATAAATCGGATTCACTTCACTCGGCTGTGGTTGAAATCATTGTAAAGAAGGGTGCACGTGTTCGATACACAACAATTCAAAACTGGTCGAACAATGTGTATAACCTTGTTACTAAGCGCGCCACATGTGCAGAGGGCGCAACGATGGAATGGGTCGATGGAAATATCGGCTCTAAGGTAACGATGAAGTACCCAGCTGTTATGTTGATGGGACCACACGCAAAAGGTGAGACGCTCTCACTAGCCTTTGCCGGTCCTGGCCAACACCAGGATTCAGGGGCCAAAATGGTGCATGCTGCCCCACATACATCCTCATCCGTGATTTCTAAATCAGTAGCTCGCGGTGGAGGTCGCACTTCTTACCGAGGTCTAGTTCAGGTGCAGGAAGGCGCACATCATTCAGCCAGCACAGTCAAATGTGATGCTCTCTTGGTCGACACCATCTCACGTTCAGATACATATCCTTACGTTGATATCCGCGAAGATGATGTATCGATGGGTCACGAAGCCACAGTCTCCAAGATCAGTGATGACCAACTCTTCTACCTCATGTCACGAGGACTCAATGAGGATGAAGCCATGGCCATGATTGTTCGCGGATTTATAGAGCCAATTGCGCGCGAGCTTCCAATGGAATATGCCCTAGAACTCAACCGACTTATCGAACTTCAGATGGAAGGAGCGGTCGGTTAATGAGCGCCCTTCAATCCAATCTCCTTGAACTTCACACCCCAAGTGGACGTGAAGAAGCGTGGAGATTTACTCCTCTTAAGCGTCTTGCTGGAATGCATGACGGAAGTGCACAGGCTGTTGAATTAGATTCTCTCCAGCCTGTATCAAATCTTCCTGCGGGAGTGACATTTACCTCTGTCGAGACAGATGCTCTTTCACAGACTGATGACATCATTATTAATCGCATTCGCGCCTTTACCGGAAATGTACGCCAGCTTCGCATTGCAAAAGATCAAGAGTTAGACCAACCATTGATACTTTCTCGCACACGTGTCGAAGCCACAGCAGTTGAATTTGCACGAGTGCAGATAATTCTCGAGCCACATTCGCGTGCAATAGTGGTACTAGAGAACACCGGTGATTTGCGCCTGGGAGAAGATTTAGAAATTCAGGTTGGTGTAGGTGCCAAGCTCACACTCATCTCATTACAAGAGTGGGGTGCATCCTCCGTCCATGCTGGTCGCCACCACGCAATAGTCGATCGTGATGCAACATTTAACTCAATCGTGGTAACCGTTGGTGGCTCAGTAGTTCGCTTACTCCCAACTCTTGAATTTGCTGGTCCTGGCGCAAGCACTGAACTTCTTGGTGTCTACTTTGCCACTGAAGGCCAATACTTTGAGCATCGCATGTTCGTCGATCACCTGGTTCCTCATGCGACATCGCGTGTCAACTACAAGGGTGCCCTTGCTGGACAAGATGCTCACACTGTCTGGATCGGTGATGTATTTATTCGCTCCGCAGCAGAAGGAACAGATACCTACGAACTTAACCGCAATCTTCTTCTCTCAGATGGTGCCCGCGCTGATTCTGTACCTAATCTAGAAATTGAAACTGGTGAAATTGTTGGTGCAGGTCATGCCAGCACCACAGGACGTTTCGATGATGAACAACTTTTTTATCTGATGTCACGTGGCATCAATGAGGCAGATGCGCGCAGACTTGTCGTCCGCGGCTTCTTCAATGAGATCGTCTCTCAAATTGGTATCGAAACCATTCAAGAGCGCCTCATGTCCCGCATCGATGATGAACTTGCAAAGGCGGGTAGGTAAATGGCCGATTTGCAACTATCGCAGTTGTTTGAGGGAAAGCCCGTCAAAGTGGAGAAAGATGGAAAGAGCATCTGCGTTGCCCGTGTGGGCGATGAAGTCTTTGCTGTTGATGACACTTGTTCGCACTCAGATGCATCTCTTTCTGAAGGAGATGTCACAGACTTTAAGATCGAATGTTGGCTTCATGGAGCAGAGTTCGATCTTCGCACTGGTGAAGCGCTTACACCTCCAGCAGTTGCACCACTTAAAACTTACGAAGTACATGTTGACGGAGACTCCGTCACAGTTGAAATCTAATCGGGGAAAATGATGAGCACACTAGAAATTCGCGGCCTAAAGGTAAGCGTTACCACCGAAGGCGGAGATGTAGAAATTCTCAAAGGCGTAGATCTCACCATCAAATCCGGTGAGACACATGCAATCATGGGACCAAATGGTTCTGGTAAATCAACTCTTGCCTACTCAATTGCAGGTCACCCTAAGTACACAATTACAGGTGGAACGGTGACACTCGATGGTGCAGATGTTCTCGGGATGACAGTTGATGAGCGTGCCCGCGCTGGACTCTTTTTGGCGATGCAATATCCAGTTGAAGTGCCTGGTGTCTCAGTATCAAACTTCCTACGCACTGCAGCAACTGCACTTCGCGGTGAAGCTCCAAAATTACGTGAATGGGTTGGAGAAGTTAAAGGCGCTATGGAAGCGCTTAAGATGGACTCTTCATTTGCAACACGAAACGTCAATGAGGGCTTCTCTGGTGGCGAAAAGAAGCGCCACGAAATCATGCAGCTTGAGTTACTTAAGCCAAAGATTGCAATCCTTGATGAGACGGACTCAGGTTTGGATGTAGATGCGCTCCGCATTGTTTCCGAGGGTGTAAATCGTGCCAAGGAGGCCAATAACATCGGAGTTCTCCTAATTACTCACTACACGCGTATTCTGCGTTACATACAGCCGGACTTTGTTCACGTCTTTGCAAATGGCAAGGTAGTTGAAGAGGGTGGCCCAGAGTTGGCTGAAAAACTTGAAGCTAATGGTTACGCGGAGTACGTCAGCGCCTAATCGTTGACGATCTAAAGATGACTTTTAACCCCATTGCAGTGCGCAAAGATTTCCCAATCTTTGAACGCACTATCCGCGATGGGAAGCGACTGGTCTATCTTGACAGTGGAGCGACGTCTCAAAAGCCGCATTCAGTCATTGACGCCGAAGTTGATTTTTATCGCCTGCATAATGCAGCTGTCCACCGAGGTGCTCATCAATTAGCGGAGGAAGCAACCGACCTCTTTGAAGGCGCGCGAGCCAAAGTTGCAACGTTTATTGGCGCAGCCGCTGATGAAGTTGTATTTACGAAAAGTGCAACCGAGTCTCTCAACCTTGTCGCCTACGCAATGGGAAATGCCGTGGCTGGCAATCGATTCCACATCAAGCCAGGTGATGAAATTGTTATCTCACAGATGGAGCACCATGCCAACCTCATCCCTTGGCAGCAACTAGCCGCCAGAACTGGAGCCAAGCTTCGTTGGTTTGAAATCACCCCCGAGGGGCGTCTTGATCTTTCTCAGATTTCAACCCTGATCACTAATAAGACCAAAGTTGTTTCGATCACCCACCAATCAAATGTTCTTGGCACGATCAACCCATTGCATGAGATTGTGCAAGCGGCGCACTCTGTTGGAGCCGTTGTTGTCGTAGATGCCTGCCAATCGGTTCCACATATGAAAGTCGATGTTGCAGCACTCGGCATTGATTTTCTAGCCTTCTCAGGACATAAAGCCGTAGGTCCTACAGGTGTCGGAGTTTTATGGGGACGCGCCGAACTCCTTGAGCAACTTCCACCATTTCTTACAGGCGGATCGATGATCGCTGATGTTTCCATGACATCTGCTACATGGGCACCAGCTCCGGCAAAATTTGAGGCTGGAGTACCCAATATGGCCCAAGCTGTTGGACTAGGTGCAGCACTTGATTATCTAAGTGCGATCGGCATGGATGTAATTGCAGAACACGAACATCTTCTCACCGCTGATCTCCTTAAAAAACTTCTTGAGATAGATGAAGTGGCACTTGTTGGTCCTCACTCTATGGATCATCGCGGGGGAGCACTTTCATTCACAGTTCGAGGCATTCATCCGCATGATCTGGGCCAGTTTCTCGATAGCCAAGGAATTGCAGTACGCACAGGCCATCACTGCGCATGGCCATTGACCCGTTCATTAGGGGTTCCGGCAACAACCCGTGCTTCTCTTTATCTCTATAACACTATTGAAGATAACGATGCTCTGATCAACGGAATTCAAGATGCGATGAGGTATTTCAAATAATGAACCTCGACAGCCTTTACCAAGAGGTGATCTTGGACCACTTTAAAAATCCTCTCAATAAGCACTTGGCAGCTTCATATGATGTTCAGGTACATCATATAAATCCCAGCTGTGGCGATGAGATCACACTAAATATCACCATCGCAGATGGGAAGATCTCCGAAATAACATGGGATGGAGTTGGCTGCTCAATTTCACAAGCCAGTATTTCCATTGCAAGTGAACTCTTAAAGGGTAGAACATTTGAAAGTGCGCAAGCCTTGACCGATGAATTTGTGGACCTGATGCAGAGTAAGGGCAAGAAAACTGGAGATGAGGCCACCCTTGAAGATGCGGTGGCACTTGCAGGTGTCTCGCAGTACCCAGCCCGCATTAAGTGCGCGCTGCTTGGATGGATGGCTATAAAGGATGCCTCACTGCAAGCACAGAGCATGTAAAACACTATAGAATTGTCCAATAGTTGAGAGGTAATAATGAGCGCAAAAGTAGAAGATGTAACAGAGGCCATGAAGGATGTTGTTGATCCAGAACTTGGAATTAATGTTGTAGATCTTGGCTTGATTTACGATGTTATGGTTGACGAAAGCAACATCGCAATCCTCAATATGACTCTTACTTCTGCCGCCTGCCCTCTTCAAGATGTTATTGAAGATCAGACTCGACAGGCGCTGGCACCTCTCACCTCAGATGTTAAGATCAACTGGGTGTGGATGCCACCATGGGGGCCAGACAAAATCACAGATGATGGCCGTGAACAGTTAAGGGCTTTAGGGTTTACCGTTTAATCCATGTCCCAACATGCGATGTGGATGACCTTTAGGTCAATTACAGCCGATCCTTCAGTCAAGGAGGCAAAGCTCAAACCAGGAACCGTCAAGCGGATCCTGAGTTACGCCCGCCCCTATCGCACCTATCTCGTCTTCTTTCTAGCAACGGTCGTTGTTGACGCGTTCTTAATCGTCTCAACACCTCTCCTGCTGCGTAAGCTCATTGACGAGGGAGTAATCCCCAAAAACGGTCAACTCGTCACCAGCCTTGCTTTGATAGTTGGAGGGTTAGCTCTTGTCGATGCGATTATGAATGTCATTGGCAGATGGTTCTCTGCACGCATCGGTGAAGGTCTAATTTACGACTTGCGCTCTGAAGTCTTTGCTCACGTGCAGAAACAATCAATCGCCTTCTTCACCAGAACGCAAACCGGAGCGCTCATAACGCGAATTAATTCGGATGTCATGGGTGCTCAACAGGCATTTACGGCAACCCTCTCAGGCGTTATTAGTAACGTCATTAGTCTTGCCCTAGTTACCATCACCATGCTCTTTCTATCGTGGCAGATCACCCTTTTCTCACTTGCTCTATTGCCGCTCTTTCTCCTTCCGACAAAGTGGGTTGGCCGAAAGATCCAATCTCTTACTCGTGAATCCTTTGAGTTAAATGCACAGATGTCGAGCACGATGACCGAACGCTTTAACGTCTCGGGCGCACTTCTTGTAGCGTTGTACGGTAAGTACTCCAGCGAGAAAGAGTATTTCCGCTCACGTGCCAGAAAAGTCGCCGATATTGGTATCCAACTGGCCCTTCTTAACCGCCTATTCTTCATCTCACTCACTAGCGTTGCGGCAATCGCAACCGCTTTTGCTTACGGAATCGGCGGACATTTAGCAATTAGTGGTGCGATCACCGTTGGATCAATGATCGCTGTTACCGCACTACTTGCTCGCCTGTACGGGCCTCTTACAGCACTTTCGAATATCCGCATTGATGTGATGACAGCCCTTGTCTCATTTGAACGAGTCTTTGAAGTTCTAGATCTTGCACCTATGGTCTCCAGCAAAGCCGGAGCAATTGCGCTTGAAACTGTCATGCCACGAGTTGAATTTAAAGATGTGACTTTTAGATACCCAAAGGCTGATGAAATTTCTTTAGCCTCACTTGAATCGGCAGCCAAACTTGAGACGGTAATTTCAGGCGAGATTCTCAAGGGGATTTCATTCGTAGCAGAGCCGGGAACTCTGACAGCTCTCGTCGGTCCATCGGGTGCAGGCAAGACAACTATTAGTGCTCTCATTCCGCGGCTTTATGATGTCACCGGGGGCTCCATTGAAATTGATGGACAAGACATTAGAGATATTAAACTTGGAAGCCTGCGAGATGCCATTGGCGTGGTGATGCAAGATGCACATCTCTTCCATGAGACTATCGCCGAAAACTTACGTTATGCAAAGGCGGATGCCACACCCGAAGAGATGGAAGAGGCATGCCGGTCAGCTCAAATCTGGAGTCTGATTGATTCTCTTCCGCAGAAATTGGAAACTATGGTGGGTGAGCGTGGCCATCGCCTTAGCGGTGGCGAAAAACAGCGCCTAGCAATTGCGCGACTCTTATTGAAATCACCTGCTGTAGTGATTTTGGATGAAGCTACCGCACATCTGGATTCAGAGAATGAATCACTGGTTCAGGAAGCCCTCAAACAAGCGCTTAAAGGTCGCACAAGTATCGTGATTGCACATCGTCTTAGCACTGTTATGGATGCTGACCAGATTCTAGTTATTAACGATGGAGTTGTTGCAGAGCGAGGTCGTCACGAAGATCTCATCATTCAGGGTGGACTTTACTCAGAGCTCTTCACCCGCCAAGACCTGACTGCTAGTTAAATCCATCTTTCGAATTAGATATCTTCCGTAAATTACTAGCCCTGCAAAGAGTATCCACTGCACTGCATATGCAAGGTGCGGCCCATCGCTCAATGGTGGAATTTCGGCAGGAGCAGCCGGAGTTAGTAATGGATCAGATCCAGAGATTAGATCTAGATAATAATCTTCAGAGGCAAGTCCAGATTGAGCATTGAGCTTACTGACAAGCCCATCATCTCTATTAATGGGCAGCGCAAAGAATGATCCTGATGGAAGTGATGTATCTAATCTAAGTCGCGCATTAATGGTCACTTCACCACCGGGAACAGGTGGTGTATCAGGTGCTTGCGTTGCAGTATCTCCAGCTGCCACCCACCCTCGATCTACCCAGATAACATCTCCCGTTGATGTTGTAAATCTAGTCAAAATTGCATATCCGTACTTACCTTCAAAGTAACGATTGCGCAGAAGAATTTGATTGGATTGATCGAATTTACCGGAGACGTTTACCGCCCGCCATTCATTGGCGTTAACGTCATTTGTCAGTGTTGCTAAATCTACGGCGGGATATCTGATTTGCTCTTCGATTTTGTCATTGCGAGCCTTGCGATCTTGGCCCCGATGAAATTGCCATTGTGAAGCCCATAAACAGCCAGCAATTAAGAGCAAGGCAACAAATGATTTAAAGATTGAGTGTTTCTCGCCAACCTGCTTCACAAGTAGAAGTGTAGTTATGAAAGAGAGCGCGGCTTCTTGGAAAGCAAGGCTGAACCCGGATTAATGGTCTCTCGCCCAGCATTAGCGATAACGACTGCGATATACGGAAGGGTCACTGCACCCACAAGAGCAAACCAACGATATGGACTAGGAAGAACAACTGTGAGAATAAAGCAGAGGGTACGGATCATCATCGAGATGAAATATCGCCTTTGTCGCCCCGAGAGATCGCTGGTTAATGATTTTGGCGCACTGGTGACGTCATACACCTCATTTTTGCCCGAGTTATGTGACGTTGCCATGCCTTAAGAGTAGGTGGCGATGTCGATATGAGCGACTTCAAATACAGGTTACGCCAGGGTAGCAAGGTAAGTTTGGACACATGAGCCAGTTAGCACTCGTTACAGGCGGAAATCGTGGCATTGGATTAGCCATCGCCTCGGCCCTCAAAGGTGCAGGGTTTGAGGTTGTGATCACATATCGATCGGGTCAACCTCCGGCTGGATATAACAATGTCAAGATGGATGTCACATCAGAAAGTTCCGTAGATGAGGCCTTTACTGCGATCGAAGAACAGTGGGGAATCCCCGAAGTAATCGTCGCTAATGCTGGCATTACCAAAGACACCTTAGTGATGAGAATGAGCGAAGAGGATTTCACCACAGTCATAGATGCAAATCTCACAGGCGCTTTTCGCGTTGCCAAACGAGCGACAAAAGGTCTATTGAAATTAAAACGTGGTCGGCTGATTTTTATTGGATCAGTCGTAGGGGGAGTAGGCGCTGCTGGACAGGTTAATTACTCAGCCAGCAAGGCAGGTCTTGTTGGTATGGCGCGATCGTTCTCGCGTGAACTTGGATCTCGTTCAATTACTGCAAATGTAATTGCTCCGGGTTTTGTCGAGACGGATATGACTGCCGAGCTCGATGAGAAACGACGTGGAGAAATCGCAGCCCAGGTTCCACTGGGACGATTCTGTAGTGCAGAAGAAATTGCCGACGTTGTGGCATTTATTGCTTCACCGCAAGCAAGTTACATCACAGGTGCGATTATTCCTGTCGATGGCGGATTAGGAATGGGGCACTGACAATGGGAATCTTGCAGGGAAAAAATATCTTAGTTACTGGGGTCCTCACTGATGGATCTATTGCATTTCACATTGCAAAGATTGCGCAGGAAGAGGGAGCAAACGTTCTACTGACTGGTTTTGGTCGCGCACTGAGTCTTACGACCCGAATCGCAGCACGTCTTCCGCAACCGGCGCCCATCATTGAACTCGATGTCACCGATCAATCTCATCTTGATGCACTGGCCGAAAAGGTAAAGGATCATCTCCCACATCTTGATGGTGTGGTGCATTCGATCGGATTCGCACCAGAGTCTGCCCTCGGCGGCAATTTCCTCAACACCCAATGGGAGGATGTCTCGACTGCGGTTCAAATTTCTGCCTATTCACTTAAATCATTAACCATGGCCTGTCGCCCGACCTTTAAAGAAGGTGCATCCATTGTTGGATTGGATTTTGACGCCAGCGTAGCCTGGCCAAAGTATGACTGGATGGGAGTTGCAAAGGCGGCTCTAGAATCTACCTCTCGCTATTTGGCACGAGATTTAGGCGGAGAAAACATTCGAGTTAATCTTGTTGCTGCCGGACCAATTAGAACTATGGCGGCAAAGTCGATTCCAGGCTTTGATGAATTTGAGAAAGTATGGAACGAGAGATCGCCACTTGAATGGGATGTCACTGATCCAGCACCCGCTGCCAAAGCTGTAGTAGCCCTACTTAGCGATTGGTTTCCGAAGACAACGGGAGAAATTATCCACGTCGATGGCGGGCTTCATGCGATGGGTGCATAAAGAGAAATCTCTCTTGACTCTTGCAGTAGCACTACCGATTATTGGCGGAGTGCTCTTTTACAGTTTTCGCACCGCGACTCCTGATCAGGAAAGTGCAAATGTAGCAATTGTAGAATCAACTTTGACTGAGTGTTTTGATCTCACCGCATTGTCATCCATAAAAACTAGCGCAGAAAAATGTCCTGAAGAACTTATCTACCTTGGTGATCAACCGCTTTCTGAGAACGTCAATTCTGACGGGGTAGTTGATGCACTCCACCCACTTCTTCAGAAGCGTTTTCAGGTAGCTCAAGCATTTGCTCGCGGTGAGGGTGTAGATATACAGATCACATCTGGATTTAGATCTTTAGCCAGACAAGAGGCGCTCTTTGCCCGTGCTATTGGCGAGCATGGCGATGAAACCGAAGCGGCAAAGTGGGTTCTGCCACCACATTTTTCACACCACCCAAAGGGTCTGGCAATTGATGTGAATTATCCGTATGGGCCAGAGAGTGCGCTGTGGCTCGAGCGCAATGGCTGGCGTTTTGGGTTGTGTCGGGTTTACGCCAATGAATGGTGGCACTTCGAAGGGGTCATCGCCCCTGGCCAGAGCTGCCCAGCCCCAGCGCCTAATGCTCTGGTTGATCGTGAGTAGGAATCCACTCGATTTCTTGATTGAGCCCCACCTCGGGTATTCTCTGACATAGACCAGTAGCGGAACTTCGTTACTGCAAGAGGAGCTCACCGCTCCCACCTTCTTCGCTTAGGCGGGCTGGTTATGTCGGATGAAGAAGGCTCTATGAGCTCAACTCTTCACTGTCTCGCGGTGTCCTCGTGCAGAAACTTCCGTTACATCAGAAGAAATGCAAAGACCAACCGAAGGAGCAGAAATCACCACTGAACCGCGCATCAACGATCGAATCCGCACACCTCAAATCCGTCTCATCAATTACACCGGTGAGCAAGTTGGAGTTGTAGATATCGAGGCAGCGTTAGCAATGGCAGATGAGATCGGTCTTGACCTCGTTGAGATCGCTCCAGACGCTAACCCGCCTGTATGCAAGATTATGGACTTTGGAAAGTTCAAATATGAAGCAGCACAGAAGGCACGCGAAGCTCGCCAGAACCAGACCCACATTGTGGTGAAGGAAGTGCGACTCACCCCCAAGATTGAATCTCACGATTACGAAACCAAGAAGAACGCAATCGAAAAATTCCTTAAGGGCGGCGACAAGGTAAAGATCACGATGAAGTTCCGTGGACGTGAACAAACTCGTCCGGAGATGGGATTTAAGTTGTTGCAGCGTCTTGCAGAAGATGTTGCAGAGCATGGATTCGTTGAGTTCGCCCCTAAGCAAGAGGGTCGAAATATGACGATGGTATTAGGTCCGACGAAAAAGAAGACCGAAGCAGTGGCACAACAGAAGGCAGCGCGAGCTGCTGCTGAGAAAGCCAAGCAAGAAGTACGAGCAGCAAAAACCGAGTAGGCACAGGAGACAGCAATGCCAAAGATGAAAACCCACAGTGGTGCGAAGAAGACCTTCCGCGTCACAGGATCAGGAAAGATCATGCATGAGCGTGCAGGAAAGCGCCACCTTTTGGAGCGCAAGTCATCACGTGTCACTCGTCGTCTTAGCCAAGAGAAGTCAGCAAAGTCAACCGTCACAATGACAGCCAAGCGCATGCTTGGTTTGAAGTAAGGAGCGTGCGCTAAATGGCAAGAGTAAAACGTGGAGTCCACGCAGCAAAGAAGCGTCGTACAACTCTCGAGCGTGCAGCAGGTTACCGCGGTCAGCGCTCACGTCTTTTCACTAAGGCAAAAGAGCAAGTTACGCACTCAATGGTCTATGCCTTTAATGATCGCAAGGATAAGAAGGGCGACTTCCGTCAGCTCTGGATCCAGCGCATTAACGCAGCAGCTCGTGAGAACGGAATGACCTATAACCGTTTCATCCAGGGTCTCAAAGCAGCTGGAATCGAAGTTGACCGTCGCGTTCTATCAGATATTGCGATTAACGATCCAGCAACATTTAAGGCTCTTGTAGATCTTGCTCGTAAGAGCTTGGTCTCTGCGTAATTTTCTACGCTGCGGAAATCTCCAATGATTGAGAGCCTTCACTCGCCCCATGTTGGGCGCGTGAAGGCTCTTATTGGTTCACGGGGGCGAAAGGAGCGCGCAGAAACTGGCCTCTTTGTTGCGGAGGGAATCCAAGCGCTACGAGAAGGTCTCAACTCAACGGATGGACCTGCGATTGAAACTCTCTATCTGAGTCCTAGTGGCTTGGCACGTGTAACCGAATTTGATCTCTCTGAGGTTAATTGTATTGAGGTAACTGAAAGCGTCATGCAGGCAATGACATCAACCGTCTCGCCGCAAGGAATATTGATGGTCTGCTCAATTCCCGAGTATCACCTATCGCAACTGAATTTGAGTGAAAACTCTTTTCTCATTTACTTGGATCGGATTCAAGATCCTGGAAATGCAGGAACAATTCTAAGATCAGCAGAAGCATTTGGCGCGGGTGCAGTGATTACATCTCCAGAGAGCGTTGATCTCTTTTCTCCTAAAGTCGTCCGAGCCACTGCAGGTTCGCTCTGGCACATTCCTGTATTTGAATCACTTGAGCTTGCAGATGTTGTATCGGCTCTGAAGAATCCAGAATGCATAGTTCTCTCTTCACACGCCACTGAGTCGATTGAAGATTTTCGAGTTTCTCGCTCCTGTATAGCGATCTTTGGAAATGAGGGATCTGGTACTAGTTCGGAGCAACTTTCGGTTGCGGCAAGAACAGTTGCAATTCCCATGTCTGGCCAAGCAGAGAGCCTAAATCTTTCAGCGGCGGCTTCGATCGTAATGTTCGCGCTTTCTCGACCTTCTCGCGGTTAGAATACGACCCATGAATCAGGCTGAAGTCTCCCAGTGGGTAGAGCAGGCGTCGAAAGCATTTTCAGCAGCTACAGATCTTGATTCGCTCAAAAATGCTCGCCTTGCTCACATGGGAGATAAAGCGCCCATTTCTCTTGCCAGTCGAGCCTTGGGTTCACTGCCTGCGGAAGAGAAAGCTTCGGTAGGAAAGATTATCGGTGAGGCCAAGGCTGCAATTACTAAAGCCCTTGAAGATGCCACTGAAAAATTAGAGCGTGAACAGAATGAACGAGTTCTTCGCGAAGAGGTTGTAGATATCACTCTTCCAGCATCGCGAGCTCATAAAGGTGGTCTACACCCAATTACAATCATCAAAAATGAAATCTCGGATTTCTTTATTGAACAGGGTTTCTCTGTCGCCGAGGGGCCAGAGCTCGAATCGGGCTGGCTTAACTTTGACGCGCTCAACATTCCAGCAGATCATCCAGCTCGCACAATGCAAGATACTTTCTTTATTGAACCTATTGAATCTGGAATCGTCCTTCGTACCCATACTTCACCAGTGCAGATTCGCACGATGCTTGATCACCAACCTCCCATTTATGTAATCTGCCCAGGTCGCACCTTTAGGGCAGATGAACTCGATGCCACCCACTCACCTGTTTTTCATCAGGTCGAGGGTTTGGTAGTTGATAAGGGAATTACGATGGCCCACCTCAAAGGAACTCTCGATAATTTTGCACGTCACATGTTCGGCCCAGATGTAACCACGCGACTTCGTCCTTCGTTCTTTCCATTCACTGAGCCAAGTGCAGAAGTAGACATTTTCTTCAACGGTCGATGGATTGAATGGGGAGGTTGTGGCATGGTAAATCCGCGCGTGCTGGCAACCTGTGGGATAGATACCAATATGTATTCAGGTTTTGCCTTTGGTATGGGCCTAGAGCGAACTTTGATGGTTCGCCACGGAATTACCGACATGCATGACATTGTTGAAGGCGATTTGAGATTTACTCGTCAGTTTGGAGTGGGCTTGTAATGCGCGCACCACTGTC
>JBEANF010000022.1:0-21830 GCA_041165585.1 Actinomycetota bacterium | reverse complement strand
GAAGCAGCCGTCAATCACTTGTGATTGCACGCGGCAAGCTCGATGCTGCCGTCAAGGGCGCAAGCGCTGCAACCGCATCCGAGATTGCCACACATTTATTCTTCGCCGCAGAAGTCTTTGCTGGCAATACATCTCTTCGCCGTGCGATCACTGATCCATCGCGAGATATTGCTGCCAAGAACGCTCTCATCGCAGATCTCTTTGGCGCAAAGATTGGCAAGGAGGCATCGACTCTGATTTCAGATATCGCTGCTCTCCGCTGGTCTGCAACTAAAGATGTCATCTACGTTCTTGAGCAACTAGCCATCGAAGCAGAAGCATCTGCTGCCAATATCAATAATGAGCTAGATCGCGTTGAGGATGAACTCTTTAGCGCATCCCGTGCTCTTCTTGATTCCTCTGAGCTCCGAAGCGCACTCGTAGGTGGTGCCGGTGCAGATCTCAAAGCTCAGTTGGTAACAGCAATTCTTTCTAAGAACGCATCTGCCTCGACTGTAAAGCTTGTGCGTGCACTTGTCACACAACGTCGTGGTCGAAGCCTTGAGGCAGCATTTGCTGATTACCTCTTTGGCCTTGCAAACCGTCGTAATCGTCTTATTGCAGTGGTTCGCACCGCTGCTCCTATCTCAGATGCCCAGAAGGTTCGCCTCTCTGGAGCAATTGAGAAGCAGGTTGGGCAACCAGTTCGCGTCAATATTCAAGTAGATCCGACAATTCTTGGTGGAGTCTCCATCAAATTTGCCGATGAACTTATTGACGCAAGTATTTCTAATCGTCTTGCACATGCTGGTCGTGCATTGGCCGGAAAAAACTAAAGGGAGAAACACATGGCAGAGCTAAAGATCCAACCCGATGAAATTCGGGATGCCTTAGCGAATTTCGTTAAGTCATATGATCCAGGCGCGGCAGCACGCGATGAAGTAGGAACAGTAAGCCAGGCAGGTGATGGAATCGCTCGCGTTGAGGGACTTCCTTCAACAATGGCTAACGAGCTCCTGACATTTGAGAACGGAACACTCGGACTCGCACTCAACCTTGATGTGCGAGAAATCGGTGTCGTTATCTTGGGTGGAAATGAAGGAATTGAAGAAGGAACATCTGTAAGCCGTACTGGTGAAATTCTCTCTGTACCAGTTGGCGATGCATTCCTTGGTCGCGTCGTAGATGCACTTGGTCGACCAATCGATGGCAAGGGTGAAATCGTTGCCGAAGCTCGTCGTGCTCTTGAATTGCAGGCTCCCTCTGTAGTTCAGCGCCAACCAGTCAAGGAACCACTTGCAACAGGTATTAAGGCAATCGACGCGATGACAGCTATTGGTCGCGGACAGCGCCAGTTGATCATCGGCGATCGCCAGACAGGTAAGACAGCAGTTGCGGTTGACACCATCATCAACCAGCGCGAAAACTGGTTGACTGGAGATCCAAAGAAGCAAGTGAAATGTATTTACGTTGCTATTGGCCAGAAGGGTTCAACGATTGCAGCTGTAAAGGGCGCACTCGAAGAAGCTGGCGCAATGGAGTACACAACAATCGTTGCATCTCCCGCATCCGATCCAGCAGGCTTTAAGTACCTTGCTCCATACACCGGTTCTTCAATCGGTCAGCACTGGATGTACAAGGGCGAACACGTTCTTATCGTCTTTGATGATCTTTCAAAGCAGGCCGAGGCTTATCGTTCAGTCTCACTTCTTCTTCGCCGTCCACCAGGCCGCGAAGCGTATCCAGGAGACGTTTTCTACCTACACTCACGTCTTCTCGAGCGTTGCGCAAAGCTCTCTGATGAGCTCGGTGGCGGTTCGATGACAGGTCTTCCAATCATCGAAACAAAGGGAAATGACGTTTCGGCGTTTATTCCTACCAACGTAATTTCGATTACCGATGGTCAGTGCTTCCTTGAAACAGATCTCTTCAACGCAGGCGTTCGCCCAGCAATCAACGTAGGTATCTCAGTTTCTCGTGTAGGAGGATCTGCACAGACAAAGGCGATGAAGAAGATCGCAGGTCGTCTCCGTCTTGACTTGGCACAGTTCCGTGAACTTGAAGCATTCGCAGCATTTGGTTCAGACCTCGATGCTGCATCAAAGGCGCAGCTTGAGCGTGGTGCTCGCATGGTTGAACTCTTGAAGCAGGGTCAGTATTCACCGTACTCACTCGAGCGTCAGATCGTTTCAATCTGGGCGGGTACATCAGGCAAGCTCGATGATGTTGCAGTTGCTGATATTCGTCGCTTTGAGTCAGAACTGCTCGACTTTATCGGTCGCGAGCGTAAAGAAATCTTTACAGTGATTGCTGAGACCAAGCAGCTCGAAGATGACACTATTGCAAAGATGGAAGAGGCAGTTGCTACCTTTAAGAAGCAATTCAAATCATCCGTTGCTGCACCTGTTAATGAAGCTGCCGCAGATGCGCTCGAGAGCGAAGGCGCTGAGCAAGTAACCAAGTACGTTCCACCGGCGGCGAAGAAGTAAAAAATGGGTGCCCAACTTCGCGTATACCGCCGACGGATGCGATCCGTTAAAGCGACTAAGAAGATTACGAAAGCAATGGAGTTAATCTCTGCTTCTCGTATCGTTAAGGCGCAGCAACGAGTCAGTGCGTCAACTCCTTATGCAAATGAGTTGACCCGTGCGGTATCAGCAGTTGCATCATTTTCTTCAACAAACCATCCACTCACCACACCTTCAGAGAATCCAAAGCGCGCTGCGATTTTGATTATCTCTGCAGACCGTGGAATGGCTGGTGCTTATTCAAACAACGCGATCAAGGAAGGCGAGCAGCTTGCCGCCCTTCTGCGTGAGCGCGGACTCCAGACAGCCAACTTCCTCGTAGGCCGTAAAGCGCTTAACTATTACAAGTTCCGTAACCGCGATATTGCAGGATCATGGACTGGGTTTTCAGATAACCCAACCTATGAGCATGCAAAAGAGGTTGCAGATGCTCTTATCCAGGCTTTTCTTGCAGATTCGCAGACAGACGTTAATGGTGTTGATGAGATACATATTGTCTACACCGAGTTCAAGTCGATGTTGACGCAAAATGCCATGGCAAAGCGCATGCTTCCATTAGAGGTTGTTGAATCGTCAACACCGGCTCCTGCAGGGCTTCTGCCAATGTATGAGTTTGAACCAAATGCAGGAGAAGTTCTCAACGCACTTCTTCCTCGATATATCGAAGCACGAATCTTCAACGCGATGTTGCAATCGGCTGCCTCTGAGCATGCTGCTCGTCGTCGCGCTATGAAGTCAGCAACTGACAATGCTGATGAATTAATCAAGTCGCTCACACGACTTGCGAATGCGGCTCGTCAGGCCGAAATTACCCAGGAAATCAGTGAAATTGTTGGCGGCGCAGATGCGTTGTCATCAGCTAGTGCAGGGAGTGAATGATGTCATCAACAGGTAAAGGCCGCGTAGCCCGAGTTATTGGTCCGGTGGTGGATATTGAATTCCCAGCCGACTCAATGCCATCGATCTTCAACGCGCTTCACGTAGAGACCACCATGAGTGGTACTACACGTACCTTGACGCTAGAAGTAGCACAGCACATTGGTGACAACCTCGTGCGCGCTATCTCTATGCAGCCAACAGATGGAATGGTCCGCGGTGCTGAAGTAACAGATACTGGCGCTGCGATCTCTGTCCCTGTCGGCGATGTCACCAAGGGTCACGTGTTCAACACACTTGGAGAATCACTCGACGTTCCAACATCATCTCTTGATATCAAGGAGCGCTGGCCGATTCACCGTGATGCGCCAGCATTTGATCAACTCGAGTCAAAAACTGAGATGTTTGAGACAGGTATCAAAGTTATTGACCTCCTCACACCATATGTAAAGGGCGGAAAGATCGGCCTCTTCGGTGGTGCAGGTGTAGGTAAGACAGTTCTTATCCAAGAGATGATTTATCGCGTAGCTGAAAACTTCGGTGGTGTATCAGTATTTGCCGGTGTTGGTGAGCGTACTCGTGAGGGTAACGACTTGTTCCTTGAAATGACTGAGACTGGCGTTATCAATAAGACAGCCTTGGTCTTCGGTCAGATGGATGAGCCACCTGGAACGCGTCTTCGTGTAGCTCTCTCTGCGCTCACAATGGCTGAGTACTTCCGCGATGTTCAGAAGCAGGATGTTCTCCTCTTCATCGATAACATCTTCCGCTTTACTCAGGCAGGTTCTGAAGTATCAACACTGCTCGGCCGTATGCCATCTGCTGTGGGTTACCAGCCAACACTTGCAGATGAGATGGGCCAACTCCAGGAGCGCATTACATCTACTCGTGGTCACTCGATTACATCGATGCAGGCAATTTATGTTCCTGCAGATGACATCACCGACCCAGCTCCACACACAACATTCGCCCACCTTGATGCAACAACAGTGTTGTCTCGTCCGATCTCAGAGCTTGGTATCTACCCAGCGGTGGATCCACTTGACTCAACTTCACGCATCTTGGATCCACGCTATATCGGTGAACACCACTTCCGTGTTGCAAACCGCATTAAGCAGATCTTGCAGCGCTACAAGGATCTTCAAGACATCATCGCTATCTTGGGTATCGATGAACTCTCCGAAGAGGATCGCATTCTTGTAGGCCGTGCCCGTCGTATCCAGCGCTTCTTGTCACAGAACACATTCGTGGCGAAGGTCTTTACAGGTATCGATGGATCTTTCGTTCCACTCTCAGAGACAATCGAAGCATTCGAAGCTCTAGCAGATGGAAAGTACGACCACATTCCTGAGCAGGCATTCTTCATGTGCGGTGGTCTCGATGATGTCGAGCGCAAGGCTGCAGAATTGGCAAAGGCATAACAATGGCTCTTACTGTCGCACTAGTATCGCCAACACAACAGGTGTGGAGCGGAGAAGCAACATTTATCTCAGCTCGCACTACAGAGGGTGACCTTGGAGTTCTTCCAGGTCACGCTCCGTTGTTTGGCGTACTAGTCGACGGGGCCGTAAGCATAAAAAGCGTTGATGGAAGTGTTAAAGAATTTAACGTCAGCGGGGGATTCTTATCAGTCTCTAACGATCGCGTCTCAATTCTTACAGAGAGCGTCGGATAATCCTACAGATTGTGCTTAAGGTAGTACTTGCACTTCGCCTTGGCCGTTAAATTGCTTCACCCGAATCCAGTCAACCCTCATCTGTAATCCAGATTTTGCATCCTTTCCAACTTCGCCACCGAATTCTCCACCCATAGCAACATTTAGTATCAGCGAGAATGGTTGATTAAAAACCCACGCCCTTGGTGCTATAGATTCTTTACTTTGCTTAAAGATTACTTCACCGTCAAAGGTCCACTCAATCGAATCTTCGCTCCAGTTAACTCCATAAACATGAAAGCCTTCCGAGAGTTTCTTTTGATGTAAATATCTGACACCGATTGAACTTCCACCAGAATAGCCAGGGCCATGAATAGTTCCGTAGTTCAGATACGGAGTTCTTCCTAACCCTTCAGTAATATCAATCTCTCCAGAGTTAGGCCATGAGACTGCGTCAATGTTCTGGCCGAGCATCCAAAAAGCTGGCCAGCTGCCTCTTCCGGCAGGCATTTGGATACGCGCTTGGATTGTTCCGTACTTAATCCAAACTTTATTCTTTGTGGTGATCCGCGCAGAACTCCACTCGCAATATCCGTAGTAACAAATCTGCTTCTTCTTCGGTGAAATCTGAAGTGCTGTTATTGCCAAAGTGCCGCGACCTGTGGTTTTGGCATTTACATCTGTATATAGCTGTAATTCACGATTTCCCCAACCTCTACCATCACCAAGGTCGTAGTTCCAGTACTTTGGATCAGGCTTGCTCCCTGACTTTTCATTAAATTCCTGTGACCAGAGAACCGGATTATCTTCTTCAACACTCCATGCCGCTGTTCCCGATGTTAAGAGAGCGCCTAACATCACGGGCAAAAGGGCGAGAGCGATTCTTCTTCTAGCCTTTTTTGCGCTCATGGACAATCCTTAAGAAGATCGGCGAAGTGGATCCCAATTAGGATCAAGTGCTGCATTCTTATCGAGATTACTTATAACTGCAACACTTTCCTTACGCGCAGCTGATTCACTCATAGAGATCAGGATATCTAATACGTGATTACCTAGATCGGCAGAGGCAATGTGGTCATCTCCGGCTAGGAAAGATTGCATCATGTTTAGTGCGCCGAGTCCGCGTCCATGCTTATTTCCCTCAGCTGTTAATTTCTTTGGATCTTGACCAGCCTGGTAGAGAATGCTCTCGCCATCAAAGTTATTTGGATCGGGCAATGTGATTGCGCCCTCTGAGCCAGTTATCTCGACAAAACCTGTCACTTCATGGGCTGCTTCAAAGCTAAAGATTGAGACAGCGCTTGCACCAGATGCGAACGCAATGAGCGCGGTAATCTGAGTGGGCTCTTCTACGGGAAATGATGTACCTTTCTTTGGACCAGAGCCTACGGTGCGATTCTCTTGAGACTTTGAAGAAGTTGCCGTAACTCGGGTCGCTTTTCCAAAGATTTGAACCAAGGTGGTTACGTAATAGGGACCCATATCAAAGAGCGGCCCGGCACCCTTGGCAAAGAGAAAGGCCGGATCTGGATGCCAAGAATCTGGTCCAGCGGTTTGAAAGATAGTCAGTGCTGTAAGTGGCTTTCCAATAGTGCCGCCACGTATTGCATTTAAACCTGTCTGTACACCTGCACCAAGGAAGGTATCGGGTGCAATTCCAAGTCTCACTCCATTCTTCTGTGCAGCGTCTAGTAATTGCGCCGCCCCTGCTCGATCAAGTGCCATAGGTTTTTCCGACCAGACATGCTTACCCGCATTCAGCGCGGCAAGACTTACCGGAACGTGTGCTGCTGGAATGGTGAGGTTGATGACGAGTTGTATTTGATCATTGGCGAGCAATTCATCGAAAGATCCACTTGCAGAAACGCCCCACTTTTTTGCCTGGGAAGCAGCACGTTCTCTATCTAAGTCAGCAACAAAGATGACGTCGAAGTCCGGGAAGGTTGTGAGGTTAGAAAGATATTGATCGCTGATATTTCCTGCGCCAACAATTCCTACTCCAACTTTATCGTGTTGCATCAGCCCTTGATTGCACCTTCCATAACGCCCTTAACTAATTGCTTTGAAACAAGGAAGAAGAGAATTATGAGGGGGAGTGTGGCAAAGAATGCAGCACCCATCTGGGCCGCATGGTTGACGATATACGCCTGCTCTTTCATCTGAGCAATAGCCATCTGAACCGTGAGCATTTTGTCACCGTCGAGAATAAGCATCGGCCAGAGGAAGTCATTCCATGCACCAAGAAATGAGAAGAGCCCCATGACAAGAGCTGTTGGGCGCACCAACGGGAAGACAATTTTTGTATAGATCTGCCAAGGGGATGCTCCATCAATGCGTGCTGCTTGGATAACCTCATCGGTAATTACCGCAGAAATACTCTGTCTCATCCAGAAAACACCGAAGGCTGAGACTAATCCTGGGACGATAATCGCCTTAAGATCGTTATTCCATCCAAGTCTGGTCACGAGAATGTACATCGGAATGATTCCGAGCTGGCCTGGCACCATCATGGTGAGAAGGATGAAGGCAAAGAATTGCTTCTGGCCCTTGAACTTCAACTTTGCGAAGGCATATCCAGCAAAAGTGCAGAAGAAGATATGTGAAACCGCCATCGAAATTGCGATGATAAATGAGATGGTGATTGCTCGTGTGATATTTGCATATTGGAAAATAACATCGAAGGTGACAGGGAGTTGGTCTCCGAGAGTAACTCTCGGCGGATTCTTAGCAATCTCATTCTTTTCATTCGATGCTACTACAAGCATCCACCAGAATGGGAAGACAACTAAAAATGTTGTCACACCAAGTGTGAGGTAGGCAAGGATGGCACCAATCTTAAATTGTGGCTTCGTGGCTGGTGAAGTGGACTTTTTTATCGTCAGAGTACTCATGATTAATCCTTCGCAATCTTGCTAGCAATGGTCGCATTAATGAGCGCGAATATAACTACACAGAAAAATATGAAAATACCAATCGCTGCTCCATAGCCGAACTGGAACTTTCTAAAGGCTTCTTCATATAGGAACATCGCGAGGGTGTAGAACTGTTTGTCATTTCCACCAGTTACACCACCCAAAATGTAAGGCTCGTTGAAGGTTTGCAGTCCGCCAATGGTCGACATTGTGATGGTAAAGATCATTACATTTCTAATTCCAGGAAGGGTCACATACTTAAACTGTTGCCAGCCGGTGGCGCCATCTAGGGAAGCTGATTCATAGAGTTCCTTAGGAATCGACTGCATAGCTGCTAGATAGATCAAGGCGTTATATCCAGTCCATCGCCAGATGATCATTGTCGCAATTTCAAAGTGGCTGGTGAGCGTTCCCTCCATCCAGTTGATCTTGTCAACACCAAAGATGTTGAGTACATAGTTTATAAGACCAAAGTCGCGTCCGTAGAGTGAGCTGAATATAACTGCGATAGCTAGAACCGAAGTGACATTCGGAATCAAGATAGCTGCACGCCAAAAGTTTGAGAATCTCAACCTGTTTCGATTGAGGATTGTGGCTAGATATAGGGCTAGCGCCAATTGAGGAACTGTGCCAAGGACCCAGATACTGAGAGTGTTACGTAGGGCTTTCCAGAGAACTTCATCTTGGAGCAAATTAGTGAAGTTTGTGAGACCAATGAAGACTTTCTCACCTAGCGGATCCCAGGCAAAAAATGCCATGTAGCTGGTGTAGAGAATAGGAAAGATGCCGAAGACGAGATAGAGAAAATAGAACGGTGAAATTGCAAAGAAAGCCGTACGACCTTCACCATCGCGAAGGGAGGATTTGCTTTTTGCCGAAGTTTTTTGTTTTAAGTTCATTCTTCTCCATCTTTCAATTTTAAGATTTTAGACTAGGTCGAGGGCAATTCGGCGATTGCCAAATTGCCCTCGACGTAGTTATTCAGAGGGATCGTGCCTAGGAAAGGGCCTTGATCTTCTTGATTTCCTTCATGAGCTGCGCCCATGATGCTTCTGGTGTCTGCTTGCCAGAAGCCATACGCCCGACTGCTGCGTTGTAAGCATCCTTCACAGAAACCTGATACTTACCTTCGTAAATTGGCTTCTTGATTGACATAACTACATCAGAGAAGATCTTTCCGATAGGTGCATTGTTGTAAGCAATATCCTTAGCAGCCAAGAACTTTGGATCCTTGTATACGGCAGGAGTTGTTGGAAGCACGCCCTTATCAAGGAAGAGCTTGAGCTGTTGCTCAGGTGCGAGCACCCAGTTGATGAATGTCCATGCTTGCTTTGGATGTGCTGCAAACTTAGGGATAGTCAATTGTGAACCACCCCAGTTAGCTCCACCACCAGGCATCTGGGCAACGTCCCAAGCGCCTGGAATGTCCTTAGCATTGTTCTGGATATTTGCGAGCAACCATGAAGGACAGAGCATTGCAGCAAAAGCTCCATTGCCCATTCCCTGATTCCAGTCGCTTGACCATGGTGCGATTTCAGCAGAGAGCTTCTTTGTAGCAAATGTTGCTGCTAGGTCATAAGCCTTCTTTACCTGAGGAACTTCAACAATCTTGTCAGTCTTCTTGTCGTAGAACTGAATTCCGTCAGCACCCTGGCGAGAAACGCCCTCGAAAAGCTGGCTAACGTTATCTAGGAATGGCTTTCCAGTTGCTGCAACATACTTCTCAGCAAAAGCTGTGAGCTTGGCAGTTGTTGAAGTTGCTGCAGATACAGCACCTCTTTCGTTAGGCAAGCCAGCCTTCTTAAGAAGATCCTGGCGGTAGCACATTGCAAGCCCGCCGACATCTGTTGGGATACCGATGATTGTTCCATCGCGAGCTACGCCCTGCTCCCAGCGCCAGTTGATAAATGACTTCTCAAGAGTATTTGCCTTGAAAGTCTTTCCAAGATTGGTGAACAACTGAGGATATGCCTTGAAGCGAGATGTGTATCCGACTTCAACACAAGCAATATCTGGACCAGAACCTGCAATGAGCTGAGTCAATAGACCATCGTGATGGGCATTGAAATCTGCCGTCTTGAGCTTCACTTTAATATTTGGATTAACAGTCTCCCACTCTTTGAGGAGATTGCCCAAGTTCAAATCATTGAAACAACTTAATGTGATTTCAACCGGAGCGGCTGAAGCTGGTGTTGTTGGTAGCACAAGTGCACCAGCAACAGCAAAGACTGCAACAATCTTTGCCTTTCTTAAACTCTTAAACATTTGACCTCCAGGGTGTGTCAGCTCTCCAGGAACCTTTCCCGAGCTTCTCTAATCCTTGCCATGAGAGCGCTCTTATAATTTCCACTTTTTGCCACGAAAGCAAGGGTTCACGGGATTAATTTTGCCTTGTTACAGGAAAGTTATAAATGGATCTGAGCGTGAATCGAGCTGCGCAAGGCGAAATCATGAGAGCGCTCTTACGTTTATGGCTATTTCCGCTAATCTAGGCTTGTTAGTGACTTTGAGTCTTTCGTGGCAGAAAAGGTGGATTGGCGATGGAGAAGAGCAAATTACACATAAGTGGGGCCGATGGCTTTAGAGCGATAGCTTGTCTATTGGTTCTCTACCATCACCTTACGCAGAAGATGAACCCAGATTCAGCCCCTGAGTGGTTTGCACCCATTCATCACTTCGGAATGAGAGGCGAAGTAGGAGTCAGCCTCTTCTTCGTTTTATCGGGCGCCCTACTCTCATATCCATACTGGCGGTCACTTTTCACTACTGAAGCTAAACCACGAGTCTCACACTACGCATTGGCGCGAGTGGCCAGAATCGTCCCGGCCACCTGGTTAAACCTCATCTTCTGTACTTTTCTAGCCCTCTATATCTACGACATTCCAGTTAATATCAAAATGTTATTTTCTGGTCTCTTCTTCGTTAATAGCTATCACTACACAACTTTCTTTCCGGCAGAGCTCAACGGCCCTCTATGGTCTATTGGACTTGAAGTCTCCTGCTACGTACTACTTCCAATCGTGCTCTTCTTTATACTCAAGATAGCTAAAAACTTCTTGACAGCTTTTGTCACATTGACTCTTTGGATTGCAGTTAATCAGCTGATCATCAATCCGTGGGTTATTGAAAGATTTATGACCAGCCAAGACGGAAAAGGCTGGGATAAGGGCCTCGTTGGTGGCGCAAAAGAGTGGCTTCCATATTGGAATGTCGTCAGCTTCTTTTCACAGTTCCTCATCGGAGCACTGGCATCTTTGATTATTGCCAAGTTGGCAAGCAGCTCACGAGAGAAGAAACTGTATTTCGATGGCGGAGCAGTCTTACTGATTCTTGCCGCGATGGCCTTGGTAGGAGCACGCCTGACCCCTGGAGCGCCAGATTCCTTTACTCGCCAGCCTTATCTCTCACCTTTCTACGCAATTTTAATGGCACTTGCTCTTGTAGCAGTCTCACAATCTGTCTATCTCTTCAAAGTCATTGATAACCGTTTCTTTGTCTGGGTTTCCCAGATCTCATTCGGCGTTTATCTCTGGCACCAGGTTGTTCAGAATATTCTCCAGAAAAGCTTTAAGGAGAACTATGTGTACTTCGGTGTCACCGATCTTCAAGAGTGGACGCTCATGAGTGCGATCGTCATCGTGATCTCAGGTGCTATCGCGACACTGAGCTGGAAGTTCTTTGAAAAACCAATACTCAATGCTGCACGCAGAAAGTTGAAGAACAATGCGAAGTAAATTACTTTCTATAGCACTTGTCGGGACAGTACTTGCCTCTCTGGCATCACCAGTTGCACAGGCTGCATCAAATCCAAAATATCCATTATCCACAAAAGGAAATCAGATCATTGATGCTGCGGGTAATCGCGTAATTTGGCAGGGCGTCAACTGGTATGGGATGGAGAATGAACCCGCCACACTCATTGGCCTCAATGCTCGCGATTACAAATTAATGCTCAAGCAGATACGGCAAACAGGTTTCAACACAATACGAGTTCCTTTTTCGATGCAGACTATTGCAAAAGGGCCTGAAGTCTCGGGTGTAGCTGACTACATTGGATCAAATAAGGAACTTAAGGGCAAGAGTCCGATGGAAGTCCTTGATGCTGTCATTGTCGAAGCCGAGAAGTTAGGGCTCATGATTATTCTCGATAATCACTCACAAGCCGACCAGGGATATAGAAACGATCTCTGGTATGGACAAGCCGGTTTCACCGAAGATATGTGGGTTTCGATGTGGAGAGATTTAGCCATTCGCTATAAGAATTCTCCCAATGTAGTTGGATTTGATTTAAAGAATGAGCCACATGGAAAGGCAACGTGGGGCGATGGCACAGAGACTGATTGGCGTAGAGCGGCAGAACGTGCGGGCAAAGAGATTCAATTAGTTAATCCGAACCCACTCATCATCGTTGAAGGAATTGAGAATCAAGTAGTGGGTGGACAACTCCTCACTGGACATTGGTGGGGAGGAAACCTCGAAGGAGTTCGCAAGAATCCTGTGGTCCTGCCGGTTGCAAATAAGATTGTTTACTCACTGCATGAATATGGCCCAGAAGTATCTCCACAGCCCTGGCTCGTAAGTAAGAATCTCGAGAAGAATCTTCTTGATCGCTGGAATAAGGGATTTGGCTATATCCACGATCAAAATATTGCGCCTATCTTGGTTGGCGAATTTGGCGCTATCGACTATTCAACGAAAACCATAAGTGGCCGATGGATGAAAGCCTTTACCGATTATCTTGGCAAAAAGGGGATGAGCTGGACGTACTGGGCGTGGAATCCAGGATCCGGCGACACTGGGGGATTGCTTACACCCGACCTTGTCACTCTAGAGAAATCAAAGATGCCGACGATTCTCAAGTTAATTAAGACGCAGGCAAAATTTATAAAGAAGTAATTGCTATCGAGATCGAGATGCCCAAATAGCGCCATTGCGGATTATTTGAGAAATGATCGGGTGCGAAACTACCTTTAAGTTATGTCCTGGAGAACAGATAAAGATTCGCCCTTCTCCCCATTGGCGAGTCCAGATTGCTGGAGATACAACTGGAGATTTCCAAGGATCGCCGACATGTGATCGCTGCGTCGTAGTGGCCAACACCTTCATGTACGAGTCTGCCAACAACCAGTATTGCTCAGTTCTTAGCTCAAAATCTTGGAACCCTTGAGTGATTGCATCTTCTTTACCTAAATCTGTAAATTGGATTGTGTGATCGATGAAGAAGTCATCCTCCTTACCGGTGCGCAATTCTTCAGGCTTGCCGGGATGTGCAACAAACTTTGCTCCAATGAGTTGATAGTAACTCTCTGATTGTGTGAATCCAACCAAGACCCCACCATGCCAGCCGATGAAGCCTGTCCCGTTAGTAACTGCTTGCGTTAAGCCACGTACAGAAACCTCATCGATTTCACTCTCAATGCATTGGATGATGAGATCAATAGATGCCATGAATTCTGCGTCAGAATAAATCTTTGGGGAGTCAGAGACAGTTATCTCAAATCCTACTGATTCGAGAAAAGGGCGAAAGTGTTCGGTTGTTTCAACGGGTTGGTGGGCAGGTCTTCCACCTCGAACAATGAGCGCCTTCTTCATTTCATCAGCCTTTCACTTTTGTTTGCTCTTGAGAATATTCGAAAAGGCTATATTAAAAGCGCTTGCCAAGGTAGATATCAGGTTATAGACTCACCCAAATTTGAGAGCGCTCTCAAAAATGAGTCATCACGGAGGGATTTCCATGGAATATCGCAAACTAGGCAGCACAGGTATGTATGTCTCAGAAATCACCTACGGAAACTGGATCACTCATGGATCCCAGGTAGATGCCGACTCTGCCAAGAGCTGCGTCCGAGCGGCTCTGGATTCAGGCATTACAACCTTTGATACTGCAGATAGCTACGCATTTGGTCGCGCTGAGACCGTTCTAGGAAGATCTTTAAAGGGCGTTAAGCGTGAATCCTATGAACTGATTACAAAGATTTACTGGCCGACAGGTGAGGGAAAGAATGATCGCGGCCTCTCTCGCAAACACATTTTCGAATCGGCACATGCATCTCTGGATCGCCTCCAGACCGATCACCTTGATGTTTTGATCTGTCACAGATACGACCATGAGACTCCACTAGAGGAAACTCTCGCTGCATTCGATGATCTAATTAGACAAGGCAAGGCGCACTACATCGGCGTCTCTGAGTGGAATGCCAAAGAGATCGCCGCGGCTCTAGCGATTCAAGATGCCAAGGGTTACACACGCTTTGTCACTAACCAGGCTCAGTACTCTGCTCTCTACCGCGTTATTGAAAGAGAAGTTGTCCCACTTTCTGAAAAAGAAGGAATTGGCCAGATTGTATTTTCCCCACTCTGCCAAGGAGTGCTAACTGGTAAGTATCTACCGGGAAAGAAGCCACCACTAAACTCTCGGGCCAACGATAAGAACAGCTTGGTGGGTGGCGCTGGATTTATCTCAGGATGGCTGCGAGAGGATGTTCTCACCGCGGTTCAAAAATTAAAGCCAATCTCTACAGATCTTGGAATTACGATGGCTCAGTTAGCGCTGGCCTGGGTACTCAATAACTCAAATGTTTCAAGTGCGATCATGGGTGCAACAACTGCCAAGCAGGTCAAGGAGAATGCAAAGGGAGCAGGCATCAAACTTTCTGCCGATGTTGTCTCTGAGATGAATAAGATTCTTGAAAAACTGGCAGAGACAGATCCGCAGAAGAACCAAAGCCCTAATCCTCGAGCTTAAGAAAAGAGAGAAATTATGAGTATTTTCAGCGGCAAGAGAATCGTCCTCACGGGTGCATCGCGTGGGGTTGGCTATGAAGCGAGCAAGCTATTTCTAGCTGCAGGAGCCGAGGTCATCGGTACTGGTAGAGATGCTGCCCGACTTGAGAAAGTCGCCGCTGAGCTACAAGGTATTGGAAAATTCACCCCTTTTCTTGCAGATTTTGATACTCAGGATGCTCCAAAGAATTTATCTGACTTTGTCCGTGGCAAATGGGATTCAGTTGATTTCCTACTTAACAATGCAGCGGTACAGACTTATAAAAATGATTGGCATGACGAGGGCTTGGAGTTACTCAACGAACAATGGCGTTGCAATGTCTTCGCTCAACACGAACTCATTTTTAGATTGCAGGATCTTCTTGAAAAAGGAATTGAACCTCGAGTTGTAAATGTGAGTTCTGGTGCAGGAAGTTTGCAAGCACTTAAGGAATCACCGGATATGCCGACCTACCGACTCACCAAGTATGCTCTAGGTGGAGTAACAATTCTCTGGGCAGGTATCCTCAATGGCAAGGTTGCAGTCAACGCGCTAGATCCAGGTTGGTTGAAGACTGATCTCGGTGGTCCTGATGCTCCGGGAGAGCCAGCAGATGGCGGTCAAAGAATGTGGGAGATTTGTTCTCTTCCTTTCGCTGAGACAGGCAAGTTCTGGCACGGCAACCAAGAGATTGATTTCTAAACTTTATCTAGGATCTAACTCGAGTAAGAAGTTGTCGAACTCGTTCCAGATATCTTCGCTGATACTTCTGTTGTACAACTCAACATTCTTCTTCACTTCATCGCCATTTCGGCAACCAACTAAAATTGCCGAGATAGCAGGGTGTCGCATTGGATATTGAAGGGCAGCTTGAGCCAGAGATGCCCCTCTTTCTATGAAGAAATTCTCTATATTTTGCGCTCGGGCAAGGACTTCTGGAGATGCCACTTCATAGTTAAATGTGGCACCGGCTTTAGGATCAGTCAAAATGCCCGAGTTAAAGACTCCACCTGCAATGACTGAGACTCCTTTTTTCAAAGCCGCAGGAAGCAAATCAGTTGCGGCACTTTGATCGAGCAAGGTATATCTAAGAGCTATCAAAACCACGTCGATATCTGTCTCGTTGATGAATCGCGTAGGAATTTCATTACTCGTTATCCCAACACCGATGGTCTTAACAATGCCCTCAGCGCGTAATCTTTCAAGTACAGGATAAGCCTCAGTGATCGCTTGATCAGCTGCGCCATCTGGATCATGAATAAAGACCATCTCAACGCTCTCCATATGAAGTCGTTCTAGACTTTCGGTGAGGGAGCGTTCGACCCCGCCAGCTGAAAAATCAAATATACGTTCCACCGACGGTGTGGAATTCTCCCATCCCGGATCATCGAGCCTCTCACTCGGAACGATGAGTCGACCAACTTTTGTCGAAACTATAAAAGTATTTCGTGGAAGATGGTCTGCGTTTCTACCAAGTCTGACCTCAGCTGAACCCATCCCGTAATGTGGAGCTGTATCAAAATAGTTAAGACCCAGCTGCATCGAAGTGGAGATCACTTCTTGAACTGCGGATTCGGAAACCGAGGCGAAGAGTCCTCCAAATGCAGAAGTGCCAATGCCGAACTCTGGAATCTGAAGACCCGATTTGAGAGTGACCACTGTGTTATGAGCCATATCGTCCATCCTCCAGATTCAGTAGAAAAATATATATCAGCATCTCTTTGAGAGCGCTCTCATTCTATGTTATTCTTTCAATATGGATTTGATTGAAACAGGTGGCTTTTCAAGCGCAGAGCTCATCGCAGAAGCCCAGACGCTCACCCTTGATTCGCTCACACTTCGAGAAGCAACCGCTATTGGCCAGTTCACTACAGATCTCGCTGTGATGAAAAAGCTTCCGGTATCTATCGAAGTTCGCCTTGGTCAATGGTGCGTATATCGCATCTGCATGGAAGGGGCCCACGAAGGTCTGGATTCATGGATCGATCGTAAACGTGCAGTGGTTGAGTACTCCCAGAATTCCTCACTCTTAGAACTTGTCTTGTGTGAAGAGCAAGGTGTCTCTTGGTATGAAAAGAGCGGGTTAAGTGAAAGTTCTTTTGCCGCGAATGGTGGAGCAATTCCATTAACAACCCGCGACTCACAATTAGCTGGTGTTCTCATCGTAAGTGGAATGGCTGGTCCAGATGATCATCGTTTGGCAACAGCAGGTGTAAAAGCATTCAAAGGAAGAAGGTAAATAAATGACCAGTCCACAGATTTCTTTGCAGCTGTACACCTTGCGCCATGAGATCGAGAAAGATTTTAGTGGCTCTTTAGAGCGAACTGCCACAATCGGTTTTTTTCAGGTCGAACCATGGAACTTTGTGGCGCGGGCAGATGAGTACGCGAAAGCCTTTGCTGCCAATGGGATTACTGCACCAAGTGCACATGCTCATCTCGTCGGTGTATCTCGACGAGAAACCTTTGAAGCAGCTGTAAAACTTGGAATAAAAACTGTGATTGAACCGATAGTCGATCAAGCGAAGTGGCAAAATGCCAATGACATTAGCGATATAGCGCACGAGATGAATAAAGCTGCCGAAGAGGCGGTTGAGTATGGTTTGCGGGTTGGATATCACAACCACGCTTGGGAAATCTCAAACATTATTGAGGGCGAATCAGCCATTGAATATTTTGAAGGAATGCTCGAAGCAAGAGTGATTCTCGAGGTCGATGCTTACTGGGTTCATGCAGGCGGTCTTGACGGACCTGAGTTGCTCTCCCGACTGGGTGATCGAGTCCAATTCCTTCATATCAAAGATGGCAAATATGTGAGGGGCTCCGAAAATACTTTTAATGAGCGTGGTGAATTAGTAAAGAGTGAAACCGATACTCGACTTCAGGTTCCTGCTGGTCGTGGTGAAGTCCCACTAGCTGAGGTAATTGCGACAGCACCGCATGCACTACCAATTGTTGAATTCGATGAATATGCAGGTGATATTTTCGAGGGCATCAAGGAGAGTCTGGAATATGTGAAGGGATTAACTCAATGATTCTACGAAACGTTGATACATCATCACTCCCAAAAGATTTCATCTGGGGAGCCGGCACATCTTCAATGCAGATAGAAGGCGGTCATGCCTCAGGGGATAGAGGACGATGCATTTGGGATGCATTAGGTGAAGTTCCAGGAGCAATCAAAGATGGCACTGGAGCAAATCATCGCGGAGTAGAGCACGTTGAGATGTTAGAAACAGACCTCAACATCATGAAAGAGATTGGACTTGATTCATATCGATTTTCCATCTCGTGGCCACGAGTTCAGCCAACAGGAAGTGGTGCCTTTAACGAAAAAGGTATGGCCTTCTATGATCGTTTGATTGATGGGTTGTTGGAGCGAAATATTCAACCGAATATCACCTTGTATCACTGGGATCTTCCTGAAGAATTACAATCAATCGGGGGATGGGCTAATCCAGAGGTAGTTGACTTGTTTAGCGATTACTCAGCGAAAATGTCAGCGCGATATGGTGACAGAGTTAAGTATTGGGCCATGATTAATGAGCCTTGGTGCGTAGCTTGGCTTGGCAACCTCACTGGCGAACATGCACCAGGAATTCGAGATTTCCCAACAGCGGTAAGAGTTGCACACCAATTAGTCCGTGCACATGCAAAAGGCTCACAAGCAGTAAAGAGTGAATCACCTCATGTGCTTGTAGGTGCCGTCAACAATCTCACAAATCCGATGTTGATTGGACCGTCAACAGTAGAAAACTTGAAAGACCTTGAGATTGTCGATGGTTATAAGAATCGTTGGTGGATGCGAGGAATGTACGAAGGTAAATACCCTGCTGACCTTGTAGAAATTTTTCAACGTGAAACTGGAATATTCTGTGACGAAAATGAAATTGGCGATGTCTCCTACGGCCGTGACTGGATTGGCGTTAATTACTACAACGCTGATGTCTTTAAAGGTGGCGGCAATGGCGCAGAACTCTTCCCAGGAACCACTTCAATCGATGGCGCAGGCTTTGGAAATGAACGCACAGATATGGGTTGGTCTTGGACTCCTGATGGCATTAAAGAGACACTCATTCAGGTTTCACGTAACTATCCAGATATTCCTATCTTCCTGACAGAAAATGGCACCTGCTACAACTATGGACCATCAGAAGATGGAAAGATCCATGACGACAAAAGAGATGAATACCTCGCACGTTACATAAGTGCATGTGTCGATGCTCAAAAAAGTGGAGTCAATCTCAAGGGCTATTACGTCTGGTCTCTCTTGGATAATTTTGAGTGGGCCTGGGGATTTGAAATGCGCTTCGGACTCGTCTTTGTAGATTTCAAGAATAAGATGAAGCGAACTCTCAAGGAGAGTGCATTGGCATATAGGGACCTAATCAGATCATTTAGGAGTTAATTCTAAGCGTGAATATTTCCCATACTCTCCTGCGTTGATAGGATCCCCCTGTGAAAGAAAATGTCACGCTGGAAGATGTTGCTAAACGCGCCAAAGTTTCGCGGGCAACGGTTTCTCGCGCCGTGAATAACCCAGATTCGGTCTCTCCTGAGGCGCTCAAGCGAATAAATAAGGCCATCAAGGATATGAATTACATCCCTAATCGCCATGCGCGCGCCTTAACTGGAGTACGTACCCAGACTATCGGACTCATATTTTTTCACGACATTAATACTCTCTTCGAATCCGCGTTCTGGGGACATGTAATCAACCCGATTTACGAGAAGCTGAGTGCTCTTGGTTACGATCTGCAACTTATTGCTCATGCGAGAAAGAATACTGCTGATAATGAGTACTCCGAAGATATTGCAGAGAAAATTTCTGGATATAACGTTGATGGATTCATAGTTGTGGGTCAAGTTCCAAAGAATCTGGAGTCTATTTTTAGTCGAGTAAGAATCCCAATGATTGCCTTTGGTGCGCCGCTCTTTCCAACGACAACAATTTCTTGGGTTGATACAGATAATAAAGTTGGCGGAAAAATAGCCATTGATTATCTGGTGAGTAAGAAACGAAAAAGAATCGGCATGATCACCGGTGGATTAGATGAATCCTGGAGCGTTTCCCGTTTTGAAGGCTATAAGAAAGGGCTTGTGAAGGCCGGTATTGAATATGACCCTTCACTTGTTGAGCACAGTTCTAATACGTATGCGAGCACAGTAGCGATGACCGAACGCTTAATGCACCGACGCCATGATATTGATGCGATATTTGCCGGAAATGATGAGATGGCTTTTGCGGTTATTCAAACCCTAAAGGAGTTGAACTTCTCCGTGGGCTCAGATGTTTTGGTAATCGGTTTTGACAATACAAACCGTGGCCTACAGACCTTTCCAAATATCACGACCGTCGGCCAAGATTTTGAAAAAATTGGAGAGAGTTTAGTAGCTGGTTTGTTAAAGAAAATGAAGGGCGAAAAGATTTTATCTAAGAAAATTGCGCCAAAACTGATTATCCGGGGTAGCGCTTAGTTTTCTAATCCAGCGTCATCTTTTCGGTAAGAAAACACGCAAAGTAAAGCCATTTCCTGGCTCGGATTCAATCTCTTTCTCTCCATGAAGAATAGATAGCCAGGCATCGATAATGACCGAACCTTTGCCAGAGCCCAAGATCGCTCCACCTGGACCGTTATCAATGATCTCTACAGAGACTCTCTCGCCGATATCTGCGATGCGGATCGTGATGCGAGAAGCCGGACCATGTTTGATGGAATTAATGACACCTTGCTCAACGATGCGATAGATACCCAATTGGAGCTCTTCATCAAGGAGCTCGGCTTCCTGATGAATATCAAGTGTAAATTCGACATCTCCTGCAAACTCCTTACTTAAATTCTCACAACTTCCAACGAGTCCTTCACCAGTTAAGTTTGGTGTCAACAGCTGTGAGACCTCACGAACATCGATAGAACGTATCTGCTCAATCTCTTTGATAACCGGTAAGACCTCAATCTTTCCTTCATCAGAGATTACCTCCGAAATCCTCGTCAACTTCGCCCCGGCCAACATCAATTTTGCCTGGATTCGATCATGGAGGAGTGCAGATGCGTTGGATCGAATCTCTTCATCTGATTCGACCAAGATTGCATAACGCTCATTTAATTCACTGTTGAGAGCAGATGCCCTTCCTAGCTCCCGCCCTAAAATCTTCAATCTATTGTGTGTGATTGCAACGAAGACAATTGCGAATAAGAAGCGCGTAATAAGTTCTCCAACAAAAACGCCACCGTGTAGAAAATCTACTGTATCGAATAGCGGAACGAGAAACTTCTGACCCGATATCTGGGCAATGAGAGTAATGAGAGAACCAATAAATAGTTCGAGAAGATAGGCACCGAAATTCTTCTCTTTAGCCCGCCAGATATACCGTGAGAGCGTAAGGGTGAGATAGAGAGGCAAACCCATAATCGCATAACAAAGAAGTCCAATGAGGAAGAAGTTGATTCGATCCATTCCATACTCGTAATCAAAGGTGTAAGTCCGCAGATTAGCTAAGCTGAAAATTAAGATTGTCCAGTAGATAAAGCCTGGTCTGTAATTGTAAGGGCCTAGAAAATCCTTACTTCTTTGGAGAAATCGGAGCATTAGATCGTCTTTACTAGCTGGAGGTATTTCAAGATTGCCAGAGTCTTTAAATCATCTCCCTCTTTGGAATCGGGTAGAAGAGTGTCATATGCGCGAGAAAGCTCCTTGCGCACATAGGCGTAGGTGAGATCAAGTCGCAGGCTTATCTCCTGCACAGAAATTCCCTGAGCCAATAAAGAGATGATCGAACGCTGACGCGATGTGAGTTCGTAGTAAAGGTTGAGTTCGCCCTCGTCGCCATCTGGTGTCACAGGGAAGAACTCTTCCCAGTTTCCCTTACCGATGGCGGTTTCTTTCAAAATCTTCGCATAGTCATTTCCTGACATTTCGCCGCTCTTTTCAAAGAAAGACCAACCATTGCGCATCGCAGGGGGAACGCGATTGACCATCTTACGGACGTTAAATTGCGAGTAGATCACAATGCCGATGTATTCGTTTATCTCACGAAGAGCAATGCCAAGCTCGATGCCATTTAAGCCATCGGTATCTAGGCCGAAGTCGATAAGGGCTACATCCGCCTTCTTTGC
>JBEANF010000021.1:0-19310 GCA_041165585.1 Actinomycetota bacterium | reverse complement strand
GGCGGAGTAAATCCATTAACCGCGAAATACCTCAACCGTTGTTCTGATCTGCTCTTTGTTTTGGCGCGTGTTGCCAATAAGGAGATTGGTGATCAACTCTGGGTGCCAGGAGCAAATCGATAATAATTACCTGCGCAAGTAGGTATTGCTTGGAACTGTCTCTGTCGTAGCATCTTGATGACAGGCAATCGCGGTTGGAACCACGGCGATATTTGCTGAGTACAACTCACCCGACGGAAGTACGAGAGTGACAACTTCTTGGGCAGCTGATCTCTTGGCCAAAGTGCGTAACATTCCTAATGTAAGGAATGATCCTGGCACATCGGGATTAGGAGTAATTACCTTGGAATCAATCTCCCAATACAGACATCCAATAACTGATGCCACTTGTAAACGTCCACACGAAAATTCCTTGCATGCGGCAGCAGCTTTTGCCAGCGCTGGATTTCCGGCAGCCACATTCATCATTACCTCAACAGATGGGGTGCGATAGAAAATATCGTCCATTGATTTAAATCCAATAGGCGGCCACTTTGGTGATGGAGAAGGTTTAATTGGGTTCTTCTTCACGGGCTTCTTGGTTGGAGTGGCTTTCTTCGTAGCAGTCGCTTTTGGTGTTGGCGTAGCTGATGCCTTCACCGTTGTCTTTGGAGTGGGTGTAGGCGACTTCGTGGCAGCCATAGCCTGAGTGGAGAACAGCGCCAGACAAAGTGTGGTCGCAATAATCATGCGTCTCATCGATCACTCCACCTAAATGTGCGTAGTGAGAGCACCAATCCAATAACAAGCCAGATCGTGATAATTGTAAATGATTTTCCAACCTCCCATCCCTTGGCAACTTCTTGTGCCGCAAATGAATCTGGCAAGAAGACAGATCGCATTGCCTGAGTCATCCACTTGAGAGGAAATATCGCAGCAACTTGCTGCATCCAGGAAGGCAATTGGGTAAAGATAAAGAAGACACCGCTGATAAATTGCAGAACAATAACAACGGGGGAGACGACTGCTGATGCTCCACGCCCGCTCTTTGGAATCGCCGAGAATGCGATTCCCAGTGTTGTCGAAGCAGCACTTCCCCAGATGATTAACCAGGTGAAGGTAAACCACTTATATGGATCTGTAGGTAGATCAACACCAAAGAAGGCAACTCCTGCAGCAAGCAGCAGAATTACTTGGATAATCATGGTGACAAAGACCAGGATGGATTTGCCAATAAAATAACTTGCCGCCGCCATTGGTGTTCCGCGCAAACGTTTGAGTGATCCGAATTCGCGTTCAATTGGAATCATGATGGCTAGGTTTTGAAAGCCAGAGTTCACAAGACCGGATGCAATCATTCCTGCTACAAAGTACTGGCTAAAGGTGACTCCCGGTGCAATTGAATCAGAGAAGACTGCGCCAAAGATCGCCAGCAGAATAAGTGGAAAGGCGATGGTGAAGACCACAGATTCACGTTGGCGCATAAACTGTCGAATTTCAATATTGCCGCGATAAAGACCCAACATCAGGGTTGAAGGTGTCGTTGATTTACTCATCTTCGCCTCCAATCATTTCTAGGTAAATATCCTCAAGAGTTGCTCGCTTAACGATAAGTTCAGGAACTTCTCCACCAAATTTGACAGACAGTTCTGCAACTAGTGCGGTTGGCTGAGGAGCTTTCTCGGTTCTCACTACGCCTCCTTCACGCCACGAGACTTGCGCCAATGATGTGGCACGACCGCCGAGTTCGGCAGGAGTTGAAACTTCAATGATCTGACCCTTATTGATCACGGCGACTCGGTCGGCCAGAGCTTCGGCTTCATCAAGATAGTGAGTGGTAAGCAAAATAGTGCGACCTTCACTCTTGAGCGTACGAATTAAGCTCCAGAAATCACGGCGAGCTTTAGGGTCAAAGCCGGTAGTTGGCTCATCTAGAAAAAGCAGTTCAGGATTTCCGATAATGCCAAGTGCAACGTCCAGACGTCGACGTTGCCCTCCGGAAAGGGTTCGAACTAGCGCGCTGGCCTTCTCTCCTAGCCCCACCGATTCAATTACTTCCTGCCAATCCCGCGGATTGGAGTAATAGTGCGAAAAGTGGAGAACACTCTCAGAGACTGTTAGATCACCGGCATCATTACTCGATTGCAGAACGATGCCAATGCGATCGCGCCATTGCCTTGCTGCTAATCCACCGATTGCAGGATCGGTATCGAGCACCTTTACCTCGCCACCATCACGACTTCGAAAGCCTTCAAGGATTTCTACTGTGGTGGATTTTCCCGCGCCATTTGGACCGAGTAAGGCAAAAATCTCACCTTGCTCAACGCTGAGGTCAACTCCATTTACTGCCGCGAGCTCCCCATAGAATTTCTGGAGCCCCTTGACCTCAATCACCTGCTTCATGAGTGCCACTGTGCCACATTGGAGGCAAAAGTGCGAGAAAATGGAGTATGAGCCCGCGCCGTAACTATCCCAAGAAACGTAAGTCAGGCGGAGATGATGAGTACCGTGAGATAAATCCCTCAAATCAAAGTTTTGAAGAAGATGATGATGGTCTCTGGGTTGTCAGAAAACTCACAGGTTCTGCGGCGACAAAACCATATCGTTGTCCAGGTTGTGATCAATTAATACCAATGGCGACACCACATACAGTTGCATGGCGAGATGGCGAAGAAGATTTGCGCAGACATTGGCATAACATTTGCTGGAGTAAGCGCCACCATCGCAGACCAAAAAACTTTTAAAGTTTAACCGAATCTGCCCTTCAGTAATTTGTTAAGCTTAATAATCAATTGATCATTTGCTGAAGTTCTCTTAAACGAAGTAAATGCAATCGGTAGATGAAAACGTGTGCGTACAACACTTCGTGGATATGTAAATTCAAGAATTCCTTCAGGGCCATGAATTCGGCCATAGCCACTATCTTTTACGCCACCAAATGGAATTGATGCGATGGCTGCAAAAGAGATTACTGAGTTAATTGCCACCATCCCGCATTCCAGCGAACGAGCGATCTTTTTACCATTGCGCTTTGACCAGACTGAGGCACCTAATCCATAACGGGATGCGTTGGTCAGAGCTATTGCCTCCTGCATTGTTGCCACTCGATTAATCACAAGTGTTGGTCCAAAAGTCTCTTCCGTTATTGCTGTGGAGTCTTCTGGAACATCAGCAATAATGACTGGATCCACATAAGGTGCGTGCACAGATTCAGCGCCGCCTAGAAGGACACGACCACCTTTGGCAATGGCATCTTTAATATGACCTTCAATAATTCCAAGCTGTTTTGGCATTGTTGCAGGCCCGTAATTACCTACCCCAGGCTCACCCGGCTTAATTGATGAGGCAATACGCAGGCAGTGATCAATAAATTGCTCTGCTACATCTTCGTGGACATATACACGTTCTGCACCTATGCAAGTCTGTCCAGCATTAGACATAGCAGACCAAATAGTGGCATCAGCAGCTCGCTTCAAATCTGCATCGCGATCGACAATCACAGGATCCTTTCCGCCGCACTCAAGTACGACGGGAGTCATAGTGAGTGCACAGGTTGCTGCCACGCGTTTGGCTGTTGCAGTAGATCCTGTAAACGCGAGCTTGTTAACTCCACTCTCACACAGATATTTTCCTGTCTCACCTAATCCTGTAACGCAGATGAAAACATCACTCAATCCAGTCGCTTCTAAAAATGAATCGGCTAAGAATTTTCCGACTGCTGGCGTGTATTCGCTGGGTTTGAACACAACAGTATTTCCGGCGGCAAGTGCGTATGAGATAGAGCCCATAGGTGTATACACCGGGTAATTCCATGGACCAATAACTCCAACAACTCCTAGTGGATTTCGTTCCACTGTGGCTGACATGTTTGCCATCAGCAAACCAGGGGAGCGATGGGCTGTCCGGAGAACTTCTTCTGCATGTCGTGCAGCCCACCCAAGGTGTGAGATTGCAAGAGATGCTTCAAGAGTTGCATCACTTGTTGGTTTACCTGTTTCAAGAGAGACGATATCTACTAGGTCGCTAATATTTTCTAAAAGGAAATCGCTCCACTTAAGGAGGGCCTTCTTTCTTCCTTTGAAATCCAGGGCCTGCCAGAATGGTGCAACTTCTCGTGCACTAGCGACAGCGGCATCAACATCTTCTTTGGAAGTGATTGCATGCTGGCCGACGCTGGTACCTGTAACTGGGTTAAAGGAATCGAAAGTGCTCATGGGTAAAGACTAGACTGGGTACCATGTTGCAACCAATACGTCCCAGCACAGTGTTGCCCTCACATCGCACGCCTTTTTCCGTCAAAACAGCAGACGGGGTAATTCTCGTTTGCGAAGTTTCTGCACCAGTTGAAGGTGGTTACAACCCTGCAATATTGATGCTTCATCCCAATCCAACCGGCGGCGGGATGATGGATTCACATATCTATAAGAAGGCGGCAAATCGATTACCTGCGATGGCTGGAATAACCATCGTCCGTTTTAACACTCGTGGGACAACTAGTGACGCTGGAACCAGTACAGGTACTTACGACAATGGTGATAGCGAAAGATTCGATGTCGAAGCAATGATTAAATATTGTTTCAATGAATTGGCAGTTACTGATTTATGGGTCTGTGGTTGGTCCTTCGGAACAGATTTAGCGATTCGACATGCACGTGATTCTCGTATTCGCGGATTGATATTGTTGAGTCCACCACTTAAATACTCGAAAGAATCTGATTTAGATTTTTGGGCCAGCGATCCACGTCCAATCACTGCACTCATTCCGGAATTTGATGATTATCTTGTCCCAGAAGAAGCGCGCCAACGTTTTGCCAAGATTGCTCACATCAATCTCATTGCAGTCGAGGGCGGTAAACATCTCTGGGTTGGAGAGCCTTCGGTTCATTTGGTACTTACCGAAATTACTCGAGTCGTTGCTCCGGAGAGATTACCGCTTCCGCAAGAGATCGAGAGCTAGTTCTTCTCTGCCTGAGGAAAGACGACTTCCTCCAAGATAAGAATAATTGACGCTGCAATCGGAACTGCAAGCAATCCTCCGATAAGACCTAAAAGCGATGTTCCCAAGAGGGCCGCAATAATAGTGACAGCACCTGGGACGTTGAGTGCGCGTTTCATTATTCGCGGAGTAACAACGTAGTTTTCGACTTGTACATAGACCACGTAGAGCACAAATGCGATTGCACCATAGATAAGTGACTGTGTTAGGGCAATAATTGTGACGATCGAGCCACCGATGTAATGGCCAATAAGTGGGATAAAGCCGCAGACCAGAACGATCATGGCTAGAGCAAACGGTGATGGTAGACCTAGAGCCAAGCTTAGAATGAGGACAAAGATCGATGCCATGAAGGCGATGGCAATCTGACTTCCAACGAATGAACCGACGCGTTCGATTATTGCATGAGTTAACTTTGAGACTCGATCACGTCGTGTTGCAGGGACAAAGCGTAATCCGAAATTTGTTGCTTGTGGCAATCCGATGATGAAATATAGAGTCAATATCAGAACGGTAATTGCAGTGAATGCACCAGAGAGAACTGTTTTTCCAACGCCAATCACGCCACCAAATGCTGAGATGATGAGAGTTCCATCTGATGTAACTTCCGCCAATTTCCTCTGCAGAGTATCTATGACTCCATATTGCGTGTTGAGATCGGAAATAAATGCATTATTTTCGAGATCTCTAAGAAGTCCTGGAGCTGAATTAATCAGCGAACTTCCCTGAGAAATGACTGGAGGAATAACTACAGCGATAAAGAAAGCAACAAAGGCGATTACAGCGAAGAAAATACCGGAAACGGCAGTTGTGCGTGAAAGTCCACGTTTTCTTAAAGTTTCAACTGCTGGATTTAGTCCCATTGCTAGATAGAGTGCAAGCAAGATTATGATAAAAATCTGACTTGCACTTGCAAGAGCTCGCAAGAGGACAATCGCCGTGAGGGCACCTAAAGTTGCGATAAATCCAAAGTAAAATGGGTTGGTGCGGCTGATTGGTGCGCCTGCAATCCCGAATTCTTCGCGCTTTGACTGTGACATATCTCCATTCTAAGTGCGAGGGCCTGATAGACCAGCCTTTCACCCCCTGTTAATGAGAGAATTCACGTATGGCGCTGCGAATTACCGGTCTAGGTGAGGAGATCGCATCCGTCTCAGGTTTACCGTGGCAAATCAGTTTGGAAGAGTGGCCAGAAGATCCAAGTCTTACGGAGAAACGCGGAATTTCCCGCCACATTGTGCGTCTCGTTCGCGCTTCCGACGATGCAGATTCAGAGGTGTACGCGGTTAAAGAGACCGTCTCTGAGTTTGCCAATCGTGAATATAAGGCTCTGCGTGAGTTGGCACATCTGGGAGCACCTAGTGTTGAGCCAATTGCTGTGATTGAGGGTCGAACCGACGTAAATGGTCAGGAGTTGCCGTGCGCCCTTGCAACTCGATTTCTTCCCTATTCGCTTCCATATCGGGTTCTCTTGAGTGGAAAAGATGTAACTGCGCAAGATATAAATTTGATGGCAAATGCTTTAGCACTTCTTCTAGTTCGTTTACATCTCCTTGGCTTTTGGTGGGGAGATTGTTCACTGTCAAATACGCTCTTTCGTCGTGATGCTGAAGGTTTTGCGGCATACCTAGTCGATGCCGAAACTGGTGAGTTCCAGAAGAATTTAAGTGATGGTCAGAGAGAACATGATTTAGAAATTGCTCACTTTAATGTGGCTGCTGAATTGGAGGATCTGGCTCTTTCGGGAGTTCTCTATCCGGGAATGGATCCTATAAGAGCAAGCGATGCAGTGATGAAACGTTATCGACGTATTTGGGCTACGTTGAAAGAACGACAAATTTTAGATCCTAATGATCGCCACGCGGTCGAACGTGCCATGCGACAGTTACATGATCTAGGTTTTGCAGTGGAAGAGGTTTCGGTAACTCTTGATGGTGATAGTCAGAAGCTCTTCTTTCAACCAAAATTAGTTGAAGCCGGATATCACCAGAATCGTCTGCGCGAACTAGTCGGTCTGGAGGCGCAAGAATTACAGGCAAAGCGACTCCTTGCATCCTTAGATCGGTTCAGAGGTCGGGAGAAACTCCCTCATCCACCGATGCATGAATCTGCCAAACGCTGGCTAGACGAGGTCTTCTATCCAACAGTTTCACTGATTCCGGCTCACCTTCAAGGTCGGATTGAACCCGCGCAGTTCTTTCATGAGGCGTTGGAACATCGCTGGTATTTAAGTGAGAAGGCTGGCCACGATGTCGGACTAGAATTTGCAGCGCTGGCATATATTGCCGATGTACTTCCCATGAGACGAGATTCGGGGGTTGATGTAGGTGCCTCTTCCTCCTAACTTTGGCCAAGCTTTTGATTTAAGTTCACTGAGTAAACCGAAAACTGCAACACCTCAGGCCGCTTTAGGTAAAGCGGTAACCAAAGAGAATCTAGCTTCAGATTTTGTTGATCTGTCGAAGTCAAAACCTGTCATCTTGCTCTGCTGGACAGCAAGAGCTCCACTTTCTGTTGACACATTAGCGATTCTAGATTCCTTACAAAAATCAAGTTCTGATACTTGGGAGCTTGGAAGTGTTGATGTAGATGGTGCACCAGAAGTTGCTGGTGCACTCCAAGCGCGCACTGTTCCTTATGCAGTTGCTCTGGTTGGAGGTCAACCCATCCCACTCTTTGAAGAAGCACTGAGTGAAAGTGATATCAGAGCAGTGATTTCGAAAGTGCTCACGATCGCAGCCGAACAAGGAATCGGCAGCGTTCCAGAAGAGAAACTAGAACCAGAAGAGGAAGAAGCATTGGCAGCCCTTGAAGCAGGAGATTTAGTCAGAGCAGAAGATGCTTACAAGAGATTCTTGGCACGCATGCCCGCTAATCCATATGCCAAATTAGGGTTAGCACATACCCAACTTCAGCTGCGCATCATTGGGATTGATCCAGCACAAGCAATTACGGTAGCAAATGGAGATTTACTCAATAGCGAGAAGGCTTTACGTGCTGCAGATATAGAAGTTGCAAGTGGCAGCGTTGAACCCGCCTTTCTTCGCCTCCTTGGACTCATTAAGCAGACAACAGGAGATGAGCGAGCGAGAGTAAAAGATCGTCTCGTAGAGCTCTTTTCCCTCGTGGATCCAGCAGACCCAAGAGTGATTAAAGCAAGGGCGGAGTTGGCAAATGCTCTCTTCTAAGAATGGTTTGAGCGTTGCCGATGAGAAAAAATATGTAGGAATACTATTTTTCTTGTTTGCAGTGCAAATTATGAGTTGGGTTCCGCGCTTTCCCGAGGTTAAGGTAAATCTCGGTCTCTCCAATGGTGAATTTGGAACCTATCTAAGCCTCGGTTCGATCGGTGCAGTCATCGCAATGATTTCAAGTGGCCACTTCGTTCATAAGCTGGGGGCTAAGAAGGTTTTGATTATTTCGGCCGTAGGTATCTGTCTGGCCATTAGCACAATAGTTCACTTGCAATCTGCACCAATCTTCATTTTTGTAAATATGATCAATGGTGCTTCGGTTGCGGCTTTCAACATCGCATTAAATGCTCAAGCATTCCACGCTCAAGATAGATCTGGTGAATTAATTCTTAGTCGCCAGCATGGATATTGGACCATTGGCGCGGTTGTAACCGCAATTTTTTCAGGATTTATGGTTGAGTTTGTTGGAATTGCACTCCATATAAATGTATTAAGCGTAGTGATCTTTCTACTCATATTATCCATAATTAGAGAACTTGAACCTGAAATTATTAAACCAAGCCCTGAAGATGATAATGACTTTGGATTTAAAGATCTCTTCACATCTTTTCGGATTGATTACCTAGTCTCTGCCGCACTGGTATGTGGAATTATGGTGGAATTTGCAACTGCTGACTGGTCTGCGATCTATGCCAAGGAGACCATTGGTGTACGAGGTTCCCTTGCCACAATTCCTTATATCCTTGCCTTTACCGCAATGATTATTGGTCGCCTAGGCCAGCATCGCATCACGCCTTATATCTCTCTTCAGCACCAGATTAAGTATGGCAGCGTCATCGGAGGCGTCGGATTTATTGGATTTATCCTTGCATCATCATTTTTAGTGGACCACTCCAAGACTGCTGCCTACATTTGCACACTGATAGGTTTTTCTATCGGCGGCTTCTTCTCAGCGATTCTTTCACCCACATTTTTCACCGCCGCAAATAAGCGCTCATCGCAACCCAGTGCTGTGGTAGTTGGCCAAATGGGCGTTACCAATGCAATTCTGACGCTCATTGTTAAGACGATCATTGCCTGGACTGCACAATTTACTGGATCAATTGCAATTGCCATGATTATTCCGGGCTTGATGCTGATATCGGTTGCTTTTATGTCCCGTGCGGCAAAGGATCTTTAAACGCGTTCCAGCCAAACTGTTGCAAGAGGTGGAACCCGCAGTTCTACATATAAATCCGTATCGACATCCACGGCAAAAGATTGATTAAGCACGCCACTTCCGCCAAAAGCTAGATCATCTGTATTAAGGACTTCACGCCAGACACCGGGAGTTGGCATGCGAAGTCGGTAACGCTCATGTGGAACTGGAGAAAAGTTAGTGATACTAACTAATGGAGTTCCATCATCTGACCAACGCGTAAATGCCAGAGTGTTGGCCGCGCCATCATCATTGACTATCCAACTAAATCCTTCCGGATTTGTATCTTTCTCCCATAGCGCGGGATGGCCCTTATATTCTTGATTGATACGTGAAATCAGATCTTGAACTTGACGATGCTCGTCATATTCAGTCAGGTACCACTGCAAACCTGCACTTTCACTCCACTCATCATTTTGGGCAAACTCACTTCCCATAAACAGAAGTTTCTTACCCGGGTGAGCCCACATAAATCCGTAGAGCGCGCGCAACGTTGCAACTTTCTGCCAACGATCGCCTGGAAACTTATTTACTAGCTGTCCTTTTCCATGAACCACTTCATCATGGGAAAGCGGAAGCATGAAGTTCTCAGACCAGGCATATAAAATCGAGAAAGTTACTTCGTTGTGGTGATACATCCGATGAATTGGTTCATGCGATAGATATTGCAAGGTGTCATGCATCCATCCCATATTCCATTTAAATCCAAAGCCCAGGCCGCCTGAAGCAGTCTCACGTGTGACGCCAGCCCACGCAGTTGACTCTTCGGCAATCATCATGATCCCCGGATGTGTGCGATATGCAGTTGCGGTTGCTTCTTGCAGAAGCGCTACCGCTTCAAGATTCTCGCGTCCACCAAATTTATTGGGAAGCCATTGGCCTTCTTCGCGCGAATAATCAAGGTAGAGCATGGATGCCACGGCATCTACGCGCAAGCCATCAATATGGAATTCTGTGAGCCAGTAGAGCGCGCTAGCAACGAGAAAGTTACGGACCTCATTGCGACCAAAGTTAAAGATATATGTACCCCAATCAGGGTGTTCTCCTAAACGAGGATCGGCATGTTCATAGAGCGCTGTTCCATCAAATCGTGCCAGCGCCCATTCATCTTTTGGAAAGTGGGCAGGAACCCAATCCAGGATGACTCCGATACCTGCTTGGTGCAATGCATCCACAAGAAATCTAAATTCATCGGGGGAACCGAAGCGAGACGTTGGTGCAAAAAATGAAGTCACTTGATAGCCCCACGATGGACCGTATGGATGCTCAGTTACAGGCAGAAATTCAACATGTGTAAATCCCTGGGTGCAAACGTATTCAACGAGTTCAGTTGCAAGATCGCGATAGTTAAGTCCGAGTTTCCATGAGCCAAGATGCACTTCGTAAACACTGACAGGTGAGCGCCATGGTTGAAAACTACTGCGAGCTGCAATCCAATCTTGGTCACCCCACGTGTAGGTAGATTCGGTAACAACCGATGCGGTCAACGGGGGAGTCTCTGTTGCCCGAGCCAAAGGATCTGCGTGATCAACCCATGCGCCAGATTGTGTGCAGATAGCAAACTTGTAACGAGTACCAACACCGATTCCTGGAATGAAGATCTCCCATATTCCAGTCGACCCTAAACGAATCATGGGATGTGTGTTCTTATCCCAGAAATTGTGGTCACCGATCAGGCTAACTGCATGAGCGTTGGGAGCCCAGACTGAAAATGCTGTTCCCAGAAGATTTCCATCGCCATCTTTAATTTGATGCGCACCCAGAACATCCCACAGTCGTTCGTGGCGTCCTTCGGCGATGAGGTGAAAATCTAATTCACCCAATGTTGAATGAGGGTTGAGAAAGGTAACAGGTGAAATATATTCGGCAGGAGCGCTCTCTTGGTTCTTCTTGAAGAACTTCGAGAAGTAAGACACTAGAGGTTCACCGCCATGATGTGAGCGACCTTGCCAACCGGACGGTTGGGATCAAGTCGTACGAAGGAATGAGGATCCCACTCGTACTGGGCTCCGTCAATAAGATCAGTGACTTTAAATGTGGAATCAGGTAATCCAAGAGCGTCCATATTCCAATGTATAACAGTCTCTTGGGCATTGGTCGGATCGAGGTTGACTGTTACCAAAATGAGATCTTGGCCTTCACATTTACTGTAAGCAATGATTGATTCGTTATCACAATGATGGAAGACAAGATTGCGCAGACGCAAAAGCGCTACATGTTTCTTGCGAATCTCATTGAGTTTAGTGATAAATGGAGCCAAAGTTACCTGCATCTTTGAGGCAAGTACCCAATCACGAACTTTGATTTCGTACTTCTCTGAATCTATGTACTCTTCGCCTCCTTCTTTAAAGCGGCGATGCTCATAGAGTTCATAACCGGCATACATTCCCCACGATGGAGTCAATGTGCTGGCCAATACTGCACGCAACGCAAAGATTGCCGGATTACCTGATTGCAGATGGAAAGGGAGAATATCGGGAGTATTGACCCAGAAATTAGGCCTGAAGAAAGCAGAAGTATGACGGGAAACTTCTGTTGCGTACTCTGTCAGCTCTGCCTTGCTAGTACGCCATGTGAAATATGTATATGACTGATGGAAGCCAGCCTTACCGAGGGCGTGCATCATAGATGGGCGAGTAAATGCTTCAGCTAAGAAGATAACATCAGGATTTTCAGCATTCATGATTGACATAACATCTTGCCAAAAACCAACCGGTTTGGTGTGGGGATTATCAACGCGGAAGATCAGAACGCCTTTGGAGACCCAGAGGCGGATCACTCTTAATACTTCATTGAGAATTCCTTGGTAGTCATTATCAAAATTAATCGGATAGATATCTTGATATTTCTTTGGAGGATTTTCTGCATACGCAATGCTTCCGTCAGGGCGAGTTGTAAACCACTCAGGATTACTCTTTACCCACGGATGATCTGGGGATGCCTGCAGTGCAAGATCCATCGCAATTTCAATATTATGAGACTTTGCCATTGCCACAAACTCTTCAAAATCTTGAATTGTTCCAAGTTCAGGATTAATTGCGTCGTGGCCGCCTGCTGACCCACCAATGGCCCAAGGAACTCCGGGATCACTTTCTATAGGGTTTAGTGTGTTGTTCTTTCCTTTACGAAATGTCTTTCCGATGGGATGAATTGGGGGAAGGTAGAGAACATCAAAACCCATCGCAGATACTGCTGGAATTCGAAGTGCTGCGGTCTTAAATGTTCCAGAGGTGATTTCACCTTTTGCGTTAACTGTGGCACCTTCGCTACGCGGGAAGAACTCATACCAAGCACCTACGAGAGCACGATCTCGATCTGCGCGTATGGGAATCGCGTGTGATCGCGATTGCAGGCGCCGAAGTGGATCTGCCGCAAAATAAGCTTTGATTTCAGCCGATGAGCTCTGTGAGAAGCGATTGGCCGGCGCTAACTTTTTATCTGATAACGCCTTAATGGCAGGGGCTAAAAGTTTCTTTGCGGAAGGATCCTGGGCGAGTTTCTCTTCGAAGATTTTTTGACCGATGGCACAGCAGAGATCTGCATCGATATCTGCCGGAATTTTAATTTCGCTATCGTGTAGCCACGTTGCAAAAGGATCATCAAAGGACTCGATGACGTAGTTAAAGTCACCACGTGCGGGAATACGAATCCAGGTACTAAAGCGATCACTGCCGTGTCCATGCTCGCGCATACGAGTACGTGAGAGTTCGACACCATTTTCACCTAGCAAAATTACATCGGCACCGAGTGCATCATGTCCCTCACGGAAAATGGTGGCACTGATTTCAATCTCTTCGCCGGCGATCGCCTTGACCGGCACAAACTCTCCACCAAAGAAGACAGATGGAGAGATATCGGTGACGGGGATGCGGTTGATCACTGCGTTCCTGAGCTAGAGACTCAGCCTGAACCTTCTGTGTTGCCAGGATCTGCAGCAGAGATGTCATCTAGACGATATTTAGTAAGCGCCTCTTGAACAACGGATTCTTTTACATCACCTGATTTGGCGAGTTGGGCAAGTGTTGCAACGACGATTGATTCGGCATCAACCTTGAAATGGCGACGAAGTGCTCCGCGAGTATCTGAAAGTCCAAATCCATCCGTGCCAAGAGATGCGAATTGCCCTGGAACCCATGGTGCAATCTGATCTTGAACCGTGCGCATGTAATCACTGACTGCAATGACTGGACCTTGTGCATCCTTAAGTCGAGTTGTTACATACGCGCTCTTCTTTGATGATGGATTGAGCAAGTTATGGCTATCTACTGCAAGACCATCGCGACGAAGTTCATTCCACGAAGTAACAGACCAGACATCTGCGCTAACTCCCCAATCTTTCTGGAGAATCTCTTGCGCCTTAAGTGCCCAGTTGACAGCAACACCTGAAGCCAAAATCTGAGCGTTCTTTTTGCGTTGACGTTCGCCTGAACGGAAGAGATAGATTCCCTTCAATAGGCCTTCCACATCAAGATTAGCTGGCTCTTCGGGATGCTGATATGGCTCGTTGTACACAGTGATGTAGTAGTAAATGTTTTCGCTGTTTGGGCCATACATACGGCGCAGACCATCTTTAAAGATATGTCCAACTTCGTACGCAAAGGCTGGGTCGTAGCAGACAACAGCAGGATTTGTTGAGGCAAGAAGATGTGAATGACCATCTTCGTGTTGTAGACCTTCACCATTAAGTGTTGTACGTCCAGCAGTTGCACCAAGTACAAAACCTCGGGCAAGTTGATCAGAGGCGGCCCAGAAAGCATCGCCAGTGCGTTGGAATCCAAACATTGAGTAGAAGATATAGACCGGGATCATTGGCTCATCGTGAGTTGAATACGAAGTTCCAACTGCGGTGAAGGAAGCGGTAGATCCAGCTTCGTTGATTCCTTCATGCAAAATGACACCCGCAGTCGATTCCTTGTAAGAGAGCATTAATTCGCGATCGACAGCGGTGTACTTCTGACCGTGAGGTGAATAAATCTTCATGGTTGGGAATAGTGAATCCATACCAAATGTTCGAGCCTCATCCGGGATGATCGGAACAATTCGTGAACCCAGCCCTGGATCCTTGACCAAATCTTTGAGCATGCGCACAAAAGCCATCGTTGTTGCGATTTCTTGATGACCTGAACCGCGCTTGACACTCTCGTAGACAGAATCTGAGGGCATTGGAAGTGGTTTTGACTTCGCACGACGACGAGGAATTGTTCCGCCAAGAGCTGCACGACGTTCTGCCATGTACTTAGATTCTTCAGAATCTGGCGCTGGTTTAAAGTAAGGAGGCGTGTACTTATCGAGTTTCTCGTCAGAGATTGGAATTCCAAGACGATCGCGGAATGTGACGATATCTTCCAAAGACATCTTCTTCATCTGATGCGTTGAGTTACGTCCCTCAAATGTTGATCCAAGCGTCCAGCCCTTCACAGTCTTAGCAAGGATTACGGTTGGCTTTCCATTAGGTTCCATTGCAGCTGTATATGCAGCAAATAATTTGCGGTAATCGTGACCGCCGCGCTTGAGACCCCAAATCTGATCATTAGACCAGTTGGCAACCATTGCAGCAGTGCGTGGATCACGTCCAAAGAAGTTGTCGCGAATGTACTGCCCAGATTCAGCCTTAAATGTTTGGAAGTCTCCATCAAGAGTTGTGTTCATCAAGTTAACAAGTGCGCCTTCGCGATCTTGGGCCAATAGAGGATCCCATTCGCGACCCCACACAACCTTAATTACATTCCAACCTGCGCCAATAAATGTTGACTCAAGTTCCTGAATGATCTTTCCGTTACCGCGCACAGGTCCATCAAGACGTTGCAAGTTACAGTTGATCACAAAGGTGAGATTATCTAGACCCTCGCGTGAAGCAAGGCCGATTGCACCGAGGGTATCGACCTCATCCACTTCACCATCGCCAAGGAATGCCCAGACATGTTGCTGGCTCGTATCTTTAATTCCGCGGTTATGTAGATAGCGATTAAAGCGTGCCTGGTAAATTGCATTTATAGGACCAATTCCCATTGAGACAGTTGGGAATTGCCAGAAGTTAGGCATAAGTCGTGGATGCGGATAAGAAGAAAGTCCTCCGCCAGCATGCGAAACTTCTTGACGGAAACCATCGAGTTGATTCTCGCTTAAGCGGCCTTCCAGAAATGCGCGTGCATACATACCTGGGCTGGCATGGCCCTGGAAGAAGATTTGATCTCCGCCACCTGGGTGATCCATTCCACGGAAGAAGTGGTTGAAACCAACTTCATATAGAGATGCAGATGATGCATAGGTTGAAATGTGTCCACCGACACCGATACCTGGTCGTTGAGCGCGATGCACCAACATCGCAGCATTCCAGCGAATGTAAGCGCGGATGCGTCGCTCGATTGCTTCATCGCCTGGGAAATCTGGTTCATGCTCTGGAGAGATGGTGTTGATGTAATCGGTATTGCGAAGTGAAGAGAGACCGATCTGCTTTTCGTGTGCGCGCTGTAGAAGTTTGAGCATTAAGTAGCGAGCACGAACAGGACCGGCATGCTCTAGGGCGGCATCAAATGATGCTTGCCATTCAGCAGTCTCAGTTGGATCGATATCTACAAGCTGGTCAACATTCTGATCTGGCGTATCGAAAATTCCACTCATGGGCCGTATTCTCGCGCTAAATGGCTCTTAGGGGAAATCTACAGGCGCTAACTGGCAAGTAATTCCCGCCAAAACCCTTGTCAAAGTGGTCACACTCGGGTGGACTTAGCCCGTGGCAATTCGAATGGGATTTGCAGCCGGAGAGCTCATTCTTGAAGTGGGATACGGCCCTGATTGCGATGACGTCTTGCGTAGTGAGATTTGCACAGCGACAGGAACTCAATTACTTGAAGGTCAGACAACAGAAGTAGTTGATGCAGTTATTCTCTGGTGGCGCGATGGCGATGGTGATCTCGTTGATGAATTAATGGATGCGCTCACATATTTGACTGAGACCGGACCGATCTGGGTGCTTACTCCAAAACTCGGCCGACCTGGCCACGTTGAATCGAGTGATATTCAAGATGCGGCACCAATTGCAGGTTTGAGCCAAACATCAACTGTTTCTGTTGCACAAGATTGGGCCGGCACTCGTCTAGTGGCACGTAAGGCTGGCAAGCGATAAGTTGCGCGCATGACTTTAACTATTGGATCACCTGCCCCAGATTTCACATTGATGGACCAACATGGTTCTGCTGTTTCTCTCTCATCATTTAAAGGTGAGAAGAACGTTGTGATTCTCTTCTATCCATTTGCATTCTCGGGAATCTGTACCGGCGAACTCTGCGCACTTCGCGATGACCTTGCAGCATTTCAAAATGATGATGTTCAGTTATTAGCAATTTCGTGCGATCCAATGTATGCCCAGCGTGCATTTGCAGAGCAAGAGGGATACAAGTTCCCAGTCCTTGCAGACTTCTGGCCACATGGCGCAGCTGCAAAGGCTTACGGTGTTTTCAATGAAGATCGCGGTTGTGCGGTACGTGGCACATTTATCGTTGATAAGAATGGAAACCTTGCTTGGCAGATCGTCAACGGACTAGGCGATGCGCGCAATCTCGTTGAGTACAAGGGCGCTTTAGCAAGCCTCTAATTACGCCTCGTTTTCGTACTTTCGCCTACATAAAGTAGTATTCGCGAGTACGGAAGCACGGCCCGGGTGGTTAGCTCAGTGGTAGAGCGCCTCGTTTACACCGAGGATGTCGGGGGTTCGAAACCCTCACCGCCCACCAGTTTCACAAATACATATCAGTGCAGATTCTCGCGAGGAGGCATCATGAAGGCCACACTCAGCGATCAGCGCGCAATCTTGGATATCCAGAACTTTGATTTCACTCAAGCAACTCTGACTAATAAGGCTGCCAATCTCCCCGAGATTGCTGCCATCAATTCGCTAACTATCAAGGCAAATAACGCCCGAGACCTGCGCATTGCGGCAGAGACAGAATCCAATGATGTGAAACGTGAACTAGCACGTGCAGAAGGTGATGTTGAGCAGATAGTCACTCGCATCGATCGTGATGAATCTCGGCTTGCCTCTGGCACAGGTACGCCCAAAGAATTGGAGCAGCTACAGCACGAGCTCGGCACACTGGCTGCTCGTCGCGCAGAACTTGAAGAGATTGAGCTTGAAATCATGATGCGAATCGACGGCATCAAAGCTCGAATTACAGAATTATCAGAGCAGGAAGCAGCGTTAGCTTCCGAAATCACTGAGTTAGAAATAAAGAAAGCAAATGAATTGGCATTAATTGCATCTGATCTTGAAAAGGTTAAGAGCGAGCGTGCCACTGTTATTTCCTCGATCAACCCCGAATTAGTTGCACTTTACGAAAAGATTCGTGCGGCAAATAATGGAACTGGCGCAGCAGCTCTCGTTGGCAACCAGTGCAAGGGGTGCCACCTTGCCATTAACACCATTGAGCTTCAGCGCATCGCCGGGCTTGCAGAGGATGAAGTAGTACGTTGCGAAGAATGTCGGTGCATCTTGGTGCGAGGACTGTAATTATGGCGCGCACTTTTAAACTTACCGCTGATGGTGGATCTCGTGGAAATCCAGGACCAGCAGGTTATGGCGCAGTAGTGAGCGAAAATGGCAAGATCATTGCAGAACTCTTTGATGTCATTGGAATTGCAACAAATAACGTAGCTGAATACAGTGGATTACTTGCTGGACTTTCACATATTCATTCACTTGATCCAGCTGCCGAAATTCATGTTGCCATGGACTCCAAACTCGTTGTCGAGCAGATGTCAGGTCGTTGGCAGATTAAGCATGCAGATATGCGTGAACTCGCCAAGAAATGCCGTGATGCGCACCCATCTTTGCTTGTTACATATTCATGGATACCACGAGATGAGAATTCGCATGCAGATCGCCTGGCAAATAAGGCACTCGATGGGGGACAGGGAGCAGCTCCCGCGGCACAGATTCAAGAGAATTATTTGACCGATCGTCTTCGCAGCAATGAAGATCCCACAATGGTCTATTTCGTTCGACACGGCGAGACAATTCTTACTCCTTTTCGAAAATTCTCAGGAGTTGGTCCGCTAGATCCTGAACTTACCGAAGAGGGTCTGGAGCAAGCAGCAGCTGTTGCCAAAGAGATTGCAAAGATTAAGCCCGATGTTCTTATCGCATCTCCTTTGCAGCGCACACGGCAAACTGCCGAGGCGATAGCAGCGACGACAGGGCTGCCGATAATTTTCGATGAGATTTGGTATGAACTCTCATTTGGATCATGGGATGGACTTTCAAATGATGAGGTTCGCGAAAAGTTTCCAGATGAATATCAGGCTTGGCTCAATTCGTCAGCATATGCACCAGATGGTGGCGAGTCATACGATCAGGCTCGCATTCGAGTTGAAGAGGCCATGGAAAAATTGCTTGCCGAATATCCAGGAAAGAAAGTCTGCGTGGTAACGCACAACGGTGTCATCAAGAGCGCGGTTAGTATCGCTTTGGATGCTCCGCATGATGCGGTCTTTCACATGGATGCCACCCCATGTTCAATTACCTCAATTTCCATGTGGCCCTCCGACGGGTTGCGTGCGCTTCGCTCATTTTCTGAGCGCGGACACTTTAGATAAGAACAGACTTTCACCCAACCGGCATCTCTTATATTCTTAGCCAAGAAGAGTCGCCCGGATCACCGCGTTGTACTTGTACACCGAGGAAAGTCCGGACTCCAAAGAGCGAAGTGGTGGGTAACGCCCACCCGGAGCAATCCGCGGGACAGTGCCACAGAAAATTACCGCCAATGAAAATTGGTAAGGGTGAAAAGGTGCGTGTAAGAGACCACCGCATCTGCAGTGATGTAGATGGCAAGGTAAACCCCACTTGGAGCAAGACCAGATAGATAGCGTTTAGTGCTGCTCGCACAAGTTATCGGGTAGGTTGCTTGAATCTGTTAGCAATGGCAGATCTAGATGGATGGTGATC
>JBEANF010000020.1:0-7723 GCA_041165585.1 Actinomycetota bacterium | reverse complement strand
GGAGCGAAAATTCTCTGGTGCTATCTCGATTTGCGCGATGCTGCACTTGGGGTACTAGAGATCTTAAAGAAAGGTGCGAAGGGATCTACCGCCTATAACTTTGCAGCGCCTGACACATTTGCGCCACTTCCCACACTTGAAATGATGGCTCAATTCCATCCCACAACCAAAATAGTTGGAGATCTGCCTGGCTTTACCTCGATCTTTGATTGCTCTTCGTGGTTAGCTGCCTACGGATATAAACCGCAATATCTACTTACTCGCGGTTAGTACGCAAATTCTCGTACATTAGACTTCACCTTATGGCTCACTACAAGGTTGCAATCGTTGGCGCAGGACCTGCTGGCTACTTTGCGGCCCAGGCGTTGCAGAACTTGCAGAGCGACGATCTATCTTTCGCAATCGATCTGATTGAGCGCTTACCAACGCCGTGGGGATTGGTGCGAAGTGGAGTCGCTCCAGATCATCCAAAGATTAAAACTGTTGCCAAGGTGTTTGAGAAGGTGGCCACTGCTGGAAATGTTCGACTCTTTGCTCATGTAGAGCTTGGTAAAGACGTTTCGATTGAGGACCTCAAAGAGCGCTATGACGCAGTTGTAATTGCAACTGGCTCAGCCCTTGGAAAGAAATTAGGCATTCCAGGCGAAGATCTCCCGGGATCAATATCTGCAGCCACTTTTGTTCCTTGGTATAACGCACACCCAGATTTCAAGGATGAAGAGATTGATTTGCGTACTTCAACTGCAGTTGTAATTGGCGCTGGCAATGTTGCGATGGATGTCGCACGCATGTTGGCCTTGGAACCAAGCGAACTTGATCCAACTGATACGGCAGATCACGCAATTGCTGCCCTGAAATCTAGTGCAGTACGTACTGTCATCATCAGCGCTCGCCGCGGACCAGAACACGCTGCATTTACATCACCTGAACTTCGCGAATTACCAAAGTTAGAACATACTAATGTCATCATCGAAAAGAACGATATCGATGCCGCGATTAAACGTGTAGGCGATGATATTGAAAAAGATGTCAAGAGCAATCTTGATGCAATGGCTTTAATTGCAGAACAAGTCCCAGCAGGTCATGAGCGCACCATGAAATTTCAATTCCTTGCCACGCCTAAAGAAATTCGCGGTGCTGGAAAAGTTCAAGAGATAGTTTTCACAAAGACTGGTACTGATGAAGAGTTCTCAATTCCATGTGGGTTAGTGATTACAGCTATTGGTTATGAAGCTGCGCCACTTGCTGGGATTCCGTACGAGCGTGGCCAAGTTCTTAATATTGATGGCCGGGTTACCGAGAATCTTTATGTCGTAGGTTGGGCAAAACGAGGCCCATCGGGAGTTATTGGCACAAATAAATCTGATGCTGCAGATGTTATGCGATTGCTAGTTGAAGATTTGAAAGATCCAAAAGACTCTGGTGATATTACTGAGTTACTTGGTGATGGCGTCGTTGTTACCCAATCACATTGGGAAGCAATCAACGCTGCTGAGGTTGCAGCTGGTGAGCAAAAGGGTAAACCTCGGGTTAAGAGTTCTGATAAGACTGTATTGTTGAGTCAGGCAGGATTCTAGTTCACCAAAGTTTCACGCATTTGCAACCCCCTCTTAAGGCAGCGTAAACCACCATAGAGCGGCCCCTTCTCTACTGTTCTCCCATGAACTACTCAATCACTAAATTTTTACGAAGAATATTTATTGCCATCATAGCCACAGCCATCGTTCTCCCTACATCTGCTCAGGTTGCTCAATCAGCAACGTATACGCTTCCAAATGCACCCCTTAAGGTAACTTCATATCTTGGTTCTAAAGGGGTCGTTGTTCGTTGGACACCTGCAGAAAATGTTTTACCGGCGGTGACTGGATATGTAGTCTCGGCGGGTCCAGGGTCTTGCCCAATTTTTGTATCTGCAAAGAGCAACACAGTTGTCACCATGCCGGTTGTTGAAGGGCAGCCCGCAGGAACGCCTGTCGTCCAGGCCGTCAATGCGTATGGTTTCTCGAAGCCAACCGCCAGCAATCAGAGCTATACGAAGGCACAACTAGCGACAGTAGGCTTTGCAAGTAATAAAGCGATCCAAGTTTTACAACTTAGCGATCTACATGGTGCAATTGAGGTTGGAAATTCATTTGGCGCAGCGCTGCTCGCCAGTAACTGGGCGGCGGATCGTGCCGCCAATCCTGCGACAGTTGCACTCTCATCCGGCGACAATATTGGCGCTGCCCCACCAATTTCAACCGAGTTTGAAGAAATTCCAACAATTGAAGCGCTCAATTTAGCAAAATTAGATGTTTCAACCATGGGTAATCATGAGCACGACCGCAATCTCGATCACTTGAACAAGGTAATTGGCGCTTCTGAATTCGAATGGGTTGTCTCAAATTACAACCCCGACTCTTTGGCATCTCTGAAATCAGGCAACAAAGTTGCCAAGAATTACACAATTATTGATCGTGGAGGAGTGAAAATCGGCATTGTCGGTGCCAATACCCCTGAAACAATTGAGCAAGTATTTCCTGGAAATCTTGATTATAAGGATGCTTCAGGAGTCAAGAAAACAATTGATATAAGCCCAAGTATCGCCGGAGTGAACAGCGCGATTGTTGAGGCCAAGGCAGCAGGTGCTGAAATAGTAATCGCGCTTCTTCACCAAGGTTGGCTGGAGAATGGAGATGGCACGGCAAAGGGTCCACTCAATACACTTGCAGCGCAAATCAAAGGTGCGGTAGCGGTATTTGGTGGACATAGTCATCAGACATATGCGTCAGTGATTCCGGGATCGGCGCGAGTTGCACCAATGGTTCTTGGTCAAACACGTAACGCAGGAGTTGAATACACCCGCACACAGATTTGCATCCGTGCAGGAAAGGTTGTGGGTCAATCTATTCAGCATGTATTGAAATCTGCATCAGCCACCATTAATACCGGCGTTGTCAGCACTGTTACTACTCAGGATGCAACTGCAGCAGCTATGGTGAAGAAGTACAAAGATCAACTCACCGCGAAGCTGGATGTAAAAATTGGTAAGGTCTCTGGAACATTCCCAAGAGGAGGATCACCTGCTGTCGAACGTTCCGGTGAAACCCCGATGGGTAACTACATTGCCGATTTGATGCGAGCTAAATACAAGACTGACTTCGCCATCCAGAACGGTGGAGGAATCCGAGATACCTTCCCAGCAAAGACATATATACCTTCAGATACAACGCTTGTGCGTACAGGAACTGGAGCACTTGATGTAACGCTTGGCGATGCTTTCACTGTATTTCCATTCGGTAACCAGGTGGCAACCACAGTTGTTACGGGTGAAAATTTATGGAAGGCGCTTGAAAATGGTGTCGGTGGGAATTATCCAGGAGATGGTCGATTCCCACAGATTTCTGGTTTCAAGTACAGCTTTGACTCTTCAAAGCCAATTGGAAGCAGAATCGTTTCGGTAACCAAGCTCGATGGAACAGCCATCGCAAAAGACAGCAAAGAGTATTCACTCACCACGCTTGACTTCTTGATTTATGGTGGAGATGGGTATCTCAATGTTTTCTCTCCTTCGCAAGCAAAGGTCAAAGGAGCGCTGCTCGATATCTTCGTGGATGCTCTTAAGGCTGACATGGCTGCAGGAAAGGTCACACAAGTTCCAGTTGCCGATGGGCGAATTACAAAAGTCGGCTAGCCCAGTTAGTTAAATAGGGATAGGGGCGTTTCCGAGAATTCGGAGCGCCCCTACTTCTTTCTATGCGTGCATTTGGGAGGCATTAGGAAAACAGGTACTATGAGCGCTCACAATCGAATATGCGTGCGTAGCTCAACGGATAGAGCATCTGACTACGGATCAGAAGGTTAGGGGTTCGAATCCCTTCGCGCGCACGAGTTAAGCCTTTGGTGCCTTTCACACCAAGGGCTTTTCTTTTTATAGAAGCGCGCGAACTTCGACCTTACGGTTACACGCCTTAGAACCTTCGAGAGCTAACGCCATCGCTTCGTCGTGGTCTGCTGCGTTGATAATCCAGAATCCACTTTGAAATTCATCGTTATCGACATAAGAACCATCAAGTGTAATTCCTGCTCCTGCGCGGTTATCCACCAATTTTGCCGTACTAGGGGAATCAATTCCACAGGCAAAGATCCAATGGCCGTTATTCTGGAGCTTCTCGTTAAAGATATCAATAGCGACAATTTCAGCAGAAGTTCCCGTTCGTGAAGCGGAATCAATTACTGACAGTAGAAAACGCATTTTCACTCCCTGCTTATGCTCGAATAATTGTCACTGCGTTAAGAACAATAATTGCCAGAGCAACAACAATTCCAAGTTGCTTGGCTGGCAGAATTCCAACAAGTTTGGCAGCAATCGGTGCTGCGATGGTTCCACCAAGGGCCAAACCACCAACAATTGCCCAATCGATATCTATTCGGCCGATCTGGGCAAGAAACCCAACCGATGCCGCCACTGCAACTACAAATTCAGCCGCGCTCACAGTTCCAATTACTTTACGTGGCTCAGTTGAAGTCGTTGAGATAAGGGTTGGGGTAACAATTGGACCCCAACCACCGCCACCTGATGCATCAACAAATCCACCAGTAAAGCCCAGATAACTTAAAAAACGTGGGTTCTTGATCTCAACCATATTGACCTGACCTTCAGTCTTGAAGACGTTTCGATACAGGAGAAGGAAACCAAGGAAAAGAAGCAAGGTGGAAATGAAGATTTTTGAACTCGAGAGATCGATAAAAGAGAGGAAAGTTGCGCCAAAGAACGCGCCAATTCCGCCAGGGATAGCAAGGCGAATCAAAATCCTCTTGTCGATGTTCTCTGCATGCCAGTGAGAAGCACCTGATGCGAGAGTTGTACCCATTTCGGCGAAGTGAACTGCAGCTGAGGCAACGGCTGCTGACGCGCCAAGAGTGACAAGTAGTGTGGAGCTGGTAAGACCAAAGCCCATACCGAGAGCACCATCAATGAGCTGTGCGATGGTTCCTACAAAAGCAAAGAGAATCCAATTCATAGGAGAATCTTAAGGATTTTCTCTACGCTCTCATCGATCGGCGCGGTTCCATCGATAACTAAATCTGGATGGGACGGACGTTCGTAATCTTGACCAACACCTGTGAAGTTAGGAATTTCACCTGCTGCAGATTTCTTATAAAGACCTTTTGGATCACGCGAACGACAGATTTCTACCGGAGTATCTACGAAGATCTCTAAGAATTCGCCATCATCAAAGATGCTCTTTGCGCGTTGACGATCGACTTCAAATGGACTGACTAGGGCTGAAATCACGATTAATCCCGCATCGACCATTAATTTGGCAACTTCAGATACTCGTCGCACATTCTCTGCGCGATCTTCAGGAGTAAATCCAAGATCCATATTCAGGCCAAGGCGTAAATTATCGCCATCGAGAACATATGCGTGAGCACCTTGTGCAAAGAGGCGTTTCTCAAGTGCATTAGCGATGGTTGATTTTCCAGACCCTGATAGACCAGTTAGCCATACAACTCGCGCCTTCTGGTTCTTCTGAGCGCTGCGCTGGACCTTATCTACCTCGTAATCTTGGTGGGTCACATTTGAAGCACGGCGTAATGAGTGGCGAATCATTCCTGCGCCAACTGTCTTCAGAGTTAAGCGATCGACAAGGATAAAGTTTCCAAATTCTCGATCATCGCTATAAGGACGCATTACTAAAGGAATATCAGAGGCAACCTCAACGTCACCGATCTCATTCATCTTTAAGGTATCGGTCGAGATGTGTTCACCTGTGTTGACATCAATTTTGTGACGGATCTTGGTAATAATGGCCGGAGTTGTCGAGGGTCCGCTAATCATCAGGTATGAACGGCTATGGATCAATGGCTCTTCATTGAGCCAGACGACATGTGCGGCAAAACGATCTGCCGCAACTAAATCATCTTTATCTGCAGCGATGACATCACCGCGGGTAGCATCAACTTCAGGGGTAAGTACTAAAGTAACGGCATCATCGGTATCTGCCTTTGTAATTTCATTTTCAAAGGTAACGATGGAAGAGATTGTCGCCTTCTGGTTGCTTGGGAAGATTGTGACTTCTTCACCTTGGGTGAAAGTTCCACGGCGCACAGTTCCTGAAACTCCACGGAAGTTATCTGCACGAGCAATCATCTGAATACGCATCAAACCGCTGGCAGAAGGGTCCTTCTTCTTCTGCCAGCTCTGGATTGCATCCTGCAAGGTTTGACCTGTGTACCAAGGCATCTGTGTACTGGGGAAGACGACATTATCGCCAGCAAGTGCGCTCAGTGGAATGATGTGAATATCTTTTACATCGAGGCGTTCAACTGCGCGCTGAATATCGGCAGAGATCGCATCAAAGACTTCTTGTTTGTAGCCCATCGCATCTAGCTTATTGATTGCAATAATTACGCGAGAGACACCCATCAATGAACAGATTGTGAGATGGCGAAGAGTCTGTGTGCGCACACCTTTCATCGCATCGATGAGCACGAGGCCGATATCGGCGCGAGAGGCTGCAACGACCATATTTCGCGTGTACTGCTCGTGGCCTGGAGCATCGCTAATGATTAAGCGTTTTCCATCTAGAAGCGACATCGAACGGTATGCAACGTCGATGGTGATTCCTTGTTCACGCTCTGCTTCAAGGCCATCGGTCAACAAACTAAAATCAATTTCGCCTGCAGGAATTGTTGAACCACTGCGGCGAACCTTGCGTGCTGCACCAATTGTGTCGTGTGGAATGCTGTCAGTCTCAACCAGCAAGCGACCAATCAGCGTGCTCTTTCCATCATCTACGCTGCCGCAGGTAAGAAGACGAACAATTGCCCCGGCCATTAGAAGTAACCTTCCGTCTTCTTCTTCTCCATCGAATCTTCATTATCGCCATCAATCAGGCGAGTGGCGCGTTCGCTGAGCTTTACCTGGAGAACTTCTTCGACAACTTCTTCGATTGTTGTTGCAGTTGATTCAACAGCCGCAGTAAGTGGGTAGCAACCAAGAGTGCGGAAGCGGACCATCTTCATAAATGGTGTCTCACCATCGCGAAGTTGGAAGCGATCGTCATCGACCATAATCATCTGATCACCGCGCTGCACCATTGGACGCTCTTGTGCGAAGTAGAGCGGGTTAACTTCAATCTTCTCTTGCAAGATGTAATGCCAGATATCTGCCTCAGTCCAATCAGAGATTGGGAAGACGCGCATCGTCTGTTCTGGTGCGAGGCGTGTGTTGTAGGTGCGCCACAGTTCTGGACGTTGTTCACGGGGATTCCAGCGATGGCCAGGATCGCGCACGCTAAAGATTCGCTCCTTAGCGCGGCTCTTCTCTTCATCACGGCGCGAGCCTCCAATTGCAGCATCAAATCCATGCATATCGAGTGCTTGGCGAAGTGCAACGGTCTTCATCACACGTGTGTATTCGGAGGCATTTGTATTAAATGGATTGATATTGGCTTCAACACCCTCTTGGTTGGTGTGAACCAGCAGTTGTGAATTTGTTTCAGCCACGATGCGATCGCGGAAAGAGATCATCTCCTTGAATTTCCACGTTGTATCAACGTGTAGAAGAGGAAAGGGGATAGGAGACGGGTAGAAAGCTTTACGGGCAAGGTGTAACAAGACCGATGAGTCTTTACCGATTGAGTACATCATTACTGGCTTCTTAAAGCCAGATGCTGTTTCGCGAAGAATTTCGATTGATTCGTTCTCGAGCTCTTTCAGGATTGCTGGAATCTTC
>JBEANF010000019.1:0-4790 GCA_041165585.1 Actinomycetota bacterium | reverse complement strand
TAGCGCCTTGGCCTCTTCTTTTGTGATCTCTTTTCTATCGACCATATGCCTTGCTCGCGATTTCGTGACGGCGATCGATGTAGTGCTGTGATGCACCAACGATCATGTGCTCAAAGCGCTGTTCAGCTTTAATGTGTGTACGTAAAAAATCTGCGTCTATATCCTGGCTATAGAGAATTTCGCGGCCCTTAAGCAGTGAATTCTTGGGATATGGCCTCACCAGGCGATAAAGGTATGTGACTTTATGAATTAATTGAGTTGCAATGAATCTGGTAAAAGTTTTATTTGAAATCTTCTTACTTGATTGAGCAAGTTGAAGCAAAATTTGAGCAATCTCAGCTCCACCATTGGTATTTGAGAGTTCAGCACATTTTCTGATGAGGTCAGCCCGCACAGTTTCATCACTTAATCTCTGCACAGTTGCGGTGATATCGGTTAAGCTTGCGTGATCTGCGCGCAAGGCATAGCCGCGATCATGGCACCACTTGGCGCGCGCATCTTGATCATCGGTTCCTCGAATGTTTGAGATCAATACGGTTGGAATCTGTGCTGGCAACAATTCATGAACACTGTTATACCCGGTGGCCGCAATCGCTCCATCAAATGCTTTCAAAACCTCTGCCAATGGAAAGTACCGCTGCACTTTAATATCAAGGCCATCTGGCACCAGGCTCAGACCGTTTGCATCCACGGGGTTTTTCGTTAAAACAACTTGCAATCCGGGCCAACCAACCAGCCCTGTAAGAGCTGCGCGCATCTTTTCATTCATATCGCTATCGCCAGTGCCCAGCTGCACTAAAACTGCTGGTCGATTGAGATCTAGTCCCAACGCACGGCGTGCATCTTCTCGATTTTTGGCGCGCGCAGATGAATAGAGTGATACAGGCGATGTTATCTGTGCATCTTCGCGTCGCGATGTTGGACCATGATCATAAGCGCGAGCAATATCACCTGGTTCAATAATGAGATCAACTAGGTGAGATTGAATCGGTAGAGCAAAACGTAAAATATTTTTCTGCCATAAGCCACGGCGTACCCACACTATCTTTAGATCAGGCCGCCTTAATTTGGTTGCAATAAACCCTGGATACGGCACAACTCCATCAAATGAGATTACCGATGCACCTGTTTCATCTGCGATTGCGATAAGGCGATCTCGAAAGTATCTATCCCAGCGATGTGCTGGTATCCAACGACGAGCCTTTCCTGGAATGTATTCACAGCCAATTCTGACAGTTGATGGTATTTCAGCAATGCCGCCTGCAACCGAGACTAAAACTGGTCTTGCGACACTCTTTAGCTCTTCTGCAATTGCAGTTGCGCGAGCCAAATGCCCCATTCCGATTCCATTGCTAGTTGCGAGGATAATCGTTGGCTTATCCACGGCCCAGAACTTTTCTCAAAAACAGTGATGTAATTTTGCGAATAAAAATCAATAGTTGCTTTGGTGAATTTACCTTCTTACCTTCGCGCTTGAGATAACGGCCGAAGCGCTTAACTCGGTTATGTTTTCCTTGATTAAGCGCTGCGAAGCGATCATCACTCATCCAGAGCACGCCCCAGGTTTCGGCAATTGAGTGATAGAGCCAGCCATCAACAGTCATTGCGCGAGCCAAAGCTGGTGCAAAAACGGCGAAGGCGCGACGATCGTTCTTATCTGCAACTCCAACTAACCCGTTCTCACTTGCTAGGAGATAATCGACCAAATCTTTGAGATCAGTCTCAACGGTTGCCTCAGCAAATATGTAATAGGGCGTTGACCCGTGGGTGAACCCTTCGATCAGCTCTTCAATGGTCAATTGCGCATCGCTATCGATCTCTGCAAAGGCGTAGCCACTATCTCCTACCAACCAGTTACGAATTTCGCGAAGATCTGCATGAATGTCACCAATTGGTGAATATCGCTTGGTTAAGACTTTCCATGGTCCAAGTAATGTGAAATGTGCATTTGTTCCAGGAAGTACCAGTAACTTCGCCCGCATATCGAGCAACTGTTGCAGGCTTGCACCGCGCACATCAACAAAAACTTGATAAGTTGGCACAGCCCATCCAAATGTGCTCTTTGCTCGCACGCTATGCATCTGGGGAATTACTTGTGCTAGCGAAGGATCATTGTGGCGGTGAATCTGATCTTTATTGGATTCCACTGTGCTATATCCCAGGTGCCACGATTGTGCCTGCCTATCGACAACAGTGCGTAAACCATTTGCAAATACACGCCAACCAAATTCAGTATCTTCGCCCGTAATCAAATCACGGTTATATCCACCGAGTTCACGCCATCGATCATTGCGGATTGAAAATGTTGCACCAACAAAGGCTCGGTATCCATCAAGTGCGGGTTTCTCTAAATCTTTAGTTCGCGCAACTCGCTCTTCCCAGAGATCCTTCCCCCAACTCTCTTCATGAAGGAGGTCAAAGGCACCCACTTTGAGTGCAGTAACGAGTGCCTCTGGAGTGTAATTCCAATTTTTAACGAAGCGCTTCCATCCGAGAACGGCGTAATCATCGTTATCGTGATGCCACTTCATATGATGAGCTAAGTGATCTGGTTCAAAGACCATATCTGCATCAACAAACCAGAGAACATCCTCGCGTAATTTCGCTGCTGAATCATTAGTGGCAGCGGTCTTTCCCCATTTGCCGGGGCTATTCTTATAGGAAATCAGCTTCGTTTTGGCAGGCTTAATTGATGGAAGAGAAAGTGGTTTTGCGCTGCCGTCGTCGATGACATAAACGGATGTCAAAGATGCGGGGTAACTCTGCGCTGTAAGTGAGGCCAGAACTAAGTTCAACTTCTCCTGCCCATCTCGGCAGGCTATTACAACTGCGACGGATAGCTTTGGCTTGGAAACCAGCTTTAGATCGTATGGGCGTGAGAAGCGATATGGAAGGTAACTCATCGCTCACCACCAAAAATTGGATGGTTCCAAATACCCACAGCTTGCTCATTTGCACCATTGAGATACTTTGAATAATTGGTCACATATGTGTGAAAGGTAAATGTTCGGCGGTAGATATATCCAGCTCCAAATGTGCGCCAAATCTTTCCACCATTATTTGTAATTCCGCTTAAAAGAAAGCGGTCGACAGCGGTGTTACCTTCGCCGAACCAACCAGCCCCTTCTGCAGCCTCCCGCTTTGCCACAATAGTGCCACCGCAGACCCAATCGCTCCAAAGCTCAACTGCCTGCGTTCCATGTGGAGCAAATCGGCGAACTGTGAGTTGAAGTGGCTCAAGATAGACATAATTCATTGCCCGTCCAACGACATCTGCCTTTGTTGCAATAGCTGCATCGAGTAAATCTCTTAAATGTTCTGGGCCGTAATAATCATCATCATCCATCTTTGCTATGAACTCGCCACTAGATAGTTTCGCCAGCTCAGATAAGATCATGCCTAAAGTTTTATCTTTAGAAAATTCCTTTGCGATAACTTTGATTTTGCGTCGGTGAAGAGATGCAATCTGTTTTTTATGTGAGGCAGATAACTCAATTGTGTGTAGCCCTAGAACTAATTCAAATTCAGGAAGTGTTTGAGAAATTAACTGATCAAGTAGATTTGAGAGATCATCAGCGCGAAGAGTTGAAACAAGGACGCTTACCGTAGGATATTTTTTTATCTTGGACCGACGTGAGTTGCGCAATGCCTCGAGAGCGAGGATTTCCTGTGAAAATGAGGTGAATCGATCCAGTGTGTTGATTGGATTCGATGCCATGCGCCAAGACTACCAATAATCAAATAGGCCACTGATAAGATCGGAAAATGTCCGATAAGCGCACAGGTGGCAAAAAGCCCGCTAAATCTGACTTTATTCTCACCTTTAAGAAGGCGCTCCTGAATATCAAAGCCCTTCCAAAGTATTTCTACACTCGGTATATAAAGAAGCCACAACCTGTTAAATCAAAGATTGTCTTTGTTGTCTCATTCCCCCGTTCGGGTACACACGCAATCGGTAGCTTGTTATCAAATGAAGAAGTTGGTTTTCGATATTACGGCGAATTCTTCATATTTAATGCCTGGAATTCTCAGATTGAGCGCATCAATCGCTTCTATCCTTTCTTCTCTCTACGCTACTCACTTAATCTTCGCCAGCAACGTAAGGCATGGAAGTACTTAAAATTTGAGACAACTTCACTTGATGCCCATCGCACGATGGCAGCCATCCAGAGTCTTCCTGGAATTCATATCATCAAGATCTTCCCGCAACATCTTTCAGACCCGGTTCTGCAATCAATCATTGCTGAGTTCAAGCCTTCAGTTATCTTCCTGCGCAGAAATCATTTGGATCGCTTTGTCTCTCATAAGAAGGCAAATGCTTCAGGCAAGTGGCATACCGCGAGTACTTCTGATGTGGTGATCGATTTAGATCCACGCGAGTTTGACACTTTTATCACCAACTACACAAAGTTCTACACCGATTACTATCACTTTGCACAGCGACAAGGTTGCCCAATCTTGGATGTAGATTTTATCGATCTACACAACCCTGAGAAGGTGCGAGAGATTCAGAAATTTGCACAGTTCGAAGGATTTTCTGATTGGGATAAATTGACCCTCGCCCCTACAACGGTAAGGCAAGATCGTTCCAGCAAGGTTCAGGACGATTTCTTAGCTAAGACTGGAAAGACATATGCCGATTACGATTTTGAGGCTGTGAAGTAATGAAGAAGATTCCAGCAATCCTGAAAGAGCTCGAGAACGAATCAATCGAAATTCTTCGCGAAACAGCATCTGGCTTTAAGAAGCCAGTAATGATGTACTCAATCGGTAAAGACTCATCGGTCTTG
>JBEANF010000018.1:0-2560 GCA_041165585.1 Actinomycetota bacterium | reverse complement strand
GAAACCGAAATTGCTTCCGGGTATCGAGTAGTCAATTGAAGTTTCTCCAGTGATCTGCAAAAAGGCACCATTTTGCTGGCCGCCCTTATGAAATTGTCCGGTTGAATGTAGGAAGCGTGGGCCCCATCCAAATGTGACTGGACGCCCTGTGCTGTAGGTGAGAATCTTTCTTAGCTCCGAAAGCTGTGCATCATCGCTTCGGTCAAGATATGCATGTATGGAGATATACCCATCTAAAGGAATGACTGCGCAAAACTCTTGCAGAGCTTCTTTGAGCGATTTACCTTTCCCAAAAATCCCAACCGAACCATCTACATAATCTGGCGTAAACGAGGGAAGTATTCCGCCCCATTCGGAAAGTAGGGCAGATGTTGCATTCTTTGCCTCGGTTACATTCGGTTGATTAAAGGGATCAATCTCAAGTGCTGCGCCAATTAGGGCTGTGACCCATTCCCAGAAAATGAAGTGTTCACCTAGTTCGCCAATCACGACTAGATCGGCATCGCTTTTGGAGAAGCTCACCGTAAAGGCTCCACCAATTGCAGCTGACTCAACGTCCTCTGCCGCCACTGGAAGACGACCGACTCCAGACTTCCCCGTTGATTCGGCAATGAGTTGTTCAATCCAGTCAGATAGACCAGTTAAACCAGAGCCTACATCAACAAAACCAACATATTGATCGGTCTGTGTTGTGAGCAACCAAGCAACATCGAGAATCAAAGACGGATCATTTAGAAATGATTTTTTGCAATCGTGAGCGGCATCTAGCAAGAGCGAGATATCAACGCCACAGAGTGCACTGGGAACGAGTCCAAATGCACTCAGTGCGCTAAAGCGTCCGCCGACATGGGGGTCAGCGTTGATTACTGATAATCCTTGTGCTCTAGCATCGTGATCAAGCGGAGAGCCAGGATCGGTGACCACAACCATATGTTGGCTCAGTTTAAGCCCAGCAGATGTGAATGCACCTGTAAAGGCTGATCGCGCTGAAGCCGTCTCAATTGTCGACCCCGACTTAGATGAAACTACGATCAGGGTTGAAGATAGATCCCCGTTGATTGCATGATGGAGGTAATTTGGATCAGTTGAATCGAGAATAAAAAGTTCTTTGCCATAACTTTCTGCGATCACTTCTGGAGCAAGGGAAGATCCGCCCATGCCAGCAAGAACGATTGTTGTGATGTGTCTAAACCGAGCAGCAAGTGCATCTATCTCTGGCAGGAGGGTGCGAGAAGACTCCGGAAGATCTATCCAGTTCAGACGAATTGCCGCTTCAGGTGCAGCATCTGCACCCCAGGTGTTTGCATCCTTTTCAGCAATTCGCTGGTGAGCAGATGCAAGGCGTGAATAAAGATCGCTTGTGCGATCAACCTGTGAAAGTGATGCACCTGAGATTTTCACTGCACCATCACCTTTTCAACATCTGCCAGTAGAGAGATCCAGGCCTCTTCAAATTTCTTCACACCATCGGCCTCTAGCGAATCTGTAATTTTCTCTAATGAGATTCCAAGCGTTGCCAATGAGGAAAGTATTTGTGCAGCCCTATCAAGATGGGCAGTGATCGCATTGCCGTCCACAACTCCATGGTCCAGGAAGGCATCCAGGGTTGACTGTGGCATTGTGTTGACAGTCTGTGCAGCAATTAATTTATCTACATAGACAGTATCTGGATAAGCAGGATCTTTCACGCCAGTAGATGCCCACAAAGGTCGCTGAACCAGGGCACCTTTTGATGCAAGGGCCTTCCACGATGACTGCGCGAACTTCTCAAGAAAGAGCGCATATGCACGTTGTGCATTGGCAATCGCAATTTTACCCAGCAGCTCTTGATTACCCAGCGCTTTGAGCTCCTTATCAACGGCGCTATCAATGCGCGAGATGAAAAATGATGCGACTGAGTGGATTTGGGAGAGATCCTTTCCTCCTGTATCAGCCAACTTAATGCCTTCAATAAATGCATCGATCACTTCGCCATATCGCTCGAGTGAGAAGATGAGAGTGACATTGACGCTAATTCCCTGGGCGATAAGCGCCGTAATTGCTGGCAGACCTGCTTTAGTTGCAGGAACTTTAATCATTACATTGGGTCGATTTACCAAGGTATAGAGTGCAGCACCTTCTGAGATGGTCTCCTGAGTTTTATGCGCCAGGCGTGGATCAACTTCAATGCTGACTCGGCCATCGACACCTTTAGAATCTTGATAGATCTCGGCAAGTAAGTCACATGCCTGCCTGACATCATCAGTTGTTAATGTGCGAACAACCTCATCTACTGATTTACCCTTCAACGCTGCAATATCTGCGGCATATTCATCTGCGCCAGTAATGGCAGCTCCGAAGATACTTGGATTGGTAGTTACGCCTCGAACGCCATCATTGGAAATCCGATGGGGGAGATCTTGTGGGCCAGAGCCGGTCAACTTTGATCGAGAGAGATCATCAAGCCAGATTGAAGTTCCAGCTTTGAAAATATCGTGTTGTCTCATGCGCGCGCCGCCAATACTTTGGAGACTACATTCTCAACAGTAAAGCCAAACTCTGTAAAGAGTTGTGACGCAGA
>JBEANF010000017.1:0-9215 GCA_041165585.1 Actinomycetota bacterium | reverse complement strand
GGCATAGGCATAGATCGGAACATGGTTCCAGCGACGATCGTAGAGTTCGAACTCCTTAATGTTCTTGGCAGAATCATGTGCGCTACGTCCGATAAAGAATGGCTTTACCTGTGACATTGTCGCTGCTGCCGCCTTGGCATCTTGTGCGCCAAAGCCAAATGAAGTTCCTTGAATGCCATCTTCGGTAGTAATTGTGACAACTGTGAAATCTGGGCGAGAGCCGCCAGGAAGTTTGACCGCAGCAACTGTGTCGAGAGATTCAAGTTCATCTCCACCACGGCAGGCACGTATTTCAATGCTCTTGATCTTTGACAGCATTTCATATCCTCATCTCTAAAATCCTATAGGATAATTTAAAGGGAGATCAGAGCAATTGCAAGGATATTTGTAGATTATTTACTGGCGGCAGCAACGGCAGCAGGCGAAAATCTCTTCAATGAGGATTCAATATGGGCATGCATGGCAGCCTTTGCCGCTTTGGGATTTTGATCCAAGATCGCTTTGGTGATTGCATCATGTTCTTTAATCGCAAGTTGTCCAGATCCACTTTGGTAATACTGTTCAAAGAGATCTTGTACGAAAGCTGCGCGGGATTCGCCATCAATGAGGTGCAATTTATTGGCCATAAATAGGCGGAAGAGATGGAGATGACAATGTGTACGCTCGTAGAAATCGGCCACCGTTTGGTTGCCTGAAATATTTGAAATCAGTGCATGAAAACGTGAGTCATGTTCAGTCAGCGCCTGGAATTGCCCATCACCGGCAAATTTAAGTGCGGTCTTTGCACTTTGCATTTCAGCTTTCAGCGCTGTTTTACCTGTGTTATCAATGACTCTAGCTGCCTGTTCGGCGGCCCATGGTTCAATCAACAATCTAAATTGGAAGAGATCATTGAGCTCTTTGATCGAGAGAAGTTGCGTAGCCTTGTAACCTTTGAGCGGTTCCTTTTCAATCAGACCATCGGACTCAAGGCGAGCAAGTGCTTCGCGCACGGGTGTTTGTGATACTTCAAGTTGTACAGCAAGAGCATCGATATTGACGCGGGCACCGGGAGCAATCTCATGATCAAAGATCATCGCCTTGATCATGTCGTAAATTTCATCAGAGAGAACAGAGCGACGGGGTGTGCGTTTTGTGGGGCGAGCAGCAGCTTTCTTTGTAGCCATTATCTCCCTCTCGTCTACATCGTGGGGGAGCGATTACTTCGGAAGTCGAAGACCCTGCATTCCGCCATCTACAGCCAGAATTGTGCCAGTAGTTGAGGCCTGACGGGGACTTGCCAGGTAGGCAATTGCGCTGGCGACTTCATCTGCTGCTACTAAACGGCCCATAGGCTGACGGGCTTCAAGGGCAGCACGCTCTGCGGCAGGATCGTTAGCCTGTGAGAGCAGGCGGGCAACCCATGGGGTATCGGCAGTTCCTGGGTTTACACAGTTCACGCGAATTCCTTCTTTGACGTAATCGGCAGCCATGGCAAGTGTTAAAGACATGATTCCGCCTTTGCTGGCACTGTAAACAGCACGCTTTGGAATTCCGGCAGTAGATGCAATCGAACATGTATTTACGATTGATGGAGTCTTGCTCTTTCTTAAAAATGGCATTGCTGCAGCACTTACTCGCGCAGTTCCTACAATGTTGATGTTAAGAACTTTCTGCCACTCTTCTTCTTTGGCATCTTCGATATTTCCCGTTGCACCTACACCGGCGTTATTTGCAACGATATCGATTACTTGAGTGTGCTTTGCCAGTTCGGCAAATGCGCTCTTGACGCTATCGGCATCACCGATGTCACATTTAATAAATGTTGCATGTCCTGCCATGGCACCTTCGGCAAGATCTAATCCATACACGGTCGCTCCATTGGAGTGGAAGAGTTGAGCTGCGGCAAGACCAATTCCCGAGCCAGCACCAGTGACTACTGCGACCATTCCATTAAATTCTGCGGTCATGCATTTGCCTCATTCTTCCAATAAGAGCCACCCGGAAAAGAGTACTCATCGATACTTGCTTGATGCATTTGTGCACCAGCACCAGGAAGTTGTGGCGCCAAATAGTGACCACCCTTGACTGATACGGGTTCGAGGAAGTGTTGGTGGAGATGGTCCACAAATTCGACTACGCGTGAACGGTGATGTCCTGTGACAGCAACTGCATCCCACATAGCTAAATGTTGGACCATCTCACACAGCCCAACCCCCCCTGCATGCGGACATACTGGGACTCCGAATTTGGCAGCCATCAGTATGTTCGCAAGATTTTCATTGACGCCAGCAACACGCGTGGCATCTATCTGCATGACCGAGAAACCTTTAGATTGCAGCAATTGTTTAAAGACGATGCGCGAACTGGCCATCTCACCTGTAGCAATCGGAGTCGGAGAGACTGCAGCGGCAATCTTGGCATGACCTAAAACATCACCCGGGCTGGTTGGCTCTTCTACCCAATGCAACTTAAATTCTTTCAGTGCATTAATCCACGTGATGGCCACATCCACATCCCACACCTGGTTGGCATCGATAGCTATCTTGAAAGTAGGGCCGACAAGTTCTCGCACCTTCGTTAATCTACGTTGGTCGTCGGCGATAGATTTTCCACACTTATATTTGATTAAGGTAAAACCATCATCCATAGCCTTTTTGGTGAGGTCCAACATCTTTTCATCGCTGTAGCCAAGCCATCCCGGAGATGTCGTATAGGCAGGTACACCTTTTTCGAGCAAGATCTTCTCGTTATCGACTTTTTTGTCGTGCATGCGGTACAAGATTTCCAACGCTTCTTCTTTGGTAAGAGCATCGGTGATATATCTAAAGTCGATGGCTTTCACAATCTGCTCCGGAGTCATATCTGAGAGCAACTTCCAGAGCGGAACACCTTGGGCTTTAGCAAAGAGATCCCAGAGAGCATTGAGAACCGCTCCGGCTGCCATATGAAATACGCCGTAATCAGGACCTAACCAGCGAATCTGGCTATCGCCGCTTAGTTCGCGTGCTATCTGACCAATACGCGCAAAAGCATCGTCAACCGTGAGACCTTTGATCTTTGGAGTCAACATATCGATGGCAGCGATTTGAACATCGTTACCGCGGCCGATGGTGAAGACTAAAGAGTCACCGTGAAGTCCTGGCTTATCAGTTGTTATCCGAAGATATGCAGCTGAGTAATCTGGATCTTGATTCATAGCATCTGAACCATCAAGCATCTTTGATGTTGGAAAGCGAACATCAAAGGATTCGACGCCAATAATTTTTGTCATTACTTCACGTACTTTTCTAGACCCTTTGGTGTTCCAGATTGTGCCCAGATAGTTTCGTAACCAACTCCTGGACCCTTTGGACCATGAACATTTCCTTGTGCATCGACGAGTGCTTCGCGCTTAATTGGATTACCCCAGATCAGTGATTCGTAGTAAGTGGTGTTCTTAATTGCCATGCATAGATGTGCGCTCTCAAGTCCAAAACCGTGGACTTCTGCCCGTAGGTGATAGGCATCTGCCAGATGTGCAATTCGCATGGCACCGGTAAAGCCGCCACGTAAGAAGGTGCTGGTGCGAAGGGCGGTAGCAACTCCAGTTGCTGCAAAGTCGCCGGCACTCATATGCGAACCATCTGTGACCTCACCGAGCAACAATGGAATGCGTACTCGCTCACCTAACCACTTGTAGGCAGTAATGCTGAATTCACGCATCGGCTCTTCATACCAAAGGAATCCAGAATCGTGGAGCGAGTGGCCGAGATAGACCGCATCCATCAAATCAAAGCCAGCAGATCCGTCATACATCAGTGGAACATCATCGCCGACATGGGCACGAAGTCTTTCGCCAAGTAATGCATCTTTTTTGGCATCTCCAAAAGCATGCAATTTGATTGCTGGATAACCAAGTGCAAGTGCTTGGTCTGCGATATCTAAAAATTCTTCAATGGATGAATATGTGACAGTTGATGCATACGCTGGAAGTGATTCGCGGAAATTTCCTAAGAGTTTATAAACCGGTAAATTTGCTTGCTTGCCACCGATATCCCACAATGCAACATCGACAACATGGGCCATGTTGGGTGCAAATCGTTCGATGCGATCGAGTTCCCATGCGCGCTCCCACAAGTACTCTCGTTGTAATGGATCTTGCCCGATGAGCTCTGCTCTAAATCGACGATCCACGTAATCTTTAAAGATCACTCCACGAGGGGCAGAAGCAAAACCTGTGATGCCAGCATCAGTTTCAATAACTAGCCAGGCACCAGTTGTTGGACCATCCGAACCTGGAACGTTTTTTCGCCAGACAAAGGAAGGAGTAAAACCAGGACGTTCTTCTAGTACCACATCAACATTGGTGATCTTCATTTTCTGCCGGCCTCTCCTCTTTATAACGTCTTCATAACAAGTGCCGATTTTGCGCTTGCCGGGCGCGAAACTCGCCAAAAGATTTCTTGAAAATACTATACGAAATAGTATTCCCGCCCCTAGTATTTCGGCAACTGGTTCGATTGGCAACAAGGAGCCATCGCCAGACCTACAGAGGGGGAACACCTTGAAGAAGAAGTACTCACTAATTGCTGTCGCTGCTGCGGCTGCAATTGCAGGTACAACTGTCATGGCTATGCCAGCACAAGCTGCTAAGCCATCGATCACCATCTGGGTAGATGCACCACGTCTACCAGGTGCAAAGTTGTACGCACAAATTATGAAGAAGACTGTCGATGTGAAGGTAGAGCTTCACGCACAGGCAGATCTTGTTCAGAAGGTTGCGCTATTTAACCGCGTGAAGAAGGGTTGGCCAGATGTAGTTTTCGGTCCACCAAATGACGTGTCAGTTCTTCGTGACGCACAGAATGCTCGCGCACTCAATGATCTTGCTCCTGCTTCATTCTGGAAGGATATGGAAGCTGGAAATCAGTGGTGTAAGGGCGAAGACGGTAAGTATTACTGCGTAAAGAATGACCTTGCACAGACAGTTCTTTGGGTTAACACCAAGTTGATGAAGGACTTTGGATACACAGTCCCTAAGACAATGGCTGACTTCGAAAAGATCGGTCTTGATATTGCAAAGAACCACCCAGGGTACTCAGTTGGTGCTCTAGGTTCACAAGGTGCATATTCATCATTCTTGTGGCCATCACAGTGCCCAGTGAACCAGGCAACTTCTGCAACAGCAGTAAAGATTGCTCCAAAGTCACCTAAGTGCACACGTGCAACCACACTCCTAAATAACCTCATCAATGCTGGCGTGATGTCAACATCTGCTCCATGGGATGCTGACTTCATCAAGGACTTTGGTGCTGCTAACAAGGTTGTAATGACAATCGGACCATCATGGTTCGGTGAGTTCGTTATCCGTCCAGCAGGATCATGGAACGTACCAGCAGGTCAGATCACAGCGGCTCCAATGCCTATGTGGGCTGGCGAGAAGGTTAACTACTCAGGTGAGTGGGGCGGCGGAATTTACACCGTATCTCCACACTCTAAGTATCCAAAAGAAGCACTTGCATTTGCAATCTTCATGGTTAGCGACAAGCGCAACGTCGTAGATGTTGCTAACCCAGATGGTTCAAAGGGCGCACCAACATTCCCAGCATCACAAAAGGGAAATGCGTTCTGGAAGGCCAAAGTATCTTCAGACAAGTACTACGCAGCTGATCCATATCCAGCGATGCTAGAACAGTCAAAGAAGATCTTCTCAGGTGAGAAGCCTGTTTCATATGACACCAATGGTGCTATGGAAGGTACGTACTCGAACGAACTTAAGAAGACTAAGAACGCTCAGACGGCCCTTGAAGCATTTGCTACATATGCAACAAACCTTGCTAAGCAGCTTGGTTACAAGGTAACTACTTCCTGATTAGGTAAGTACTAGTGGGACGCGCTGGTCGACAATCTCGACCAGCGCGTCCCCAGTTACAACACGATTTCAATTCATTAGATTTTTTAAAGATTGAGCTGAGGAGTTTTCTTAGAGATGTCCAAGCGCAACAAGATTAAGAGCAACAGCAATTTCGCGATGTGGGTGATGTTCTCTCCCTATCTGCTTCTTCTGATTGCCTTTGGAATTATCCCAATCGTGATGGCTCTTCTTGAAGTACCACATGAGTCGCGAGTGAATCCAGACGGTGGCTGGGATGCCTTTAAGATTGTTTTACAAGATTTCCGATTCTTGCCGGCAGTTGGCCATGTACTCGGATTTATGGCGATTTTTGTTCCGGTCACAATTGTTTTTGTGATCGCGATGGCATTGATGCTCGATGTAAATCCAACAGCCTGGAAGAAATGGCTGCGCATGGCTTACATCGTTCCGGCTTCAATTTCGGGAGCTGTTGCAGTTCTAGTCTGGTATGCAATTTTGCAACCAACGGTCTCTCCAATCAGAGGTCCACTTGCCTGGGTTGGACTTACCGAAAGTGATCAGATTTGGCAGACCAAGAACTTGGTCTACATCTTTGCCGTGATGGCCTTCTTTGCCATCGCTGGTAACTGGATCTTGATTCAATTTGGTTCATTGCAATCAATCTCTGGTGAGGTTATCGAGGCAGCCCGTGTCGACGGTTGCTCTGCCTTCCAGATCGCATTGCGTATTAAGTTACCGTTGATCAAAAAGTACATCGTTTATATGGGTGTGCTGATCTTTGCCGGTGGACTTCAACTCTTTGTTGAGCCCGAACTCCTCAATAAGGGTATTTATCTTGGCATTTCAGAGGCCTGGTCACTGGATCAGTTGGCGTTTGAGTTGGCATTTACGTCAGGAGACTTTGGTGGAGCATCTGCGCTCTCACTGATGCTCTTAGTGCCGAGCTTGCTCGGTGCACTCGTTGTCATCTTTAAGACTGACATGTTCGAAGAGGCTGAAGTCAATCGCAACAAGAAGGTTGAGGCTTAAATCCTATGTTGAAAAATATTTTGAATTTTGGCCGTACAACCAAGCTCCGCCAGGAGAGCCGTTTTTGGACCTGGGTAGTCAACCTCTGGCTCATCTTCTTTGCCATCGTCAGCATTGTGCCGATGATCTGGTTGCTTCTTGCACCAAGTAAGGAAGATGCAGAACTCACAACCCGCCATCCATTGGCATTTGGAAATTTCGGCAATTACTGGAAAGCCTGGAACAATCTTCAATTCTTCGATAATGGCGTAATCTTGAAGTGGGTAATTAACTCACTCTGGTACACCGGAGCCATTGTTCTCATCGCAACCGTGACGGCATCAATGGCCGGTTTTGTACTCTCGGCTTCGAATATTCGCTTCAAGCGCGGATTCCTCATTTCGACTCTGATCACGATGCTCGTGCCACCGATGGCTTTGGTTGTACCAATCTTCGTTCTGATGGACAAAGTTTCGTTAATGGATAAACCAATTGCTGTAATCCTCGTTTCCTCGCTCTATCCATTTGGCGTATTTCTCTCCTACATCTATTACTCAACAACCATTCCAAAAGAGCTCTATGAATCGGCTCGCCTGGATGGATGTAACGATTTCCGACTCTTCTCCAAGATCGCACTGCCATTGTCGTGGCCGTTGATCTCGCTCCTTGCCTTCTTCGCCTTTATTGGTAACTGGGCAAACTACTTCCTTCCCTACATTCTGCTTCCGTCGAGTGAGAACTACACCCTGCCTATTGGCCTAGGTTTCTTGTTCTACTCAACTCCGGCAATTAACCCAGGTGTTGGTGCAACTTCTGTACCAATCTACAAACCTGAAATTGCACTTGCAGGTGTACTGATCGCTTTGCCGATCATGATCGTCTTCCTTGTCTCCCAGAAGCGCCTCGTACGAGGAATGCTCGCTGGCTCAATCAAAGAGTAGGAATCATCTGATGGACCAAAAGGTCTATCCATTTAGTGCAGGCAATCGCACCATGTCCGACCTCCTGGGCGGAAAGGGCGCCAATCTGGCTGAGATGGCGACGTTAGGCATTCCCGTGCCAGACGGATTCACAATCACAACTCGTGCCTGCCAAGATTATTTGAAGACGGGCGGGTTAAGCGATGAACTCTTAACTCAAATAGATAGCGCGATCATTGATCTAGAGAAGAAGATCGGTAAATCTTTTGGGGATCCAACCAATCCGCTTCTCGTATCTGTGCGATCTGGTGCCAAGTTCTCAATGCCGGGCATGATGGAGACTGTCCTCAATGTTGGTATGTCGCAAGAAGTTGCAACAACACTTGAGAAGATGACCGGAGATTCTCGTTTTGCTTGGGATTCCTATCGCCGCTTTATTGAGATGTTTGGCAAAACCGTCTGCGATATTCCTTCTGAAGCCTTCGCGAAGGTGGCTGCTCCGCTGATTTCCGCAGCAGGTGGTAAAACTATTGCAGATCTCGATGGTCCAGCGCTGCGTCAAGCAGGTGATGCCTTCGTAAAAGTCGTTGAAAAACATACTGGCACCGCCTTTCCATTCGATGCCAAGTCGCAGTTAACTCGTGCAATCGAGGCAGTTTTTCATTCATGGAATTCAGAGCGCGCCCAGCTCTATCGCCGCCGCGAACGTATTAGTGCAGATCTCGGAACTGCGGTGAACGTGCAGGCGATGGTCTTTGGAAATATCGGAGATACATCTGGTACTGGTGTCTGCTTTACCCGCGATCCCGGAAGTGGTGCACCTGGTGCATATGGTGATTATTTGCCTCGCGCACAGGGAGAAGATGTTGTTGCAGGAATTCGTAATGCATATCCATTGACTCACCTTGGTGAAGTAAATCCCGAAGCATTCGCCGAACTCAATCGCATTATGGCGCTCTTGGAAGATCACTATCGCGATATGTGCGATATTGAATTTACCGTTGAGCAGGGAAAACTATGGATTTTGCAGACACGTGTAGGTAAGCGCACGGCTGAGGCGGCTTTTAAGATTGCAACGCAATTAGTGGATGAAGGATCCATCACTATGGATCAAGCACTCACTCGCGTTAACGGTGAACAGCTTGTGCAATTGATGTTCCCGCAATTTGATAAAGCAACAGCTCCCAAGGAGTTAACACGTGGCATTGCAGCATCTCCTGGTGCAGCAGTGGGATCCGTTGTCTTTGATCCACGCGATGCGGCAGACCAGGCACTTGCTGGCAAGAAGGTAATTCTGGTTCGGCGCGAGACCAACCCAGATGACTTGGTGGGAATGGTTGCCGCTCAAGGTATTTTGACCGCTCGTGGCGGAAAGACTTCACATGCTGCAGTCGTTGCTCGCGGAATGGGTCGACCTGCAGTCTGCGGTACTGAAAGTATTGAAGTTCATG
>JBEANF010000016.1:0-22733 GCA_041165585.1 Actinomycetota bacterium | reverse complement strand
GATAAGAAGATTGCAAAAACTAGAGCAACAACAATGAGTGCGTTAAGACCCATCTCAAAGATAGCCCGGTCAAAGGCGGTATCGCTTTTACCTGACTCGAGAGTCAGAGATGCGCCGACGGTGAGAATGTGCCGGACAGCTGCAATAACGCCGATGATCAAGAATTTATCGAGCTGGTAGACGCCATCAGTAAAGCGTGAGATGACCGTGCGCAAAATTTCCAAAATGATGACGATGAATAGAATGTCATTTACGCCTTGAATCATTCCATTCGGGAAGAAGGGCTCAGTTTCAATGAGGCGTTTGATGCTAAAGAAGAAGGCGCCTACTCCGATCGCCAACAGCGCAATGGCAAGGATTGCGTGAAATACATCCTCCACCAGATCTACATACCTGATGGGCAGGATAGAGGTCTCGACATCCTTTTCTCGCTCTTTAGCCATGATCAAGGTTACCGCCGTCACCTGCCTGGTGGGAAGGTGAATTGCCCAATTTTCGGCAAATGTGCTGGGCTGTTCACCAGAAATTAGGAAAAGTTGTTTGATTTTGAGGTAGAAGTTTGAGGCTAAAAGCCTTAACCTCATTCAAATCCATAATGGATTCAGAAAATTACGGAGGTCCCACATGGATGAAAAGTCGTTATTAAAGCAATGGAATCAAATGCGTGCCCAGATTATCCAGTCACAGGTTGCGCCGGCACTCGTGCTAATTGGCGTGATGGTTCTTGCAACACTAGGAGAATTCACAGATGCATCAGATTCTGCAAAGTATTTAACCCTCGGAGTTGCCGCAATTACAGGAATCCTGGCAACGATTAGTCAGTACGCGGCGGTACGTGAGGGCGAGGCGCTTCTGATTGATCTTCGCAAACTTGAAAAGCCATCAGCGCTATCGGCCAAGATTGGTGATTCACGTGGATTGCTTTCACTTTCTGCAATCGCAATTGTTCTCTTCGATATCGCTATGTTTGCACTTGTTGTGTGGGCAGTTTTAGGCGCATAAGCAATGCTTGAAGTTGGACTCGTGGTCATTTATGCCGTGGTGGTTATCTTGATCGTCGCTCGCTTTGATCGCCCTGCGAAAAAGGGGCCGCGCATTACCGGCCGCGGTGGAGATTTCGAGTAAATCTCAGGGATTGAGTGGTCCCACGAGATAATTGGCAAGCACTGATTGTGGCGAGCTCGCCCCTTCATGCTGGGCTTTAAATGAATTGGTTCCATCCTTACCGCACAAGAAAATGATCGCCTGCGGACCACCGCGATGAATTGGAATCCATTTAGTGAGGTCATAGATATTGCCATCAATTACCGTCCAGCACTCCGAGGAAGTGTTTCGTCTCTTAACATCTTCCATTGAGAATCGTGATGGAGTAACCGTTGGAGTAACAATTGGTTTTGGCGATGCTGTCGGTGTGGGTCGTGCCCCGCGCAGAACTTCACCTAGAACTTCCCTTTCACCCACCGCAATCGTGACTTCTGCCTTTGCTCGAGATGTGAGTGTGAAGCTGTAAGTGCCTGGCTCTGCTGATGCGCTGTAACGAGAGAGGTAGAGATAGTTTGTCTTACCAAAGGGCTCATAGAACTTGGTGCGTTCAGTAAATTTCATAGTTAGCGACTTACCTGTTGGTGAAGTAATTACCAACTGTGGCAAGAGCGTGTTCTTTAATGTGTTCTCTGGTCGCTTATCCACAATGAGGTATTGAACTGCCAATTGATCCCCTTGCTTGAGATCTGCACGGAAAGCCTTCTTCTGCCCAGCCTTTGCAAAACTTGCTCTCACCGCAAATGAGACAGTGCCATCTACGAGCAACGGTCCTTTAGCTGCAGTGGTATCTGTGTCAAGAAGAGTGACAGGTTGGTGTGCCTGCACAGGAGCAATTCCCAACAGTACGGCTGAAAGAGTAAGAAGGGCTAGGCGTTTCATGGGTTAAGGGTATGAAATGAGATTGTTCTTGTCGCTACGAAATTGAGCGTGAAAAATTAAACTCTTTTCTTACTAAACCAAGTCTTATATATCCCAAAGAGCAAGAGGTAAGCCGGAAAGGCGACCAAAATGATCTCGCTCACAAGATTGCTTTGTACGCCTGTGACCTTCGAATAAGTCCAAGAGAGATAGGTCAGGTTGCCTAGGTAGATCACGCTAAATGGCAGAGTGATGCGACGAAGCTGGGATACACGCACAATGTGTGGGACTTTGAAGTACGTCAGCTGAGACATACCTAGCACGAGGGTGTAGATCGCAACTTCGCTGGGGCTCAACTTAAAGACTAAGAATGTCGGTACTGCCAGATTCCAAACGGCGGGAAAACCATTGAACCAGTGCTCATCGGTTTCGATATCGGATCTAGCAAACCAGAGCGCTGAGGTAAGGAAGATAAAACCGGCAATAAGTGCTTCGTATTTTTCAGGAAGCATTCCAAAGTTGAGCATGAAGGCAACCGGCACAACTACGCAGGTAACATAGTCCACGACGAGATCAAGTATCTGTCCATCAATCAGTGGTGCGTGAATTTCTACATCAAGTCCGCGAGCAATTGGACCATCTAAGCCGTCAAGTATTTGAGAGGCGATTAACCACAAGAGCGCAATTCGAACTTCTCCATCGACCACACCCTGTAATGCCAGCATTCCGATGACAGCGCCACTGGCAGTGAGAACGTGGAGTGCATACCCGGCACGACGAGCAGCACTAGGAGTTAAATTAGCCATTGCTCTCAAACTCCTTCATGGAGATTGCAAACTCAGCCGTATCCCAATTCACATATGTATCGCCATTAGGTAGTAATTCACCGTTTCGTGTATTCGCACTTAAATATCTCAGGATTCGTTTACCCTCGATTACCTCGATACCACTGAGGTAGATATCAACTGGCGCTGTCTCGAACTTTCCTTCAGCACAATTGGGCTCGCAGAGATTTTCAGAGTATGTACCTTTACCTTCTGCTCCGTTATATCCCCAGCGTTCCCAGGTTATGTCATAGATGACCACACCAGCATCGGCACAGTACTTGGTGAGTTGCTCTGGACGTTGCTCCACGGTCTCACAATCATAGGTATAGATATCGCGGGCGTAGGACTTGCCAAAGATAAAGACTGATCCAGCGGTGATGGCGATAATTGCCAACCCTGCAATCAATCCACTTCTTTTCATAGTGCCATCGTACTTCTGTGTGGGGGTGAAATTCGGTGATTGAAGTTAGGCGTTGAGCAGGCTTAAGCGTTCGTTGAGCCCAGGATATGACGGCTCGCGAGACATAATTTTTTCCAGATCTTTCTTTGCAAGTGCTTTCTTGCCCATTCGCTCATATGTAAAAGAACGCTCCCACAATCCACGGTTGAGGATTCCCTCCGAGCGAGACTTTTTGGCAAGAGCCTGCTTAAGACACTCGAGAGAAGCATCGAAGAAGCCTTTTTCGCGAAATGCAATGCCTCGTAGAACTAATAACATGGCAGTGGCATCATCTTCATTTTCAATATCTTCAGTAGTTGCAATCGCATCGTCAAATTTCAAGAGTGCTAATTCAAGATCTGCGACTGAGATTGCAGTCATCTGATCGGAATCAATCTCTTCAACAACCTCTAGCGCTTTTGCGTAATTACCCTGGACTTGCAATATCTCGGCATAGATCAAGCCCAGCGCCTTCATGTTGTAGCGCTCGTTGGCAAAGATGCCTGGAGTAATCATGACGCCAGGGGTAATGCCAGGGAAATACTTTTGAACATGCGGGCTAGCAAAAAGTGCATCGCGTTGTGGCCAGAGCTGGTCTGCCAGAACGAAGGACTCTTTCTGTAGCGCTTCATTAGTGCTGCCATGTAAGACTTGAATTGCCTGCATAGCCAGGGCTAGCTCTGGATGCTCTTGTGCGATTGCTCGCGTTTTTTCAAAGACAATAGCTGGAGGATTTGCAGCTTGATCTCCATAAATATCATGAAAAAGTGCGCTGAGTGCTTTCTCTTCTTTACTCGAGAAAATATTAGATTTAGCTGGCTCTTGCGGAATACCTACAGGGGCATCCAAGGCGCGTGCAGCAGGTGTAAAAACATCTTCTGAATAGACCTCGTCATCGACGATTGTCTCTTCGACTCGGGTGCTTGAAACTGTGCGCGGTGATTTACTTTTGGCGCGCTTTTTCTTTATTGATTTACCTTCGGTCCAATAGAGACCACTGCCGGGAATACCTGCAGATGTGGTGACTCGACCAGATGAGTTAAGACTCACTCGCGCGCCAGGCACACCTGCAGATATTCCGACAGATCTTTTGCCGACGGTTAAACGGATCCCCGGGAGGATCTTCATCGATCGGCGAAAGCGGAAACCCATACTCTGCTTCTAATAAATGTTAGAAGTCATCCCTACCGGTGAGCTTCTTCTCAAGTTCATCGGCTGTGTTAACCAGAACTGTGATTGGACCATGCACTTCCAGATCATCAAGTGTTGCAATCCATGATGTGTGAATCAAGAAGTAAATATCACCAGCTTGTGCGACACCGAATGGAATTGCGCTCTTCAAAACTGTCTCTGGCTTGATCTGGCCAACCTTGCCAAATGGTGCTGAGAAGGTAACAAGAGGATCAAAGTTATGGACAGAGATGAACTGGCTACGTCCGCCGCCGACATCAAAGAGCATACGGAGAGAGTCGCCGGTGTCATTGTCGATCTTGTAGTTGTTGTAGAGGAATTGCTTGAGCTGAGTCCAGTTGGCCATGGTGGCCCCTTTCTGAGGTGGTCAGGATGTCCTAACTCGGCAAGGTTACCTGTGTGGTCGCAGGTGGCACCAGATGAGATGTGAAATGGTCATCGAAGACAATGACTGGTTATCGACTTTGGGACTGTCGAAGCAGGGCCATCTCAATTAACCTAGCCTCCTATCCAACGATTGAGAGAGTGGAAGCAGAGTAATGGCGAAGAAGAGTAATGAAGTTGCATATCAGGACGATAACGAATTCCACATTGAAGATTATGTAGAGAAGGTCCTCTTCGGTGGACGCTGGTTATTAGCACCTCTCTATGTTGGCCTTCTCTTAAGCCTGGTCCCTCTCATCTACCGATTCTTTATTGAGTTCATTCACTTGATGGAGGGCATCGCCTCTCTCAAGATGCAAGAAATTACTTTGAAGATCCTTGAACTTCTCGACGTTGTATTGCTTGGTAACCTAATCATTATTGTGATCTTTGCCGGATACGAAAACTTCGTCTCCAAGATTAATGTCGCGACTGATTCAATTGATCGCCCACATTGGATGGGCCGCGTGGATTACAGCGGACTTAAGATCAAGTTGATTGGTTCATTGGTTGCGATTTCAGTTATTGAATTGTTGAAAGACTTCATGATGGAAGGTGCCTACGATGATAAGCATCAGCTATGGCGCATCATCATCCACATCACATTCGTAATTTCAGGTGTTCTCTTTGCCCTTATGGACTTCATCGCCGATAAGCGTGAGGCTGTAGATATGGCAGATAAATCAACTAAGAGCGAGAAGTAAGGGGTAGGTAATGAGCAATTTATTGGTAGTCAAAGATAAAGTCATGCGTTTTGCGAAGGAGCTCTTCGCACAGGTGGAACTCGGAGATGATGGTGGATTGATCATCCCTTGGAACTCAACTCGCGTCTTCGTCAATACCTTTGAGCGTGAAGTCGAGGCAGAGAGTGAAGATTTCTGGAATGAGAACCAGTTATCTCGCACCGCAATCAATATCTGGGCTCCAACAATCTTTGATGTTAAGCCAAGCAACGAGCTCTACAAGTGGGTTGCTACCGAAGGCGCTGACTACTTCTATGGCCATTGCAAAATTCTCGACTATGGCGATAGTGGAAATGTTCAGGTTCTCTTCGAGGTAACCATCCCAGGCGATACATTAGATCCGGGCGAACTCAAGCAAGCGCTCATTGCCGTTGCTATCACTGCCGATGGCCTCGACGATGAACTCAAGGCTAAATTCGGTGGCAAGCGCGTCGAAGATAACTTCTAAAATAAGTATCAATGAGCGTTCGTTCCAGCGTTGAAGATTCCGCAGTAGGAATCGCTAAAAGCCATGACCACGGTGAAGTTACCGACCTGCACGTCTTAAGGGCGCTGCTCACCAAGTTTGGAACCGAAAACGCTGGCGTAAGCAATAAAGATGTAGATGACAAGCTCGAGCAACTCAAGAGCCCACCTGCTGCAGCAATTGCTATATCAACCGATGCTGCAACGGTGTTGGCGCGGGTAGGTAATGAAGAACCAGGGCGCATCATTAGTGATCTGGTTTCGAAACACTTTGGCCACGTAGCAACTGCAACGCTTTCTGCAACAAAGACAACGCCCCAAAGTATTCCCGAGGAGAAGCCTGCGCCCGAGTCTAATGCTGAGACTCTGAAGAGGGCGATGGATGAACTCAACTCATTGATTGGCCTTGATGGTGTCAAAGATCAGATTGCAAAGTTGATGAATATGCATGAGGCCAACAATGTGCGCGAGAAGCAAGGTCTTCCTCGGATTCCAGTTGGCCTACATCTAGTCTTCACGGGAAGTCCTGGAACGGGAAAGACTACAGTTGCACGAATCGTCGCCCAGATGTATCAAGCAATTGGATTACTTCCTGGTGGTCAGCTCGTTGAAGTAGATAGATCCTCGCTTGTTGCCGGATATGTTGGACAAACCGCGCTGAAAGTTCAGGAAGCGATCAATCAAGCTCGTGGCGGCGTTCTCTTTATTGATGAGGCCTATGCACTCTCTGCCGATCGCGGTGCAGGTTTTGGCGATGAGGCAATTTCAACATTGGTTAAAGCGATGGAAGATCAACGAGATAACCTGGCAATTATCGTTGCTGGCTATCACGAGCCGATGCAGGAGTTCATCTCCTCAAACCAAGGTCTCAAATCTCGTTTCCAGAACACAATTCCATTTGCAGATTACAAGACTTCAGAGCTACTTGAGATTTTCAAAGTAATCTCTGGTGGCTACAAGATCACTCTGACCGATGAAGTTCTTAAAGCGGTAGAGAAATATTTTGACGAGGTTAAGCCATCGGGTGATATGGGTAATGCCCGCTACGTACGCAATCTCTTCGAGAAGATGTACCTCAACCTCTCAACCCGAGCTGCCTCCGATGGAAATATCGAGCTCCACGAATTAGTTGAGTTTTCAGTGGCAGATATTCCAGCGCCAGATGGTGTCAAAAAGCCAACGATCGGTTTCTAGATCGCTACGATTTACCCAGTGCAGTAAGTAAAGAGAAAGAGGAATCTATGTCATATTCAAACGGTCCAACGCCACCACGTCCGATTCCAAGCGAGAACTCTGGCGGAGGATTTCGATATGCATCCTTTCAACACCGTTTGGGTGCGATTGTCTTGGATTCTGTATTAAGCGTACTGACTCTCGGTATCGGCTGGCTCATCTGGTCATTTATTGTCTGGGGAGAGGGACAAACTCCTGCAAAGAAAATTCTCAAGATGCGCACTCGTCACTTTGAGACAGGCGCTGTAGCAACATGGGGCCATATGGCTGTCCGTGAACTTCTTATTCCAATCACAGTCTTGATCGCTGCAAATCTCACCGCGGGTATCGCAGCGCTTGCCTGGATTATCATTGAAATCGTCTTCTACTTCACCAAGAACAATCGCACGCTTCGCGATATCTGGGTCAAGACCGCAGTAATTAACGAGGCATAAGGTGAGCGAATTTATTCCAGCAGGACAATCTCAGACTCCACCCTTGTCTCAAGCCGAACAAGATGCCAAGTCTGCAAGTGGTCTTGCGATCGCTTCCTTTGTCACTTCCCTTGCAACAATTTTCGTGACTGCAGGTTTTCTCTCCTTCATTGGTGCAATTCTTGGACATGTATCTCTATCCAAGATGAAGAAAGCTGGCAGCACTGAAAATCGTGGACTGGCAGTTGCAGGAGTAATTATCGGTTGGGTATCAACCGCACTTGCGTGGATCTTCTTGATCGGCTTTATAGTTCTCGTTGCAGGAGCAGTCTCGGCCGTTGATTCAAATTGGTGGGATGACCTGGTCCGAGAATTCGATCAGAATTACAACAGCTACTAAATTAGCTTCATCTCTTTGGCTGTTGCACCCAGATGCTCTCTTGCATCTGGGTGCAACGTTTGAGATTCATCCATTGGCACATCTCTTGCGCAAGTCTATTACTTAAAGCGACTTAGAAAAGCACACAGGGACCGCGCAGACGCGGCCCCTGTGTGCTTTCCCTCGATAAGAAAATTACTTATAGACATCCGTCCAATTTGTAATCTTCAAGATGTACCACTGTCCACCTTCAACAGCCTTAGCCAAGGTTGCATCTGCTGGATCCATATCTGGGCGCGACTTCGCTGGGGTTGCGTGGACTTGTGCCACGAACATGAAGTAACTTGCCTTGTCAGATTTGGATGTGCGGAGTTCATTTGATACTTCCACAATGCCAGATGATTCTTCATCTTGTGTGATGAATGAGGCACCTGTTGATGAGAAGTACTCAGATTTGAATTGAGCGATTGTTCCAACTTTTCCATCGCTGATGCGGTAAGAAACTATGCGTGCAAGATGCGCATTGTTGCCTGGATCTTCCTGTATCAAGACGTTTCCAAGAGAATCAACTGTGATGTTATCTGGCTTTGACATGTAGATGTCTTCAGAACCATCAAGCAAAAGCTCAAGTGTTGATCCTAAGAATGGCTTGTTGACATCAACGAAACGAAGGCGCCAAAGGGCTCCACCATCTCGTGAGACAGTTGGTGTTGCAGGGTTTGGAGTTGTTGCACCTGCAACTTTGTTGACAGGATCTGAATCTGATTGTGTAGTGACGAAGTAGAAGTCATTTGGCTTATTTGGATCGAAATGACCATCTTCAACTCGAGCAAGTTCGATTCCCTTCGCATTTGCTTCAACATTCTGCGCTTTACCATTAGCCTTTGTATCGATTGCTGCAAAGGTCACAGCGAAAGGCTTATTCTTGCCATACTTATTGCGGATTTCATAATCGTTTGCTACTAGGGCATCAGCCTTAGCAGCAAGTACATAAGACTTTCCATTTGTCAGGCCGGCCTTCTCAAACCATGTGCCAGTCTTTGTCTTTGCACCCATGTACATCCACAACTGGCTATCTTTCGCATCGCCATCTTCGTTGCCCATAATCACTGTGTTCTTAGAGGTGGTTGGTGCCGGAATGAAGTTCTCCCATGCAGATAATCCAAGCGCTGGAAGCTGCACGAGTTGGCCCGATGAGAGATTTGTGGCAAATCCACGTGATTCATCTGAACCCTCTTCGCCAGCGAAGAAGAGCGCCTCTTTAATTCCGTTACCAGATGCCTTATCGAAGAATGTTCCTGCTGGAGCAAGAGAACCTGAGCAGAATCGGTTCAACAAATAGCTGTGATTAAGCGTTCCATATGGATCTTTGACTGCAGCTCCATCTGGAGCACCTGGAGTATTTCCATACGTGCCAGTTGCGTAGTTGTACCACACTACATCTCTAAAGAGATCAACTGCCTTGGTAACTTTCTGAGTTGTAATGTCATAAGTCATATCACTAAGGAAAGATCCACTAACTAATCCCCCGGCTGTTGTACGACCGGCAGCAACTGCGTTAGTCGCGCTCCATTCATGGTTTGTGATGATGCGAAGTGAGTTTCCATTCTTGATAACTCCGAGTCCATCTGGAATTCCTGGAACTAGGTATGTACCGACCATATCTCCTGCGGATACGATTGGAGTAAGTGTTGCAGATGACGCGACTGCTTGCATATAAGTTGGAGCAGCAGCATAAGCTGGTGTTGCGAAAGCGGATAGAAAAGCTATCGAAGATGCGATAGCCAATCCACGCTTAGCTCGTGAATTTTTCAATTTTTTCTCCCATGTGTGTGGCTCAATTGATTGATATTTATTGCTGGGGAATTGCAATGAGAGGAGTTAAGATTTTTTGAGTAAACGAAGAGAATTAAGGAGAGAACATTTTCATGAAGATTGCATGAGCAAATATAAAAGTTTGGGTGAATGAGAACTTTGAAGAAATGAATCAGGCCCACCTAGAAGGTTAAATCTTGGTGAGCCCAATGCGTAGCCCCGAAGGGATTCGAACCCTCGTAGCTGGCTTGAGAAGCCAGAGTCCTAGGCCGCTAGACGACGGGGCCCTAGATTGTTAAAACGTACTTCTTTACTGCTGGTACTGCGCTGGGGTACCAGGACTCGAACCTAGACTTACTGAACCAGAATCAGCAGGGCTGCCAATTACCCCATACCCCAAAGGCGTGAACCTTATGTGGGAGAAGTTTACCCCACGTGCTAGAGCGAAATCGCCCCAGTAATTCTGGCCAGACAGGCCTCTTTTCCTAGTAACTCCATCGATTCAAAGAGAGGTGGAGAGATTGTGCTGCCAGTTGTGGCGATACGAAGTGCGGTAAAGGCGATGCGTGGCTTTAGGCCCATCTCCTCGATTAAGGATGCACGAAGTGCTGCCTCAATAGTCGCGTGATCCCATGATGCAAGCGGAGTGAGTTCGGCAAGTGAACGCTTCAAAATATCTTTAGAGGCACCATCTGAAATCTTTGAAACGCTTGCCTCTTCAACTGCGAAATTGGTGGTGAAGAGGAACTTAAGCATCTGAGGAACTTCGCTCAAAGTCACAATGCGCTCTTGAATCAGTGGCAAAGCAGATTTCACGAGAGAGATCTCTGCATCGGTGCCGGTGATCACTCCAGCATCTTTGAGAAATGGCAGCGACCAATGTAAGAACTCATCAATGGTCAATGCGCGAATCTTGTCACCATTTATTGCCTCAAGTTTTTTCATATCAAAGCGAGCAGGAGATGAGTGAACTTTTTCAACGGTAAAGAGTTCGCATAATTCCTGCATCGTGATGTTCTCGCGATCGTCTCCAGGTGACCAACCAAGAAGTGCGAGATAGTTACAGATTGCTTCAGGTAGATAACCCATCTGGCGATACCACGCAATTGAAACTTCGCCGTTGCGCTTTGAGAGCTTGGCATTATCTTGACCCATTACAAATGGCAGGTGGGCAAAGACTGGATAATCCTCAGGTGCCACTCCCATTGCTTGATAGACGCGAATCTGGCGTGGAGTAGATGAGAGGAGATCTTCCCCGCGAAGAATGTGAGTAACTTTCATCAAAACATCATCGACTGCAACAGCGAGTGTGTAGAGCGGTGAACCATCGGCGCGCGCGAGAACGAAGTCTGGAACAAATTTGTGATCGAAAGTTACTTCGCCGCGAATCTCATCTTTAAATGTTGTGCTGCCATCTGGCATACGCATACGCACAACCGCCTCGCGTCCCTGCGACTTATAAGCTGCAATTTGATCTGCTGTCAGGTCGCGGCAGTGGCCGTTATAGCCAGGTGCCACATTGGCTTTACGTTGTTCTTCGCGGACAGCCTCTAGCTCTTCTGGCGAGCAGTAACAGTGATAGGCATCGCCGTTATCGAGAAATGTCTGTGCCCACTTCGCATAAATATCTAGACGCTGTGATTGTAGATATGGACCATTCTCGCCCCCAACTTCAGGACCTTCATCCCAATTGAGGCCAAGCCATTTCAGAGTTTCGATTGCGGCCTGAATGTATTCATCGGTGACGCGAGTGGTATCTGTATCTTCGATGCGGAATAAGAATGTGCCGCCTGTATGACGAGCGTATGCCCAATCAAAGAGTGCGGTGCGGATATTGCCAACGTGGAGATCTCCTGTTGGAGATGGTGCGAAACGAACCTTTACCTTTTTACCGCTCATGGTTGCGCACTCACTCTATTAGTTAGTTGGCCAAGACCTTCAATGGATACTGCGATGGTTGATTTTGCTGGCATTGGTCCGATTCCTGCAGGTGTTCCGGTGATGATTACATCTCCTGGAAGCAAGGTCATCACCTGAGAGACAAAGTTGATGATGTCAGGGACTTTAAAGATCATGTCATTAAGGTGTGCATCCTGCTTAATCTCACCGTTGAGAGTTGCAGTAATGCGCTGAGTTCCGGGTACAAAGTCAGTCTCAATCCATGGACCTAGCGGACAGAAGGTGTCAAAGCCTTTTGCGCGAGTCCACTGTCCATCTTTCTTCTGGAGTTCGCGACAGGTCACATCATTTGCCATTGTGTAACCGAAGATCACGTCGTTGACTTTCTCTTTCGGAACATCTTTACAGATGCGACCAATCACAATGGCCAGTTCTGCTTCGTAATCAATGGAAGGTGCCATCGCCGGCCAGACGATGGTGTCGCCGGGTCCGATGATGGTGGTATTTGCCTTTAAAAAGATTATGGGTTCATCAGGAACAACGCTGCCCATCTCGGCTGCGTGATCTGCGTAGTTCTTGCCAATAGCAACAACCTTGCTCCGTGGAATCACCGGGGCTAGAAGGCGCACCTTTGTGAGTTCGATTCGAGCGGCGGTCTTTACAACGCCCTGATAGATCGGATCTCCATCGATGATTGTGATGAGGTTATCTTCATCGAGAACGCCAAACATTGGGTCGGTACCCAACCCTGCATCTGGACCTGGAGAGAAGCGAACAATGCGCATTGGCCTATCTTAGCGCAGCGATTACACCTGACTCATCAATATGAAAGATAGTTGCTGCAGGTGAATGTGTGGTGATCACGCTGGTATCACCTGTTGCAGAACCTGCAACGACAACACCTTCGATTCCTGCAATTTGGGATGCCACCGCAACAGTAAATACTGCTTGAATCGCATCAAGTGTGAGCGATGGTGAAGAGATAGCAATCGCAACATAGGTGCGACCTGTTGAATCGCGCAGCGCTGCTGCCTGGAGTGCACCGGTGCGCTTGAGAGTCGACGTTGCAAGGGTTGCTAGCTTTTGATCTTCTGGATTCTCAAAGTTATTCATTATTTTCATCTTCTTCGCTACGTTCGATGATGACAGAGCTGATGCGCCGACGACGTCCAACAGGGCGCTCAGAGGTAATCTTCCACCCCTTTAAGGTAATGGTAGATCCAGCAATTGGAACGCGACCGAGTTTCTGTGCCATCAAACCACCGATGGTGTCAACATCCTCTGAATCAGATTCATCAAAATCAATCTTGAGTTCATCGGCCAAATCCTCAATGTGAAGCGTTGCCTTAGCACGCGCCTTATCCTCGGTAATCCAAGAAAATGCTTCAACTCCATCATCGAATTCATCGGCAATCTCGCCTACAATCTCTTCGATAATGTCTTCGATAGTAATAATTCCAGCGGTGCCACCATATTCATCAACAACGATTGCTAGGTGGATCTGATCGCGCTGCATCTCTTTTAAAAGCTCTGCCGCAATTTTGATCTCAGGAACGAAGACGGCAGGGCGCATATGTTCACCTACTCGCTCAGTTGTCTCTGCTTCATGGTGATCAAGTGCGCGCTTTGCCAAATCTTTAACGTATGCAATACCGATGATGTTATCGAGGTTCTCCCCCACAACCGGCACGCGTGAATACCCCGATCGCAGAGCAAGTGATAGCGCTTGGCGTAGAGTCTTATCCTTTTCAATCCAGACCATATCGGTACGGTGCACCATTAGTTCGCGTACCAAGGTATCGCCTAGTTCAAATACAGAGTGGATCATCTCGTGCTCATCCGATTCCACAAGGCCGCGCTCGTGCGCCTGATCTACCAAGTCACGTAACTCTGCTTCGTTGGTAAATGGACCTGATCGAAAACCTTTTCCAGGTGTGATTGCGTTTCCGACTGCAATCAATAATTTAGTAACTGGGCCTAAGATCACAGCAAGGAATGCTGAAATAACAATTCCGGCACGTGCCCAACGGTGTGGATTCTGACGGCCCAAGGTACGTGGACCTACACCAACTACAACGTAAGAGAGCACCACCATAATTATTACGGTGTAGAGATATGCGTAGCCAGTTGTATAAGACTGTTGCAAGATGCGAACAATTAATACTGCGGCGGTAAATTCACAGACCTTGCGGACCAGCAGGATGACATTGAGATAGCGAGCAGGATGGGCTGAATACTTCTTTAATAAATGTCCGCCACGCTTTGTCTCAAGCTCTTCAATCAGGACACGTGAAATAGATGTCAACGCAGATTCTGATGCGGCTAGAAATCCAGCGAATCCAATCAGAGCGATTATCGGTAGCACCGATATAAGGTCCACTAGGACTCTCCCCATTCCTTGACTAATTTCTCTTGCAGAGCAAACATCACTTTCTCATCTGCAGGATTTGCGTGGTCATATCCAAGAATATGCAGTAAACCGTGAGCAGCCAAAATAAAGATCTCGTGTGCTGGAGAATGTCCGGCAGTTGCTGCCTGTCTGGCGGCAACGCTTGGGCAGATCACGATATCGCCAAGAGTGGCAGGTTCACCGACACTATCTGGCATATCCATAGGAAATGAGAGGACGTCAGTTGGTCCTGGTTCATCCATCCACTTAATATGCAGATCAGTCATCTCAGCCTCGTCAACGAAGGTAATGCTTACTTCACATTCTGGATGTAAGCCCAACGCACCAAGTGAATAGGAGATAAGAGATGTAACTTCATCGCTTGGAACAAGTTCTCCTGAGCGATTGTTTGATTCAATCGTCATATATAGATCAGCTATTTCGAATATTTCGTGGGGCTTGTGCTGCGCTATCAAAGGCGTCATATGCCTTCACAATGTCACCAATTAAACGGTGGCGCACCACATCTTCGGAGGTCAATTCGATAAATGAGATGTCATCGATTGCACCCAAAATATCTTTAATGATTCGCAGCCCTGATTTTGCTCCATTAGGAAGATCTACTTGTGTCACATCACCTGTAATAACCATCTTGGAACCAAACCCTAGGCGGGTTAAGAACATCTTCATCTGTTCAGGTGTGGTGTTCTGTGCTTCATCCAAAATAATAAATGAGTCATTGAGCGTGCGACCGCGCATAAAGGCAAGAGGTGCTACTTCAATAATTCCGCTCTGCATCAGTCTTGGAATTGAATCTGGATCGATCATGTCGTGTAGCGCGTCAAAGAGCGGGCGAAGATAGGGATCGATCTTTTCAGTCAAGGTGCCGGGCAAGAAACCTAACTTTTCGCCGGCTTCTACTGCAGGGCGAGTCAAGATGATGCGATTGATCTTCTTGGCCTGAAGCGCTGCAACTGCCTTAGCCATTGCAAGATATGTCTTTCCAGTACCTGCTGGCCCAATACCAAAGGTAATTGTGTTCTCTTCGATTGCATCTACATAATGTTTCTGATTTGCTGTCTTTGGTCTAATTGTGCGACCACGATTGCTAACGATGTTCAGTGATAGAACTTCTGCAGGATGTTCGACGGGATCGTGAGACAACATATCGATGCTGCGTTGCACGGCATCTGTTGTAAGAGCTTGTCCTGAGCGAATAACAACCATCATCTCGGCAAATAACTTCTCCAGCGCCAGACAATCACGATGTGGGCCACGCAGGGTGATTTCGTTACCGCGGATTGTCATGGCAACAGATGGAAAGGCGGCTTCAATAATGTTGATATTGCTATCGCCTACTCCGACGAGTGCAACCATGGGAATGGCTGGTGGGACTGTGATCAGAGTGCGCTCCATATGAGGGTAAATCTAGTGCTAGCCCGGAGGCCAAGCCAGTCCACGCCCACCAAGCAGGTGAAGATGAGCGTGGAATACGCTCTGGCCAGCATCGGCGCCAGTGTTAAAGACTGATCGATAGCCGGTGAGCTCGCGCTGGGTGGCAATCTCATCTGCAGCCCGATGCATTGCAGCGATGATTGTTGGAGAGAGTGCGGCAACGGCTGCAGCATTTTCTGCATGCAGCGTTGGAATAATCAAAACGTGAGTGGGTGCCTGAGGGTTGAGATCATTAAAGGCGACGACATTTTCATTGCGATAGATAATCTCGGTTGGAATCTGACCTTCAATAATTTTGCAGAAGATGCAATCTGGATCTAGCGTCATGTGAAAATGGTACTGCGCTACCAACTCTTGAGCAGTGTTTGAACGGCTGCAAGTCCGGCAATTCCAGCATGTGCGCTACGAAATATAGGGCGACCCATCATTGCAACTCTGGCACCGCTTGAGGTAAATGCATCGAGCTCATCATCGGTGATTCCACCCTCTGGCCCAATGATGATCAGCGCTCTCTTTACTGAAGGAGCGGAAATAGCCGATAGTTTGCTCGTTGCACTTTCATGAAAGAGAACTGCAATATCAGTGCGGGCAATTTCGTCAATGACTTGCGCAGTTGAGAGTGGCCCCACAATTTCTGGAATTCTAAAGCGGCGAGCTTGCTTACAAGCCTCACGCACTGTGACATCTAACTTATCTAAAGTTTTATCTGCCTTACCGATGCTGCGCGCAGAAGACCAGAAGACAATGCGATCTGCACCTGCCTCGGTGAGTAACCCTGCACACTCTTTGAGCCGATCGCCTTTGGGGAGTGCCTGAATCACGGTGTACTCAATATCAAGTGGCTCTTGAAACTCACTTTCTAAAACTTCACATTGCATAGATTTCTTAGCAACTTCGACTGCTTTGACGGTTGAGAATCTTCCCTTGCCATCGCTGAGCCAGAATATTTCACCCACACCTGTACGTAATACACGTATTGCATGGAGGGCATCCTCATTATCAAAGGTGTAGATCTGACCAGCTGTAGTTGGCAGATTATCTACGAAGAAGAGAGTACGCATCAGCGGCCGAATGAATCTCTAAATTTGCCAAGGAAACTCTGGTTTTTGCCCTTGGTTTGTGAATCGCCCACAACTTCACCGCGTGACTTAGCAAATTCGGTAAGCAACTTCTCTTGTTCGCGCGAGAGCTTGGTGGGAGTAAGAACAACAATGTGAACAATCAAATCACCACGGTTATTACTGCGTAGTCGAGTCATACCCAGACCTCGCAACGAAACTGTGGATCCAGTCTGAGTTCCGGACTTAATCACAACTTCTGATTGACCATCCAAAGTATCGACAGTGATCTTGGTTCCAAGGGCGGCTGCTGCAAAAGAGATCTCAACTTCCATATGCAATGTATCGCCATCGCGCACCAGGAATTCGTGCTCTTCTTCAATGATCTCAACATATAGATCTCCTGCTGGTCCACCACCTGCACCGACCTCGCCGCGACCAGCTAGTTGCATGCGGTTACCGGTTTCAACGCCTGCTGGAATCTTTACTGGAATTGTTTGGCGAGCACGTACACGGCCTTCTCCTGCGCACTCGCGACATGGATCTTGAATCACCGTTCCAAAACCAGAACAGGTGGCACAAGCACGCGATGTCATTACCTGACCAAGGAATGACTTCTGAATTTGCTGTGTCTCACCGCGCCCCTTGCAGACTTGGCACATTGATGGCGCACTTCCGTTGGCACATCCTGAACCTGTACACGTTGGACAGACCACTGCGCTCTCAATGGTGAGTTCGCGATCGGTACCAAAGCATGCTTCGGCAAGAGTTACTTGTACGCGAATAAGTGCATCTTGTCCTTGGCGCATACGTGCGCGCGGACCGCGGTTGCCGCCACCACCGAAGAAGGCATCCATGATGTCGCTAAATCCGCCGAACCCTTGTCCGCCACCGAATCCGCCAAAGCTCTGTCCACCCATGTCATATTGCTGACGCTTTTGTGGATCGCTCAAAATCTCATAGGCAGCAGTTACCTCTTTAAATCTATCTTGCACCGCAGGATCAGGATTTACATCTGGGTGAAGTTCGCGTGCAATCTTGCGATATGCCTTCTTGATTTCATCTGCTGTGGCATCGCGAGACACACCTAATGTCTCGTACACATCTGCCATTACTTGTAACTTCCTTCAGTGATAAAACGTCCAACATATCGGGCAACGGCGCCGACTGCCGCCATCGACCCAGCGTAATCCATACGTGTAGGTCCAAGAATTCCAAGTGCCCCTAGAGGCATTCCGCTATCGCCATAGCCAACGGTGACTAGAGATGTGCTCTTAAGATTCTTCTCACTCTGCTCTGAACCGATGCGAACTTTTACAGTATCGGCAGCATCACCCAATAAACGCAAGAGCACAACTTGCTCTTCCAGAGCCTCAAGCACGGGGTGCATCGTGGATTGGAAATCATCACTAAAGCGAGCCAAGTTTGCAGTGCCTGCCAGGACAACTTTCTCTTCCGCTTTTTCAATAGCCATCTCAATAACTGCAGAGACAATTAGCGAAATATCGCGGCGATCTGATGGACCATAACCTTCAATAATTCCGGTGATGCGCTCTGCCACATCCGGTAGAGATTGCCCAGCCATTGCGTTATTGAGTTGAGTGCGAATACTTGCAATAAAAGCATCCTGCACATCGCGCGTTAATTCAATAACCCTCTGTTCCACACGTCCGGCATCAGTAATCAAAATCATCATGATGCGAGATGAGGTGAGCGGAACAAGTTCTACGTGGCGCACCTTGGATTTCACTATAGATGGATACTGGACAACAGCCACTTGTTTTGTGACATCTGCCAATAAACGAACAGTGCGCATCACAACATCATCGAGATCGAGGGCACCTTCTAAAAATGATTCGATGGCACGGCGTTCCGGTGCCGACAGTGGTTTAACCTCTGCCAATTTATCGACGAAGACGCGATAGCCACGGTCGGTTGGGATGCGACCGGCACTTGTGTGAGGGGCGGTAATTAAACCCTCCTCCTCAAGCAGAGCCATCTCATTACGGATGGTGGCCGGTGAAACTCCGAGTTCGTGGCGATCTGCAATCGCCTTTGAGCCGACTGGCTCTTGCGTTGCAACATATTCATCGACGATAGCGCGCAGGATCTCCAGGCGTCGGGATGATGTTGTCATAGCTATCGGACTATCTACTAAAGGAATTACTTATTGAGTACAAGTGCAATCGAGATCAATGTCAGCAAGAAGAATGCTGGAATTGATGTACGCAACTTATTTGCCTTGAAGTGGGTATAGACCGCACCTGCCATAAAGACCCAGAGTCCAACCAGCGGGAAGAAGAGCATCCAATTCCACTTCATGCTGATGATCAGACCAAGTGCAAGGAGGGTCTCAAAGAAACCAATAACGCGAGCAAGTTTGTCTGGCACATTGACATCACGGGTTCCAGAAAGGCCCTTTTCATTACCGCTGGCCTTGGAAAGACCTGAGATAACGAAGATGATTGCAAGGAATGCGACGATGACTGTAAGTGTTGTGCTCATGAGGCTAAAGGTACTACAGCGTGCTTAAGCCAGCAGGTCGGCGACTATGCGATCGGCGATAAGTCGCCCTGTGGCAGTCAGGACTAATGAATCGGGGGCATCGATGATCTGGTTGGCCTTGATGTAGTCGGCCATCCGCTCGTATTGCGCAACTGTCAGCGCGCGCTTTGCAATACCGGTACGAAGGCGGCTAGCCAACATGATGTATTCACTTTTGCGCATCTCATCGGTGAGCTCTTCAGAATCTGCAATCGGTGACTGCCCTTCAAAGAGCCGCTGCTTATATGCAGTTGGATGTTTGATATTCCAGAAACGTTTGCGATCAATATGAGAATGTGCACCTGGCCCCAAGCCCCACCAATTCGCAGATTTCCAATATGCAATATTGTGGCGACATTCATGTCCAGGCTTTGCCCAATTTGAAAGTTCATACCATTTCAAGCCTTTGATACCACATGCTTGATCGATATAGAGATACATATCTGCCATCAGGTCATCATCAGGTGATGCAACATCTCCGCGTTTAATGTGGGCTGCGAGCTTTGTTCCTTCTTCGATAATTAAGGCGTAGGCGCTGATGTGATCAACGCCAAGGTTAAGCGCCTGGGTCACCGTCGATTGCCAATCTTTCAGGCTCTCCCCCGGTGTTCCGTAGATCAAATCGACGCTAATAGATGAAAAGCCTGCAGCACGTGCCATATCAACTGCCCGCTTCACATTTTCGGGATCATGGGTGCGATCTAAAACTTTAAGAACATAGGTAGAAGTTGATTGCATACCAAATGAGATGCGATTAAAGCCTGCAGCGATGTAGCCCTCTAGTTTTTCTGCCGTGACTGAATCAGGGTTTGCCTCGAGGGTGATTTCACAATCATCTGTGAGTCCATTGCGAGACTTGATCGCTGTAATCACGCGACCTAGATCCTTGGGTGGAATAAGTGATGGAGTTCCCCCACCGAAGAAGATTGTTGGCACCTGATCTGTGGGCGCGAATTCAAGTTCTTTCAGGACGGCATCAATGTAATCGCCCGAGACAATCTCGAGGGTGGCACCGTCTTGTAACTCGGAAGGCGTATAGGTATTGAAGTCGCAATATCCGCATCTTTTAATGCAGTACGGGATATGGACGTAGAAGGAGAGCATTACTCTGCTTTTCGAGCAGCTTTGATCTTCTCAATATCGGCATCGGTGGCAAGGGCGGCGACGAATGCTTCTTGTGGAACTTCAACGCGTCCCACCATCTTCATACGCTTCTTACCTTCTTTCTGCTTTTCTAGAAGTTTGCGCTTACGAGAAATATCTCCGCCGTAGCACTTTGCAAGGACATCCTTGCGCATCGCACGAATTGATTCACGAGCAATAATGCGTGAACCGATGGCAGCCTGGATAGGAACTTCAAATTGCTGACGTGGGATGAGCTCGCGTAATTTGCCAGTCATCATCACACCGTAGGCATAAGCTTTATCGCGGTGAACGATTGCGCTAAATGCATCTACCGCCTCACCCTGTAACAAGATATCGACCTTGACCAGATTTCCTGGCTCATCACCGATCTCTTCATAGTCAAGGGAGGCATATCCCTTGGTGCGGCTCTTTAATTGATCAAAGAAGTCAAAGACGATCTCAGCAAGTGGCAGGGTGTAACGAATCTCTACCCGATCTTCTGAGATGTAATCCATTCCTAGCATGGTTCCGCGTCGATCTTGGCAGAGCTCCATGATTGTTCCGATGTAATCAGATGGCGCAAGAATTGTTGCCTTCACAATAGGCTCTTCAACAACGTTGATCTTGCCTTCGGGAAACTCTGACGGATTGGTAACTGTGAACTTCTTGCCATCTTCTAGTGTGACGCGATAGACCACGTTTGGCGCTGTTGAGATAAGTGAGATTTTAGATTCGCGTTCGAGTCGCTCGCGCACGATCTCCATATGTAAAAGCCCTAAGAAGCCGCAACGGAAGCCAAAACCGAGCGCCGCAGAGCTCTCTGGTTCATAAACAAGTGCTGCATCGTTGAGCTGTAACTTATCGAGTGCATCGCGCAGTACTGGAAAATCTGCACCATCTAATGGAAAGAGACCAGCAAAGACCATCGGCTTTGGGTCTTTATATCCTGCCAGAGCAGTCTTAGTTGGATTCTGAAAGGTTGTAATCGTGTCACCCACACGTGATTGGCGCACATCTTTTACACCCGTAATTAAATAACCTACTTCGCCCACACCAAGACCCTTACTTGGTAGCGGTTCTGGTGAGATGACCCCAATTTCAAGGGCTTCATGGCGAACACCAGTTGAGAACATTTGAATCTGTTCGCGTGGATTTAAGTGTCCATCAACTACGCGAACATATGTAACAACACCACGATATGCGTCATAGACCGAGTCAAAGATCAGAGCACGTGCAGGTGCGTTGGCATCTCCGACAGGTGCAGGAATTTGCGCGACAATTTGATCCAATAACTCAGCAACGCCATCGCCTGTTTTACCTGAAACACGTAGGCAATCTTCTGGCTTGCATCCAATGAGATTGGCAAGTTCTGCAGCAAATTTATCTGGTTGCGCATTTGGTAGATCTATCTTATTGAGGACCGGAATAATGGTGAGGTTGTTCTCCATAGCCAGGTAGAGATTTGCAAGTGTTTGTGCCTCGATACCTTGTGCGCAATCGACCAAGAGAATTGCACCTTCACATGCTGCCAGCGAGCGCGATACTTCATAGGTGAAGTCAACATGCCCTGGTGTATCGATCATATTCAGGATGTATTCCTGACCATCGATTCCACTGCGCCAAGGAAGACGCACTGCTTGAGATTTAATGGTGATGCCGCGTTCGCGTTCAATATCCATGCGATCTAGATACTGCGCACGCATATTGCGAGCTTCTACAACCTCTGTAATTTGCAACATACGATCGGCAAGGGTTGATTTGCCGTGATCGATATGGGCGATGATGCAGAAATTACGAATCTGCGCTGGATTAGTTGCCGCAGGTTGGGGCGCCTTACTGATTTCAATTGCAGGCACGTTTGTGGCCCCTTATTAGGCGTTACTAGTTAAATTAACGAGCGCCGGCTTTGGCAGCTGCCTTAGCCATTGAAGACTTCTTATTTGCAGCGTTGTTCTTGTGAATAACACCCTTTGAAACTGCAACGTCGAGAGCCTGTGAGGCTGTGCGAAGTTCGGTGGTGATTGCAGCAGAGTCTCCAGCCTTGACCGCATCGCGGAAGCGACGGACAGCTGTCTTGATTGAAGATGAGACAGACTTGTTGCGAAGGCGTGCCTTCTCGTTTGTCTTTACTCGCTTGATCTGAGACTTGATATTTGCCACGTGGTGAACTCCGACTTTTCTTAGGGTATGACCTAGCCGGTGGGCTAAGTGCAGACGCGTAGGTTATCAGCGAAGGCGCGCTCGCCTCAAATCGGGTGAAATCCCCGCCTATCCAGCAGCCCGCGCCGCTGTGATCGTGGCAAGGGCCTTCTCGAGAGCAAATATCGGGTCAGATGCCGCACCTTTTACCTGGGCATCGGCCAATGCGATCGCCTGCACCGCTTTTGCAATCGAACGTGGTGACCAGCCCGCTAATTGTCTGCGCGCCTTATC
>JBEANF010000015.1:0-10407 GCA_041165585.1 Actinomycetota bacterium | reverse complement strand
GTTGGACTGATCATTTTTATTAGCGTTATTCCAGTAATGATCGAAATAATTAAAGAGTGGCGAACTAAGCGAGAGTGGTCTTAAAGACCTAAATCTGCCAGCGAATATGCTGTTCGGTATTCCAGACCTGCAGCATCGATAGCCGCTTTTGCACCACGTTCAACGATTACTGCAACACCGACAACGATTGCACCTGCTTCTTTAAGTGCCTCTACGGCAGTCAAAACTGAGCCACCGGTAGTGGATGTATCTTCAACGGCCAAAACTCGCTTGCCCTTTACATCTGGTCCTTCAATACGACGTTGTAATCCGTGAGCTTTCTCTGCTTTGCGAACTACAAAAGAATCAAGTGAGCGACCTTGGCTTGCTGCAACATGCATCATTGCTGTTGCAACTGGATCTGCACCGAGTGTGAGTCCACCGACTGCTTCAAAATCTAAATCTTTGGTGAGATCGAGCATGACCTGGCCAACAAGCGGGGCAGCAACGTGATCGAGTGTGACGCGGCGTAGATCTACGTAGTAATCGGCCTCTTTGCCAGACGACAGAATGACTTTTCCGTGAACAACGGCTTTACTTTTGATCTCTTCTCGGAGAAGTTCATGTGAGTTCATGGCAACACCTTACATTGTCACTCGGCTCCATTTACTGTGCAGGTATGGATCTTCAGAGGCTAGAGACGGCACGGCTCTTTCACCGCACCGGTTTTGGCCCCAAGCCAGGTGAATTCGTTCAGGCGCTCAATGCAGGTATCGCCTCAACTCAGCGACAGATTCTGGCTAAGCCGACGGCAACTTCATTTATCGCACCTCCTGCGCTCACAGATTTAGGGCCACGACCTGCTCCAAATAGTTCGGCAGTTGTCGATTTCTCACAACAGCTGCGTTATCAGAATCAGCTTCTCTTTCTATGGTGGCTTGATGAAATGGTCGCTTCACCGCATACATTGCAAGAGAAGATGACGTGGTTCTGGCATGGACATTGGGCGACATCTATTGGAAAAGTAAATTACGGCCTACCCATGCTTAAACAGAATATAACGTTGCGAAAATATGCATTGGGTAACTTTTCAGAATTTGCCAAAGAGATGTTCTCCGATGGCGCATTACAAGTATGGCTAGATGGACAAGAGAACACCGCTAAAGCCCCTAACGAAAATTTATCTCGCGAGATGATGGAGCTCTTCGTTCTTGGCGTAAATCGTTATACAGAAACTGATGTTAAAGAATTGGCGCGCGCCTTTACTGGTTATCAAGTATCTCGCTCATCTGGCGTAGTTACCTTTAATGCGCGCAGACGAGATACTTCAGCAGTTACTGTGTTGGGTAAGACCGGAGTGCTGACTCCTGAAGAGGTTATTGCACACTTAGTTTCACTTGATGATTCTGCGCTCTTTATCGCCGAACGCATTTGGTATCGATTTGTTTCCTCACAAGAACCGCTTCCACAGAATCATCCGATGATCAAAGCTTTCGCAGATCGTGATACTTACACGCTAATGAAGTCACTGATTGAAAGTTCGGTTTTCGCACAAGAGAAATATTCGATGGTGAAATCACCGGTTGAGTGGTTTATTGGAATCTGCCGAGCGCTAGCCATCACTCCTTCTGAGTTGCCTTCTCCTTCAAAAATTTATGGATTTCTCGACAAGCTTTCACAAGTTCCTTTCTCGCCTCCAAATGTTGGTGGATGGCCGGTCGATCAAGCGTGGCTGAGCTCTGCCAGTGCTCAATATCGCCTCTCTTTTGCAACATCGATAATCGCAGAGGCAGATCTCAGTGAACTGACTGCGATCTCTGCTGTGAAACGTGCTCCATATTTAGCTGATCTCTTAGGTGTTGTCGGATGGAGTACCCGAACGGCTTACGCGATGCGTAGTGTGCGCGATAACCCACAGAAACTTTTAGCGACCGCCGTCTGTAGCCCTGAATATGTGGTGAGCCAATGATCGAACTACCTCGCGTACCTGGCCAAGAGTTAGGAATGTCAGCATTTACTCGCCGACAATTCTTAAAGTATTCAGGAGTAGCTGCCGCCGCTGCGACTCCACTCTTAACGGTTAACGAAATTGCAGAGGCTGCAATCACTCGTCCACTTCCGTTAGGCACACCAATTCTTGTAGTTGTAACTCTCTATGGAGGAAATGATGGACTTAACACTGTCATTCCTTATAAGGATTCTGCTTATTACAGCGCGCGGGCGGATCTAGCTTATAAACCAGAGACTCTACTTCCACTTTCATCTGATCTTGCACTCAATGCATCCATGGCTGGAATTAAATCTCTATGGGATGCAAATAAAGTCGCAATCGTTCGTGGTGTTGGTTATCCAAAACCTGATCGTTCTCATTTTTCTTCGATGTCAATTTGGCAGACAGGTTCACCTGGCGCGCATCTGAATACCGGATGGCTCGGGCGTTGGCTTGATACACAGGCGATAGATCCGATGACTGCAATTAGTTTGGGTGGCGTTCTTCCACCGCTTCTAGTTGGTGCAAAACAAAGTGGATCAGCACTTCCATTGGGTGGACTTTCAATTCCACAAGGAGTTATTGGTACTGCTTGCCAACGCCTATCTGCGCCATCTCCTGGTGATAACCCATTGATGGCAGCTGCTGCAACTTCTATGAGAAACCTCTTTAACGTCTCTGGAAATGTCCAACCGATCTTGGCAAAAGCCGCACCAGTGGCTGAAGATCTGCCAACAATCTCGGGCGGCAATGCAGGAGGAGATTCAAATCTTTCGCAACAACTTAATGTTGTAGCAAAACTCATTGCCGCCGGTTCACCAACACGTGCATGGTCTGTCTCGCTTGGCGGATTCGATACTCATGCCAATGAAGCAAATGCACAAGCACTTCTCCTAGGAACTGTTTCAAAGAGCATTACAACATTCTTAAGTCAGATGAAGGCTTCGGGTCGATCAAAAGATATTACCGTCTTGGTTTACAGTGAATTTGGACGTCGCGTAAAGGCGAATGGATCTGAAGGGACAGATCATGGAACTTCTGGTCCCGTCTTCCTTATCGGTGATCGCGTTAATGGTGGTTTCTATGGAGATCAACCATCGCTTTCAAAGCTTGTAGATGGAGATCTAGCGGTTACTACCGACTTTAGAGATATCTATTCATCGGTTGTTGAGCAGGTACTAGGTTCGCCCTCTGAAAAAATCCTAAGTAATTGGAAGGGGCGGGTTAACGCCTTTAAGAGTTAACTCTCTTCTTTATAAATAATGACTTCAGATTTCTTACGCCGCTCCAAAGATTTTGGTGGATTTTCAGAAAGAAGCGCATCTACCTCGATGCGCAGCTTGGCAACTTCAAGTGCCATATTGGCCATTGCAGATTCAAGTTCAATAATTCTCTTGATTCCGGCGTGGTTGATTCCTTCACCAATTAAACGTTGAATTGTGCGAAGTGATGCAATATCGCGAAGTGAATATCTGCGGTTGCGACCAACAGTGCGTGATGGTGAGACTAGACCCATACGATCGTATTGGCGAAGAGTTTGTGGATGAAGTCCTGATAGTTCTGCCGCAACTGAAATAACATAGAGCCCTGCCTCTTCATCAATCTCTTCGCGCTTGTCGCTGCTCATTGTGTGGCCTTTGCTCTAAATTCAAGTCGCACATCATGCGATGATGTTGCTTCTGCAAATTTCTTTAACGCATCTTGAGCTTCGCCTTCAATCTTCTGCGGTACTTGTACATCAATTGTGGCCAAGAGATCGCCAGTATTTGAACCCTTTTTAATTCCGCGCCCTTTAACGCGAAGTGTGCGTCCATTAGGGGTTCCAGGGGCTAAGCGCACTGTTACTTCCTCACCGTCAAGAGTCGGCACTTTGATATCAGCGCCAAGTGTTGCTTCAACAAATGTCACAGGTAACGTCAAAAGAATATTTTCAGCCTTTCGAGAGAAAACTGGATGTGGCTTTACATGTAGCAAGATAAAGAGGTCGCCAGGGCCAGCCTCTCCTGGTGCGCCTTTTCCTTTAACGCGAATTTTTGCGCCATCGTTAACACCTGCTGGAACGCGCGCAGTAATTGTCTGCTGCTTGCCACCATCGGTTGAAAGTTTGAGTTCTAGCGTTGTGCCAAAGACAGCTTCTTTAAATGTGATCGTTGATTCTGTCTGTAGATCTTGTCCTTTACGTGGGCCGCGACGAATTCCGCCACCACCAAAGAGGTTGGCAAATATGTCGTTGGGGGATCCACCACCAAAGAGATCTGAGAAATCACCAGTTCCACCGCCGCCCATTGGGCCACGGAATCCACCACGCTCAAAGAGTGAGCGGGCTTCATCGTATTCGGCGCGCTTTTTTGAATCCGAGAGGATGTCGTAGGCCTCAGAGACTGCTTTAAATCGCTCTTCTAGCGCGCTATCGCCTTTAGTTTTATCAGGGTGCAACTCACGCGCCAAAGTGCGGTACTTCTTCTTAATTTCATCGGCGCTAGCTTTCTTATCAACGCCGAGAATTGCGTAGAAGTCCTTCTCGTAGAGATCTTTGGCGGCCATAAATTACTCCGCTGCTGGTGTTTCTTCAGGATCTGTTACTGCAACGCGTGCAGGACGAAGGATGCGCTCTTTGAATTTATATCCTGGTTGCAAGATCTTTGTTGCAGTCGATGTTGTGACATCTGCCGATGTGTCATGCAAGAGCGCTTCGTGAATTTGTGGATCAAATTCATCGCCAGCAGTTCCATACTTCACAAGACCGATTCGCTCGGTCACTGATGCGAATTGGTCGGCAACAGCTTTAAAACCACCGGTGAGTTCACCATGGCTTTCGGCGCGCTCGATATCATCAAGAACAGGCAGCATTTCAATAAGGACAGAGCTAACTGCGAGTTCGTGGGCAAGCGAACGATCACGTTCGACCCGTTTTCGATAATTTGCATACTCCGCCTGTAAGCGCTGAAGGTCTGCAGTAAGTGCGGTAACCGGGTCAGTTTCCTGACCCGGCTCCACAATACTTTCTTCGGTTGCTTCAACCACCTCAGGAGTCTCGGTGACGAGATCTTCTGACATTAGTTGCTGCCTTCGTCGATAACCTCTGCGTCTTCAACGCCCTCTTCTCCTGCGGCATCACTTGTTGCTGCAGCACCTGCTGCGGCATACATCAGTGCTCCGAGTGCTTGTGAGAGCGTTGATACCTTTTCGGTATTTGTCTTAATAGATTCGAAGTTTGCACCACCAAGTGAAGTCTTGAGTTCAGCAAGTGCTGCTTCTACCTCATTCTTCTTCTCTAGCGCTTCACCCTCTGTGAACTTATCTGCATTATCTGCGATAAATTTTTCAGTCTGATAGACAAGTGAATCTCCGGTGTTGCGGATCTCGGCCTCTTCACGACGCTTCTTATCTTCTTCGGCGTGTGCTTCGGCATCTGCCATCATGCGATCAATCTCATCCTTGGAAAGAGCTGATCCACCACTAATTGTGACGCTCTGCTCTTTTCCTGTTGCAAGATCTTTTGCAGAAACGTGAACGATTCCGTTGGCATCGATATCAAATGTCACCTCAACCTGTGGGACTCCACGTGGTGCAGGTGCGATACCGGCTAACTCGAACATTCCGAGTTTCTTGTTGTAGGCAGCCATCTCACGCTCACCCTGATAGACCTGAATCTGTACAGCTGGCTGATTGTCATCGGCAGTTGTAAAGATTTCGCTGCGCTTTGTAGGAATTGTTGTGTTGCGCTCGATCATGCGAGTCATCACGCCACCCTTGGTTTCAATTCCAAGAGTCAATGGTGTGACGTCAAGAAGGAGAACATCCTTCACTTCACCCTTGAGAACACCAGCCTGAAGCGATGCACCAACTGCAACAACTTCATCCGGATTTACGCCCTTATTTGGCTCTTTTCCTCCGGTGAGATCGCGAACGAGATCAACAACTGCTGGCATACGTGTTGAACCACCGACAAGAACAACGCTCTTGATGGCAGAGATTGCAATTCCAGAATCCTTAAGTACTTGCTGGAATGGCTTCTTGCAACGATCAAGCAGATCTGCAGTTAGTTGCTGGAACTGTGCACGTGTAATTGTTTCATCAAGGAACAAAGGATTCTTCTCTGCATCAACTGTGATGTATGGAAGATTTACTGAAGCTTGCTGCGACGATGAAAGTTCAATCTTTGCCTTTTCAGCTGCTTCACGAACGCGCTGCATCGCCATCTTATCTTTTGTTAGATCGATGCCGTTCTTTGATCCAAATGTTTGTACGAGGTAATCAACAAGTGCTTGATCCCAATCATCTCCACCGAGGTGGTTATCACCAGCTGTTGCCTTTACTTCAACAACGCCGTCGCCGATTTCAAGAAGTGAAACGTCAAATGTTCCACCACCTAGGTCAAACACCAGGATTGTCTGTTCTTGATCTGCCTTATCGAGACCGTATGCAAGTGCGGCAGCAGTTGGTTCGTTGATGATGCGCAGCACGTTAAGTCCGGCGATTTCGCCAGCTTCCTTTGTTGCTTGACGTTCTGCGTCAGAGAAGTACGCAGGAACTGTGATCACAGCATCGGTAACGCTTTCGCCGAGATAGGCCTCTGCATCACGCTTAAGCTTTTGCAGAATACGTGCAGAAATTTCTTGTGCTGTGTACTTCTTGCCGTCGATATCCATCGTCCAGTTAGTACCCATGTGGCGCTTTACCGAGCGGATGGTGCGCTCAACGTTTGTGACCGACTGGCGCTTAGCAACTTCACCGACGAGAACTTCGCCGTTCTTTGCAAAGGCAACAATCGATGGGGTGGTGCGAGCGCCTTCGGCGTTAGCGATCACTGTTGGCTCGCCGCCTTCAAGGACGCTCACGCAGCTATTTGTAGTTCCGAGGTCGATTCCGACTGCTCTGGCCATGTTTTGACTCCTTTTTCATCACTCACTCGAGCTCGCTATGAGGTCGAGGCGGTTAAACCTGAGTCGATCTTACCCAAGAGATTGAGTCGAGGCGACTCAGGTTTCCAAGGGATAGAACAGGGCAGACGGGGGCTTTATTCCCGCTCTTGGCTGAGCGTGCGGGCTAACCTTGAGCCTATGGAGCCCCTACAGATCACCCTCGCCGTTCTTGCCTATGGGGTGACGGTGGTGGCGCTGGCGCTGCTGGCCATTCGCGTTCGTCAGCTCGTTGCCACCTATAAGAAGGGGCAACCCGATCCAACGCGAAGCAATGAACAGGGTGCGCGCTTGGCGCATATGCTCAAAGAAGTTTTGGGCCACACCAAGATGCTCAACTTCACTGCAACTGGAATTGCACACTGGTTTGTCATGATCGGTTTCGGTGCACTCTTTGGAACTCTTGTTACTGCATACGGTCAGTTAATCTCTCCAGATTTTGCGCTACCGATTATCGGACACTTTGTTGGTTATGAATTCTTCGCCGAGCTTATTGCTTGGCTTACCGGAATCGGAATCGTGACGCTGATTGGAATTCGCCAAGTCACTCGCCTCAAATCAGATCGCGCAAATCGTTTCTACGGATCTGGAATGTGGAAGGCGTATTACGTCGAAGCAACAATTCTTGTCATTGTCTTTGCCGTTATTGCACTGCGTGGTCTAGAGGGTGCGCTGGCCAAGGAGGAAACCTGGAATTGGCATTACGCACTCTCCTGGCCAGCTGTCGTTGCATTTAGCGGAATGAGCCAAAGCGCAATAGAAAACGCGATTGTCACTATCGCCGCAATCAAGATTCTTGTCTCTATGGCATGGTTTATTGTGATTGCCAGCAACCTAACTATGGGTATTGCTTGGCACAGATTCTTGGCATTTTTTAATATCTTCTACAAGCGCAATAGCGATGGCAGTAATTCTCTTGGCGCACTTCCCGAGATGCTTTCACATGGAAAGCCGATCAACTTTGAAGATCCAAAGGAAGATGATGTCTTTGGTTTAGGTACGCGAGCAGATATCTCTTGGAAGGGTCTGCTTGATATGTCCACATGTACTGAATGTGGTCGCTGCCAATCGCAATGTCCTGCATGGCACACCGAAAAACCACTGTCGCCAAAGCTTTTGATCATGGCGATGCGTGATCACGCAATGAGCAAAGTTGTTGAAAATGAAGCTTTGGTGGGCGAAAAAGCACCTATTTCACTCGATGTTCTCTGGTCTTGTACAACGTGTGGTGCATGCGTTGAAGAGTGCCCGGTTGATATCGAACATGTTGACCACATCGTTAATATGCGCCGCTTCCAAGTGTTAGTTGAATCAGAATTTCCAACTGAGCTTGGTGGAACATTTAGAAATCTCGAAAAGTCTGGCAACCCTTGGGGTGCTAACCGCGCAGATCGCGAAGGGTGGATCGCAGAGTGCGATTTCCCAGTTCGTGTTGTCGAAGGTGAACTTCCCGCAGAGGTTGAGTACCTCTTCTGGGTCGGCTGTGCTGGCGCATACGAAGATCGAGCTAAGAAAACTACTAAAGCTGTGGCAGAGCTCTTGCACATGGCGGGAGTTAACTTTGCAGTTCTTGGAAAGCGTGAAACTTGCACCGGTGATGCTGCGCGTCGTGCGGGTAATGAATTCCTTTACCAAATTCTCTCTCGCGAAAACATTGAAACTTTTAAAGAGACATTCGGTGATCGACCAAAGGGTAAGAAGAAAGTTGTTGTTACCTGCCCACATTGCTTTACAACAATCGGTCGCGATTATGCTCAGAGCGGTTATGAACTTGAGATGTTGCACCATACACAACTTCTCAACACACTAGTTCGCGAGGGTCGTCTCAAGACAAGTCCACATAAAGCAGATCAGAAAATTACTTTCCATGATCCTTGTTATCTCGGTCGCCATAATCAAATCTATGCGCCACCTCGCGAATTGCTTGAAGCATCTGGTTGTGACATTGAAGAGATGCCGCGTAACCAAGAGCGATCGTTTTGTTGCGGTGGTGGTGGTTCACGCATGTGGATGGAAGAGAAACTTGGAACGCGCATTAATCTCAACCGAGTTGATGAAGCAATTGCCACTGGTGTAAGTGAAGTTGCAGTCGGTTGCCCGTTCTGTCGCATCATGATTGGTGATGGAATGACAGCGCGAGAATCAGGTGTTGAAGTTCTAGACGTTGCTCAGGTATTGCTGCGTAACGTTAAGAGTTAAATTACACCGGTGTAATTCATCCACAGGTGTGGGCTTACTTGTGGATAAGCGCTTTGGCCGCTATCGCTCCACCGACCAGACCCCCTACATGGGCCCTCCAGTCGATGCCAGGGATCGTAAAACCGATAACGAGGTTCAACCCAACTGTGATTAAAACGCTTTTGAGGTCGACCCCGAACTTTCGATAGAGCACCAAGGTTGCGCCAAAGAGACCGAAGACCGCGCCCGATGCACCGATCGAGTATCCGTTGAGTGGCAAGAAGTAGGTTGAGGTGATTGATCCGGCAAGAAGTGAGATGAGGAAGATGGTGAGGAACTTTCCTTTTCCAAGTACCGCTTCAATCTGGGTTCCCAATGAATGTAGCGCCAACATATTGAAAGCTAAGTGATATGGCAGGTCACTCATTTGATCGTGCATCAACGCCACAGTGAGCAAGCGATACCACTGACCAGAGCTTTGTAGATCTGCTAAAGGTGGCAGATAGAAGTTGTTGATGATGTAAGCATCAACTTTCTGCCAGAGAAAGAAGGCGCAGATAACCGTAATGAGGCCAATAGTCGCAGAGCGCTTAGCCTTCATTGAGTCACTACTTATGCAACGGTGACGCTGTTAATAACAACGTCTTTAACTGGCTTATCACCAGGGCCAGTCTTTGTAGTTGCAATTGCATCTACAACAGCCTGGCTTGCAGCATCTTTAACTTCACCGAAGATTGTGTGGCGACGGTTGAGGTGTGGGGTTGGCGCAACAGTGATAAAGAATTGTGAACCATTTGTATTCGGACCTGAGTTAGCCATCGCTAGCAGGTATGGGCGATCAAATGAGAGTTCACCGTGGAACTCATCTTCAAATTTATAACCTGGATCTCCAAAACCCTTACCCATTGGGCAGCCACCTTGGATCATAAATCCTGAAATGACGCGGTGGAAGATGAGACCGTCGTAGAAATTGCCAGTCTTCTTTGCACCGGTTGACATATCTGTGTACTCCTTAGTGCCTGTTGCAAGGCCAACAAAGTTTGCAACTGTCTTTGGTGCTTGGAACTCAAAGAGTTCAATTGCAATATCACCGAGGTTTGTATGGAGTGTTGCAGTTGTCATGATTTTTACCGTTCTAGATAGTGGAGTGAGAGAAGCAGAGTGAAAAGTAAAGTGGAGACCAGGGGAATCGAACCCCTAACCCCCGCCTTGCAAAGGCGGTGCTCTACCAATTGAGCTAGGTCCCCGTGTTAGAACGGGTGGGCCTAGGTGGACTTGAACCACCGACCTCTTCCTTATCAGGGAAGCGCTCTAACCAGGCTGAGCTATAGGCCCGCA
>JBEANF010000014.1:0-13416 GCA_041165585.1 Actinomycetota bacterium | reverse complement strand
CACCCTTGACTACTTTAAGAGTGATGTATCCGTATTTATATTTTGTAGCGGCCTTTCCCTGATTCATAGTAATGAGAGAGCCTTCGCCGATCCATCGTACAGTCAAACTCTTTCCCCGTTGTACTCCATTGAGGCCTATTGATTGATTTACCAGAGTGAAGAGAGCCGGCTTCTTTGTTGCAAATGTTGCAATAGGTGCAACTAGAGTCGATTGTGATGTCTCACTTTCAAAAACTTCCAATCGTGAATTGGGAGTATGAGTTGTAAATGAGATCGATTTCACGCGGGTAGCAATATTTACTCGAATCGTGTGCGTGTCAACGTAGGGTGCGACGACAACATCTTTGAAGTAGTAATTAAGAATTGCAGTTGCACTCTCTCCGCTGAGTGCACGAGAACGAGCACCAATTTGGCTCATACCGACGCCATGGCCATAACCACTTCCGGAGAACTCAAATACAGTCGGAATAGTCACTGCCTGAGCAGGGAACATGCTCACGGCAAGTGAGGTAATTAGCACTGCCAGAAAATTCTTAAACATCCTCATCAGAAGATGCGCTCTTTCGTACCTGCATAAATTCACGATAGGCAGCTATAACCTCTGCAGGTTTTCCACGGCCCATGATCTCTCCTTTATTGAGCCAGATCACTTCATTGCAAATGTCTTCAATTGTCGCTAATGCATGGCTTACTAGAATGAGAGCGCGATCTTCTGTGCGTAACTCCTTGATACGGTTAAGGCTCTTCTCTTTAAATCTTGCATCGCCAGTACTTAGCGCCTCATCAATAATTAAAATATCTGGCTTCACAGTTGCTGCTACCGAGAAAGCTAAGCGGGCATACATTCCCGATGAGTAAGTGCGCATCGGAGAGTCAATAGCATCGCCAAGTTCAGAAAACTCTGCAATCTCCTCGAATTTACTATCTATCTCAGCCCTGGTCATACCCGATGCCAGTCCACCAAGGTAGACATTCTCTCGTCCTGTGAGGGAGGCGTTAAATCCAACACCGAGAGCTAGCAAAGTACTGACCGATCCGTAAACTTCAATACGACCTTGTGATGGCGGAATAATGCCTGAAATCACTCGCATCAATGAAGATTTACCTGCACCATTAGATCCAATAATTCCCAGAACCGTGCCATAGTGAACATCGATACTCACATCATTCAGAGCAGTTACTGTGCGCGAATATTTTCCACTTCGGCCCAGCCGTTTAATGCGAGCTTTCAGAGTCGGTTTCTTATCAACCGAAGTTGTATATGTAAGTCCAACTGATTGAACTGAAACAGCGATGCTGTTGTGGGGATGTGCGCTAGAGACGGACAGCGAAATCACGCTCCCTCGTTAAGAAGAAATAGGTACCGATAATAAAGATGGCTAGAGCCCATGCCAGACTAATAAGTAGCGATGAAGTCGTCGGAGCTTGGGCGTAGACCATTACTTCTGACCAGGCATCTAATAGATAGAAGATTGGATTTGCGATCTCAAGAGTACGCATCTTTTCTGTGAGTGCCGAAGCTTCGTACAGAATTGGTGATAAATAAATCAAACTGCGTGTGATGTAAGGCAGAAGGCTAGCGATATCTCGGAAATATACATTGGTGCATGAAATCGCAATCGCCATTCCAAGGCCCATGAAGACTCCGAGAATAAATATCGGTATTGCCCAGAGCATCTGCCATGAAAATGGAGCTCCGACAAGTGATCGAATTGCAAAGAAGACAATCAGTGTTGGCATAAATTTAAAGATTGCAATAACTGAGGCAGAAATTGGCAACATAATGCGAGGGAAGGCCGTGTTCATAATCAGACGCTGCCCTGAAGTAATTGATTTAACGCCACCCGTAAGACTATTTGCAATTAAGTAGAAGAAAAATAGACTTGATGTGAGATGTACATATCTATTGGCATCACTAACTCCGCCAATAATATAAATCAAAAGAAAATACACACCTGAGAGTAGGAGTGGATTGAGAACTAACCAGAGCTGACCGAAGACAGAGCCATAGTTCTGCTCCCGCAATTCTGATCGTGAGAATTCGGCAATGAAGTGACGGCGAGACCACAACGAACGCAGGTATTGGCCCATGGGGGGTAAGCCGGCGCGAAATGGCTCATATACAGTCACTGGAGTACTCATATGAGTGAAGGTTACCGCAGAGAGTCTGGAACTAGCTTTCTTGGCGAGGTTATGAAGCCAAGTCCCCATGAAAAATGCATTGTAGGAAGAATAAATACCAAGGCAGGGTAGTGAGCCAGGTTCTTTGAGATAAAGAGTGGGGTTATACAAATAAAGGTGATGTATGTGGCAACTGGAAGATAGAGCGAAGGATCAAAAACACTTCCTGCAATAAGTGAGACCACTGTTCCGATGAGCGCTAAAGGTGGAGCAAGATATCGGTAATTAATTGTTTGCGGATATTTTCGGGCAATTACGCGACGCCATCTTCCGTATTCAAAATACTGTTTAGCCAATCTTCGTAGATTAGGGCGTGGCCTATATGTCACATAAAGGCGAGGATCAAAATATATTTTGCCACCGCGCTGTCGAAGGCGGTAATTAAGTTCCCAGTCTTGGGCGCGAATAAATCTCTCATCAAAACCACCGGCTTCGACTACCGCATTTCGAATAAATGCGCCGAGATAGACGGTATCTACAAAGCCAGCTTTTCCGCCAATATGAAAACGTGATCCCCCAACACCAAAGGGGCTGCACATTGCCGCAGCTACGGCAGTTTCAAAGTAAGTCACTCCCTCGGCTCCCATGACTCCGCCGACATTAACAGCGCCAGTCTCTGCCAAGATCTCAACCACGAGTGCTAGATAGTTATCTGGAATCTCAGCGTGTGCGTCCACGCGCACCACAACATCGCGCGTGGATCGATTGAGGGCGATATTGAGTCCAGCTGCTGTTCTACCGGAAGGATTGTCAACCAGAATAATGCGTGAATCTTCTGCTGCAAGAGTTGTGGCAATTTCATTTGTTGCATCTTTTGATGGCCCTAAGGCCAAAATCACTTCAATCTCTCCGAGATATTTCTGAGAGAGAATTGCTTTGACTGAGTCAGCTAAATGACTCTCCTCATTCAACACCGGCAGGATGACGCTGATGCCTGGTGAGACAGGTAACGACGTGTTCGGCGATGTCATAACACCTCCACGCTATCGTCCAAGTAGTCTTGCGTCGTGAAATCTACACGGGCAATTCGGATAATTACATCACTCTCAGTTGCTATCGTGCTGGTTTCATCAGTCTCATCCTTTGGCCTGGGCCGCGTAAGCAGCTCTATCGCCCGAATCGATGTCTTCAACTCGCTCGATGATCGCCCCGAAAAGACATCCAAGGCTGAAAATTATCTTCTTGTTGGATCAGATACTCGCGAAGGTTTAACCAAAGAACAGATTCGTGCACTCCGTGTAGGTTCGACCGCGACTGCCGCTGGTGGTCGATCAGACACCATGCTCCTAATTCACATAAGTAAGGCTCGAGATCGTGCATACATCATCTCGCTACCCCGTGATAGCTTGGTGACAATCCCAGAGCATCTGAGTAGCGCTGACAAAAAAACAGTTGTCTCTGCACGATTAGGAAAATTGAACTCCGCTTTTTCATATGGCGGAGCGCCACTTCTGATTGAAACAATTGAACTTGCAACGGCAATCAAAATCGATCACTACGTAGAAGTAAGCTTTGCTGGTTTTGCTGGAATTGTCGATGCCCTTGGCGGTATTGAAGTCTGCACCAAAGTTGATATCGATGATCCAAAGAGCCACCTTGTTCTTAGCGCCGGTGTTCACACCCTAGATGGAATTGAAGCACTTAAATATGTGCGCACACGCGACTTTGATGGCCGAGGAGACATCGGTCGCATGCAGCGCCAGCAACAATTTATGAGCGCTGTTCTTCGCAAGGCGACCAGTAGTGGAACTCTGCTTAATCCATTTAAGTTAAAGAATTTTGTTAATGCCTCTCTTGCCAGCGTTCGTTTGGACTCTGGCTTAGCTCCAGACGATTTACTAACGCTTGCTAAGCAATTGAAAAATCTCTCCTCTGGAAATGTGCGCACGCTGACTGTTCCGTTATCTAATCCCAACGGCCGATATGACGGACAATCTGTGGTGATTTGGGATGAAACCCTCGGGGCAGATCTGTGGACTCGAGTTCGAGATGACCTACCACTTGTTGATGAGGTCACCCCAACCCCGACTGCCAGTGCATCGGCAAGTCCTACCCCAGTAATTGTTGATAAATTTAAGACTCGCACCGCGGCTGAAAATCCATGCGGCGAGATTAAATAGTTCGTGCCTTAGACTCGCACCTATGACTTTAAAGCTTTCAGTAATTGGTTGCGGATATCTCGGAGCAACGCATGCAGCGTGCATGTCATCCCTTGGTTTTGATGTCGTAGGAATCGATACAGATCAATCTAAAGTTAATCTGTTGCAAAGTGGAGAACTCCCCTTCTACGAACCAGGTTTAGATACTCTCCTAGCATCTGAGATGAAGACAGGACGGCTCTCATTCACGACTGATTTTTCAGCCGTGGCAGACGCTGATGTGCACTTCATCTGTGTTGGAACACCGCAGAGTAAAGATGGACTTGCAGCCGATCTAACATACGTAAAATCCTCTGTCGTAGCGATTGCACCATTTCTAAAGGAAGGTTCGCTCGTTGTTGGTAAATCGACAGTTCCCGTTGGAACGGCGCAGATGCTGCGAGAGCAATTAGCCAAATCTGCGCCACAGGCAGATTTAGCGTGGAATCCAGAGTTTTTGCGTGAAGGATTTGCAGTCGAAGATACCTTGACACCAAACCGCCTCGTTGTTGGAGTTGCAAATGATCGTGCAGAAGCAATTCTTAAAGAGGTTTACAAGCCAGTCATTGATCTTGGCACTCCTTGGATTCGGGCAGATCTGCCAACTGCTGAACTAGTGAAGGTTGCGGCAAACTCTTTCCTTGCCACCAAGATTTCATTTATCAACGCAATGGCTGAAGTCTGCGAAGCAGCCGGTGGAGATGTGACTGTTCTTGCGAAGGCAATCGGTTATGACCCACGTATTGGAAATCGATTCTTACAGGCAGGAATTGGCTTTGGTGGCGGTTGTCTTCCTAAAGATATTCGTGCATTTATGGCTCGCGCCCAAGAACTTGGTGCAGATCAAGCTCTCGAGTTCTTACGTGAAATTGATGCCATCAATCTTCGTGCTCGCCAACGTGTTATAGATGTGGTGCGCGCTGATTTATCTGAAGATTTAACACAGTACAAAATCGCTGTACTCGGAGCAACATTTAAGCCCGATAGCGATGATGTGCGCGACTCCCCTGCACTTGATATTGCAGCTCAACTGCAAGCAGCCGGAGCAGCAGTTGTCGTTCATGATCCAAAGGGAATTGAGCCTGCTCGTAAGCGCTTCCCCCATCTTGATTATGCAGAGCGCGTTGCCGATGCGGTAAAAGATGCCGACGCGATTTTGCACCTGACCGAATGGAAGGAATATCGCGAGCTAGATCCTTCGGTGATTGGTCAACTTGTGAAATCCAAGTTTCTGATTGATGGTCGAAACATGCTCGATCGCGATAAGTGGCGGGCTGCAGGTTGGCGAGTGCACGCACTCGGCCGTTCTGATTAATTTAAAACTAAAAACCAGTCTTCTTTTTCGTGGTCAGATTTGCACCTTTTGCCTTGGCTTCGGCATTTATATCTCGTAAACCTTGGTCAACTTTTGCCGCAATCACAGCATCGCTTACACCGAGAATTCGCGCTGCTAATAGAGCAGCATTCTTAGCATTTCCTATACCAACGGTTGCTACCGGTACTCCTGCTGGCATTTGCACGATTGAAAGTAGTGAATCCATTCCATCTAGATTCTTCAATGGCACTGGTACGCCAATAACCGGGAGAGTTGTGAGTGCTGCCACCATTCCTGGAAGGTGAGCTGCTCCTCCTGCGCCAGCGATGATTACTTTAAATCCGGCAGCGGCTGCCCCTTGAGCAAATGCAACCATCTCGGTTGGCATGCGGTGAGCGCTGATGACATCTGCACTGTAAGAGATTCCAAGATTTTCAAGCAAAGTTGCCGCCTCGCTCATGAATGGCCAATCTGAATCTGATCCCATAATGATTGCTACATCATTCATCGATCTCTCCACTCATGTAGTCACGGGCATGCTCTATTAACTCCTCTAAGTGTAGGAGATCATCTCCCACAGCATTTACATGCCCGATCTTGCGACCTGGTCGAACATCTTTCATATATTGATGAATCTTGAGCTCGGGATTTCTGGCCATAAGGTGCAGATAGGGTCTGTACATATCAGTCTTCTCACCACCGAGAATATTTCCCATGACCACATAGCGCGCAGTCATCGCTGGATCGCCTAATGGTAGATCCAAGATTGCGCGAAGGTGTTGCTCAAATTGACTGGTTCTAGAACCTTCGATGGTCCAGTGCCCAGAATTATGGGGACGCATGGCAAGCTCGTTAATAAAAAGTTCTTCGCCTTTTACAAACATTTCGACTGCCATCACTCCGACTAATCCAACACGTTCTGCAATAGTCAAGGCCAATGCCGATGCTTTCTCTGCAACGGAAGGTGAAATAGATGGGGCTGGAGTAAGAGTCCGAGTGCAGATCCCGTTTTCCTGCACAGTTTGGGTTGGAGCCCAAGTATTGGCTTGGCCGTGGGGAGACCGTGCAACCATCACTGCAATTTCTAAATCAAATTCGATCAGTTCTTCAATCAAAAGATTAGGGTTCAAGTCAATTACTTCATCGAGCATATCTTTATTGGAAATCTTCCAGACAGCACGACCGTCATATCCACCAGTGATGGCTTTTGCAATAACAGGAAACTTCTTTACTTGTGCATCGTCGGTAATGACGCTCCAGGCCGGAGATGGTAAGTCGCTTAGAGCCTTGCGCATCTCAAATTTATTCTGAGAGTAAATAAAGGCAGTCGAAGGCGGATAAACTCGTACACCCTCAGCCTCAAGGCCCTTGATCACTGATAACGGAACAAGTTCATGTTCAAAGGTGATGACGTCACAATCTCGAGCAAATCGTAGAACTTCCTTTAAGTTTCGATAATCGCCGGCAACGAAATCGCAAATTTGAGCAGCACTATCTTCTTTATCTTGCGCAAAGACTTTAAGAGTAATTCCAAGTGCAATTGCCGGGGCCACGGTCATGCGAGCAAGTTGGCCTGCACCAATGATTCCAACGACTGGAAAGCGACTCTTCACTGACTTATCGTAGATGAATCACATCACCAACAGAAACGATCTCGCCGTCGGCTAGGTGGAGGCAGCCACTTTCATCAACGGAGAGTGCCTGAGAACGGCGCTCCTTCCCGCCAGGCATTGAGATTGCAATTTGGCGACCGAAAGTGGCGCTGAGTCGACTGTACTCTTCAATAAAACTCTCGCCAGAATCCCATCGGAGAAAATCTTTCTCAAAGGCATTGAGTAACACAGGGAGCAGGAAATTCCGATCTAATTTTGTGACACCAGATAACCTTAATGAGGTTGCATGCGGAACTGGTAATTCCTCTTTCATAGTTGAAACATTAATTCCAATTCCAATTATTACTCCAGTACCGGCTATAGTTGTAATTAATCCTCCCACTTTTAATTCATTAATCAACAGATCATTCGGCCATTTAATCTTGACGCTAGCGCCTAATTTTCCTAAAGTGTCTGCAATTGAATAACCTGCAAGCAAAGGAATGAATCCCCAATCTTTACTTGCACGATGTGGAGTCAGATAGAGTGAGAACAGAAGCGCGGTAGATTCGGGGGCATCAAAGGTTCGATCGAGCCGACCGCGACCAGCGCTCTGATAATTTGCAACGATCACATCGCCGCTCTTCGCATCTCCATTTGAAATTTTCTTTGCAAGATCTTCGTGGGTTGATTGCGTGAGTTCAACCACGCTTACTCGCCAGTACTGCGACAGTGCAGCCGCAATTCGACTTTCTTCTAGTGGCGCTCTTGGCGTATCGGTGCTCATGGCTAGTACCGTATAGACATGAGCCCAGATCTGCACACTACTGCGGGAAAAATCGAAGATCTCCGCGAAAAAATTGATGAGGCCGTCCATGCTGGATCGGCCAGAGCCGTTGAGAAGCAGCACGCCAAGGGTAAGCACACCGCTCGCGAGCGAATTGAGATGCTGGTTGATCCAGATTCATTTACTGAAATCGATGAGTTTGCTCGCCATAGATCAACTCAATTTGGAATGGAGAACTCTCGCCCATATGGTGATGGCGTCGTCATCGGTACTGCAACAGTTGATGGTCGACCCATTGCCCTCTACTCCCAGGACTTCACGGTCTTTGGTGGAAGCTTGGGCGAAGTCCATGCAGAGAAAATCGTCAAGATTGCTGAGTTCGCTCTAAAGAGTGGGATTCCGTTAATTGGAATTAATGATTCGGGCGGAGCGCGCATTCAAGAAGGTGTTGCATCCCTTAATGGCTACGGAAAAATATTCAGACTAAATTCCCGTTCTTCTGGAGTCATTCCTCAGATCTCTCTCATCCTTGGCCCATGTGCAGGTGGATCGGCATATTCACCTGCTCTCACAGATTTCACGGTAATGGTGAAAGAAACCTCAAATATGTTTATCACCGGACCAGATGTAATTAAGACTGTTACTGGTGAAGATGTTGGGATGGAGGAACTGGGTGGAGCATTTACCCACAACACGAAGTCAGGAAATTCCCACTACATGGCAGACTCTGAAGCAGATGCAATTGATTATGTAAAAGCACTTCTGTCATATCTGCCCTCTAACAATATGGATGGATCTCCAGTTCTACCTGCAACGCAAACTCTGGAGAAGAATTCATCTGACCTGGCTCTCAATACCTTGATACCTGATTCACCTAATCAGCCATATGACATGAAGACTTTAATCCAAGCTCTTGTCGATGAGGGTGAATTCTTGGAAGTTCATGCGTTGTACGCGCCAAATATTGTCGTTGGATTTGCGCGCATCGAAGGTCAATCAGTAGGAATTATTGCAAATCAGCCATCACAACTGGCAGGTACATTAGATATCAACTCCAGCGAGAAAGCTGCGCGATTCTTGCGCTTCTGTGATGCCTTTAATATTCCAATTCTCACCTTAGTAGATGTCCCAGGATTCTTGCCTGGCACAGAACAAGAATGGAATGGAATTATCCGTCGTGGAGCCAAGTTGCTCTATGCATATGCAGAAGCTTCGGTTCCACTTGTCACACTCATTACTCGTAAAGCATATGGTGGCGCATTTATCGTTATGGGATCCAAATATTTAGGGAGCGATATTAACTTTGCCTGGCCATCGGCAGAGATTGCAGTAATGGGTGCACAGGGTGCGGTAAATATCTTGTACCGTAAAGATATCGCCGAGAGCTCTGATCCTGAGGCACTCCGTAAAGAGCTGGTCACCGATTACACAGAGAAACTTTCAAATCCATATGCTGCAGCAGAGCGTGGAACAATTGACTCGGTGATTGAACCTGAAGATTCTCGTGCCTACATTACAAAGGCATTTAGAACTCTCAAGACTAAGCGTGACATTCTTCCAGCTCGTAAACATGGAAATATCCCACTCTGATGAAATTTACAGTTATATCTGGCAACCCAACTCCAGAAGAGTTGCTCGCACTTCATGCAGCCCTTGAAGTGCATAAGCCAATTGACCTCAAGCCGGTTCTTAAACGAAGTGTCTTTGGGTTGCCACAATTACGCCAACCCTTGCCACACCAGATCACTTACGGTGCAAGAAGGTTTGACTAGTGCCGAAAATTGTTCTCGCTTCTCAATCTACTTCGCGAAAGCGCTTACTTGTTGATGCAGGTCTGTCGCCTCAAATAATTGTTAGCGGAGTAGATGAGGAGACTGAATTTTTCAATGCAATGTCTCCAGAAGATATGGTGATTGCCCTTGCAATTTCGAAAGCTCATACAGTCAGAGAGTTGATTGATTATCCAGCCATAATTATTGGTTGTGATTCAACCTTTGATGTCGATGGAGTCTCTTTTGGAAAGCCTGGGTCGCCAGAGATTGCACGTGAGCGTGCAAAGAAAATTAGCGGAAGAGCTGGTCTTCTCCATACCGGCCATTGCATCATCGATACCGACAAAGGTGTCGAAATTGCAGATCGAGTGACAACTAAGGTGACTTTTAGCTCGATGAGTGATGATGAGATTGATAACTACATCGCATCAGGTGAGCCGCTCAATGTGGCAGGTGGATTTACACTTGATGGCCACGGTTCACCTTTTATACCGGTCATCGAAGGCGACTACACCAATGTTGTTGGAATATCGATGCCATTCCTTCGAAGTGCAATGAAGCAGCTTGGATATTCTTGGCCGCAAGTAAAGGAGATGTCATGAAACGCGTGTTGATTGCCAATCGTGGCGAAATTGCGATTCGCGTTATCCGCGCTTGCAAAGATCATGGTTTACAAAGCGTTGCCATCTACTCAGAAGAAGATCGTGATGCGCTACACGTGCGTGCGGCCGACTTCGCATATTCACTCAACGGAATCGTTGCCAAAGATACTTACCTAAATATTTCAAAGATAATTGCTCTGGCTAAAGAATCAGAGGCAGATGCAATCCATCCTGGGTATGGATTTCTCTCAGAGAATGCAGATTTTGCTCAGGCGGTTATTGATGCCGGTTTGATTTGGATTGGTCCTCCACCTGCTGCAATTAGCGCTCTTGGCGACAAAGTTTCAGCTCGTCGTATTGCGGCAAAGGCAGGTGCACCTCTTGTTGCAGGTACAAAAGATCCAGTCTCAGGCCATGAAGAAGTTGTCGCATTCGCAAAAGAGCATGGTCTACCTGTTGCAATCAAAGCAGCCTTCGGTGGTGGCGGACGTGGTCTAAAGGTTGCGCGCACCCTAGAAGAGATTCCAGAACTCTTTGCCTCAGCAGTGCGAGAAGCAGTGGCCGGATTCGGACGTGGAGAATGTTTTGTCGAGCGTTATCTTGATAAACCTCGTCACGTAGAAACACAAGTCTTGGTCGATAAGTATGGCAATGCGGTTGTAGTCAGTACTCGCGATTGTTCATTGCAGCGCCGCCACCAAAAACTTGTGGAAGAAGCTCCAGCACCATTCTTAACTGAGGCACAGAATGAAGAGCTGTATCGATCAAGTAAGGCAATTATGAAAGAGGCGGGCTATGTAGGCGCTGGGACATGTGAATTTTTAGTAGGGCTCGATGGAACCATTTCGTTTCTAGAAGTGAATACCCGCCTGCAGGTTGAACATCCCGTCTCTGAAGAAGTTGCAGGAATTGATCTAGTACGTGAGCAATTTAGGATTGCTATGGGTGAGAAGCTCGGATTTGATGATCCAGTTATTCGCGGTCATAGTTTGGAATTCCGAATTAACGGTGAAGATCCTGGAAGATCTTTTCTCCCAGCACCCGGTCGAATTACCTCGTGGCAGATACCAACAGGACCTGGTGTTCGGGTCGATGCAGGCTTTACTCAAGGAGATGTCATCGGTGGAAATTTTGATTCACTTCTTGCCAAGTTAATTGTCACTGGTGCAACGCGTAAACAGGCGATTGAAAGAGCTCGTCGCGCTCTCGCAGAATTCCAGATAGGAGGACTTGCCACCGCACTTCCATTCCATCGAGCGATTCTGGAAGATCCTGCCTACACCGAAAACTTTTCGGTGTACACCAGCTACATTGAAAATGAATTTGTAAATGAAATTCCCGCCTTCGATGCGCAAGTAGATGCACTCGAAACAAAAGCTGCAAATGAACTTCTAGTTGCTGAAGTGAATGGAAAACGCTTTGAAATTAAGGTTCATGCACCTGCCCCAGTCGTTAAGCGTCACCGCGCCAAGCAATCAACGGCTAGCGGTTCAAGTGGAACAGGACTTGCCAGCCCTATGCAAGGAACAGTGGTCAAGATTGCAGTCGAAGAAGGGGCCACTGTTGAAGCAGGCGATTTGATCTTTGTTTTAGAAGCAATGAAGATGGAGCAGCCACTGACCGCTCACCGAAGCGGCATCGTGAGCAACCTCAAGGTTGCCATCGGTGAGACGGTTGCCAGCGCAACCGTCCTCTGTGACATTATTGATGTATGACATCAACTGATCTCCTCTACTCCAACCCATTACAAGCTGCCATCGATGCAGCCCACGAAATCGCATCTCGCACAGGTGTCGCATCGCACGATGTTGCACTGGTGATGGGCTCTGGCTGGGTTGGAGCAGTGGATGCGCTCGGCACTCCTGTCTACGAATGTAATGCTGAAGAGATTACTGGTTTTTTTCCACCTGCTGTCCAAGGTCACTCCGGAAAAATCCGTTCATATGCAATCAATGATGGAGATCGCGTAATAAATGCTCTGGTATTTCTAGGTAGAACCCATCTTTATGAGGGCAAAGGAATGGAACCTGTTGTTCACGGAGTTAGAACTGCGGTTAAGGCCGGATGCAAAGTTGTAATTCTTACAAATGCATGCGGTGGAATAAATACTGCTTATCGAGTTGGACAGCCCGTATTAATCCGTGACCACATCTCCTTAACGGCGCAGTCACCTTTGGTCGGTGCAACATTCGTGGATCTAACAGATCTCTACAGCAAGAGAATTCGAGCAATCATGAAGCGTGCAGACTCTTTGTTACAGGAAGGTGTCTATGTTCATTGGCGTGGTCCCACTTATGAAACGCCGGCTGAAATTCATATGATGCGCACTCTCGGTGCCGACCTCGTCGGCATGTCCACAGTGCCGGAGGCGATAGCAGCCCACGCACTTGGTGCGGAAGTTTTGGGAATTTCTCTAGTTACAAATGCCGCAGCCGGTGTTACTGGTGAAAAACTAAATCATGAAGAAGTTATCGCTGCTGGAAAAGCTGCTGCGAGTTCCATGGGAGAGCTGCTAGCAAAGACTATTCCGCAAATTCTCTAGCCTAGATATGATCACTTCTATGGACGCTACCCTGTTAGCAGAAGTTAAAGCTTGGATTGCAGATGACCCTGATCCGGCAACAGCGAATGCGCTACAAAGACTTCTAGATGCAGGCGATGAAGCGACACTGCGAATCTACTTCAATGGTTTTCTCCAATTCGGCACAGCCGGATTACGAGGCCCCAATGGTCCCGGCCCTTCATGCATGAATCGCGCCGTTGTAGGACGAGCCGCTGCTGGAATTGCTAAATATATGAAGGCGCGCAACATGCAGCGTGTAGTCATTGGAAGAGATGCCCGCCATGGCTCTTATGAATATGCGATGGAGAGTGCTGAAATTTTTAGCGGTGCTGGGATGGATGTTTATCTCTTACCCCGAGCGCTTCCGACGCCGGTTTTGGCATATGCCACCACTGCACTAAAAGCAGATATTGGTGTGATGGTGACTGCCAGCCATAATCCGCCACAAGATAACGGCTACAAGGTT
>JBEANF010000013.1:0-85887 GCA_041165585.1 Actinomycetota bacterium | reverse complement strand
GAGCGTGTTCTACGCGTGATGATTCATTGCAATACCGAGCTAGATTCTGAGCAGATTTCGCATATATACCTTCACGGAGCCAAGGCTCTTAGACGAGATATCGCCCAGTAATGAGTACATCTCTGAACCATGTTCGTATTGTTGGGGCGGGGCTAATCGGCACATCAATCGCCTTAGCTCTTCGTTCGGCGGGTACGAAAGTGACTCTGGTAGATGCCGATCCTCGGTCTGAAAAACTTGCTCGCGACCTCATGGGTTCTCAATCTGAGATCCCCGCGGGATTTGAGGATCTCTGCATTGTGGCAACCCCACCATTTTCAATTGCGAAGGTCATTAGTGCCGAGTTGAAGCGCAACCCTCACTTGATGGTTATGGATATCAGCAGCATAAAATCTAAACCTGTACTTGATATACGGGAAACGGCGCTACCTATCGGCCGATTCGCCCCCACACATCCGATGGCGGGGCGTGAAGTTCATGGTCCACAATCGGCCAGGGGTGATCTCTTCCAGGGTCGGCCTTGGATACTTTCACTCGATGGAGTGGAGCCAGAACTGTCGCGAAAAGTGGAAGAGGTTATTCGAATCTGTGGGGGAGTTGAGGTTCATCGAAGTATTACCGAGCACGACAGAGCCGTTGCCTTGGTAAGTCACCTTCCTCAACTCGTCGCCTCGCTCTTGGCAGCTCAGATTGAGTCGGGAGTTGTCGAAGATCTAGAGCTCTCCGGCGCCGGGCTTAGAGATACCACCCGTATAGCCGAATCTGACCCTGCGCTCTGGGGAGAAATTCTGAGCGGAAACAGTCAGGCGCTCAGGCCATTACTGATAAATCTACAAAACGATCTTTCGGCGGCGATCTCTTCTCTTGAGAGCGCTGATGCGATGGCCGGAGTTATTGAGCGAGGTAGGCGTGGGCGAGCGCAGATTCCTGGCAAGCACGGTGGACAGGCACGCAATTACTCCTATGTAGCGATTGTGATCGATGACAAGCCTGGGCAACTGGCAGCGTTAATCGAACTCTGCGCGAAGGCAAAGGTAAATATTGAAGATCTCGCAATCGAACACACACCTGGGCAAGAGACGGGCTTAATCACATTGGCTTTTTCTCCCGAGGATGCCGTTGTCATCGCTGCTCAATTGGCGAAAGAAGGATGGAAGGTTCATCCATGATCGTCATCGCAATTGATGGTCCAAGCGGAGCTGGTAAGTCGAGCACCTCTCGTGAGATAGCCCGAAGAGCTGGGTGGAATTATTTAGATACGGGCGCTCTCTATCGAGCCGTAACGTGGCTGGCGCTCTCACTTGATGATCAAGAACCACAAACAATTATCCAGGAATTAAAAAGATCTCCGATTAGATTTGTTGCCGACCCAGAAGCTCCTCGAGTGTTCTGTGGCGATCTTGATCTTACTCAAGAAATACGCACGATGAGAATCACAGAGTCTGTGAGTGCCATAAGTGCACTCCCAGCAATTCGTGAAGAGCTCCTCACCTTGCAGAGAAAAATAATTGATAAGGCCGAACGCGGAATAGTTGTAGAGGGTCGAGATATAGGAACCGTAGTTGCTCCAAATGCTGCGATGAAAGTTTTCCTCACCGCCGATCTTGATGCACGAGCAATCCGACGTAACGCAGAACTTTCGACAGAAGCTCAAGGAGTCGAAGCCGTTGAAGAATCATTAAGCAATCGCGATCGTATTGATTCAACTCGTGCAGTATCTCCGCTTACCGCTGCCAGCGACGCGGTAATTATCGATTCCACGCTTTTAAATTTAGAAGAGACGGTTGATCGCGTTTGGGAGTTACTTAAAGAGCGTAACCTTCTAGGTCTACCTATCGTCGCGATTCTCGGTCGACCAAATGTAGGAAAATCAACGTTGATCAATCGATTCCTTGGTCGTCGCGAAGCAATTGTGGAGGACACTCCTGGAGTTACTCGCGACCGCGTTCAATACGAATGTGAATGGAACCATCGTCGTTTCATTGTGATGGACACAGGTGGTTGGGAATCAAAGCCAGATGGAATTTCTGTTCAAGTCTCTGCTGGAGCTGAGCTGGCCATGAAAGAGGCAGACGTTCTCTGTTTTGTTGTCGACGCTCAAGTTGGAGCACTCGATGAAGACGACGTTTTGGTGCAAGAGCTACGTAAGGCAAAGAAACCAACGATATTAGTTGCAAATAAAGTTGATGGGGATTCTGATGAATCTGAAGCGCACTCACTATGGAATATTGGACTGGGTGAGCCACGATTTGTATCGGCCCTTCACGGTCGAGGTAGCGGAGATCTGCTTGATCTAATCGTTGAGGAATTGCCTGAAGTTGGCGCCGCACAAGCGCAAGATGGTTATCGTCGTATTGCACTCATCGGTCGTCCAAACGTTGGAAAATCAAGTTTGCTCAATGCTTTAGCAGGGGAGTCACTGTCGATTGTTGATGATGTGGCTGGTACAACTCGCGATCCAGTTGACTCTTTGATCGACTTCGGTGGAGCTATCTGGCGATTTGTCGATACCGCAGGATTGAAAAAGCGCGCCAATCAAGCAAGTGGAACCGATTACTACGCCACACTTCGGACGCAGGCAGCACTTGAACGTTGCGAATGTGCCGTTGTCGTCCTCGATGCCTCAGTTCCGATTTCTGAACAGGATTTACGAGTGATCACGATGGTTGAGGAAGCGGGGAAAGCACTTGTTCTAGTAATGAATAAATGGGATTTGGTTGACGAAGATCGTCGCGATCAGTTAGATAAAGAAATTGATCGACATCTGGATCAAGTTGAATGGGCGCAACGTGTCAATGTTGCGGCAAAGACGGGATGGCATCGCGACCGTCTAGCTCCGGCAATTCGAACTGCACTTGATTCATGGGAAAGACGCGTTCCGACTGCAAAGCTCAATGCATTTTTGGGCGCTCTTGTTGGTGCCACACCTCCACCTGTCCGAGGTGGTAAGCAACCAAAGATTTATTACGCAACGCAGGCAGGAATCTCGCCTCCGAAATTCGTCATCTTCTCTAGCGGTTGGATCGAAGCTTCGTACCGCAGGTTTATCGAAAGGCGTTTGCGTGAAGAATTTGGATTCCCTGGTACTCCCGTCATAGTTGCCATTCGCGTTAAGGAACGCGAGAAAGAGAACGAGTAGATCGATGGCGCAATCGATAGCAACCTGGCCAAACGCCCTAACAGGTTTGCGCGCACTCGGCATTCCACTCTTTATCTATATTGCCCTCGTTCCTGAAGCCGATGCTTGGGCAATCTTTGTTCTAGCCGTCGGCGGAGCAACTGACTATTTCGATGGAAAATTGGCAAGGGCCTTGGGTCAAGAGTCCAAGCTCGGGGAGATTCTGGATCCAACGATCGATCGCCTCTATATCTTGGCAACACTGATTGTTCTCTATCTTCGGGATGCAATTCCGCTCTGGTTAATTATTACTCTGATCGCGCGAGATGCAATCCTGGCGTTGGCAACAATCGCCCTTACAGCAAAGAAGAAACCTCCGCTGAAGGTGACATTTATAGGAAAAGCTGCGACCTTTAACTTGCTCTATGCCTTCCCATTCTTGCTACTTGCGCTTAGCCAATCGTTGTTGGGGGAGATCGCCTTTATCTTCGGGTGGGCTTTTGCAGGGTGGGGCGTCGCCTTGTATGTTGCAACAGGAGTTTCGTACTTCCTGACTGCCATAAAAACTATTAGAGTGTGACCGCTTGAAGACGGGCTCAATGTAAAACTTCTGAAGGAGATAACCATGTCACTCATTCCCGACTCGCTCAAATATACAAAGGAGCATGAATGGGTGCAGGACACTTCTGCAACGGTAATTCGAATGGGAATCACTGATTACGCTCAAGGGGCACTCGGTGACATCGTTTACGTCCAACTCCCAAAAGTTGGTGATGTCGTTGTGGCAGATAAGGTCTGTGGCGAAGTTGAGTCGACCAAGAGTGTCTCTGAGATTTTTTCTCCGGTCAGTGGAAAGGTGATTGCGATCAATCAATCCCTAGAGGCCAATCCAGAAGTGCTCAATAGTGATCCTTATGGGGCTGGTTGGCTGGCCGATATTGAAATCTCTGCCCAACCTGAAGGCTTACTCTCAGCCGATGGTTATCGTCAAATTACCGCGTAATTTTCCAGCAGATACCCAGACATTCTCCGCTTGATTTCTTAGCGTGAGCGATCTAGTGTCACCCTTAAGTTGATGTTGATCCCTTTCAATGTGAACTTGAACTAGACAGCTCTAAGCAAAGGCGGGTGACTGTGATGGCGAACGATGATCGCGAACTCACAACGACCCTTCGACTTGGATCCCAGCCAGATGCTTCCCCAGCAGAGAGTGCACTCCTTGAGAGTCTGCTTTCCAATGCATCAATGGATGAAAAGGCAACCTTTGAAGAGATAATCAATGGCCAGCCAAACAGAGCGATGTTTGTGATCTACAAAGGTCCTGCAAAGGGATCGCGCTATCTGATCACAAGTACTGGCGCTACGATTGGCAGATCGCATGAAAGTGAAATCTTCTTAGATGACGTTACAGTTTCACGATCACACGCCGTTGTTTCTTATCAGGATTCTGAACAGACTTTTCTGATCACTGATAGTTCGAGTTTGAATGGTACTTACGTCAACAGTAAAAGCATTGAGAATACAGTTTTAAGCAATGGAGATGAAGTTCAGATTGGAAAATTTCATCTGCTCTTTATCGTTGGCCAGAAATAGAAAACAGGGGAGAGACAGTGAGCGTTCCAGCACGTGCCTACTTAAGTATTGGTGAAGTTCTTTCAAAGCTTCGTGGTGATTTTCCAGATATCACCATTTCAAAGATTCGTTTCCTCGAATCTGAAGGCTTGATCGAACCGCAGCGCACGCCATCTGGTTACCGCAAATTCACCAGTGCAGACCTTGAGCGTCTTCGTTACGTCCTTCTGGCTCAGCGTGATCAGTATCTGCCACTTCGGGTCATTAAGGAGAACCTTGACGCGATGGATCGTGGACTTGAGCCGGCCCAACTCTCTGGTGGAACAGCTATCCCACGCCCTGTGCTAGGAATCGCAACTGTTGATGGTGAAATCTCCCCAAATAATTTCGCACCATCTGCTGATTTGCGTCTATCTCGAGATGAGTTGGTGAAAGCATCTGGCATAACAGATGCCGCGCTTACCGAGTTGGAGAGTTTTGGTCTCATTGCAATTCGCGGCCGTCACTATGATGCTGATGCACTTTCAGTTGCCTCTGCAGTCAGTGCGATGTCAGCATTTGGAATCGAACCACGTCACTTACGTTCATTTAAATCTGCAGCAGATCGCGAGATTGGTTTGATTGAGCAAGTAGTTACCCCATTAAATCGCCAGAAGAATTCTGATTCAAAGGCGCGAGCTGAGGAAGTCTCCAAAGAGATCGCTGCCCTCTCCGTTCGTCTTCATGCATCCCTTGTTCGCGCAGGTCTTAATCGTCCGCGATAGACTCCCTTCATGAGCAATGAGGCGACACCATTTCTTAGCATGGAGGTTGTCGGCGTCCGGATTGAGATGCCGTCTAACCAGCCCATTGTTCTTCTGAAAGAGATTGATGGCACACGCTTCCTGCCCATCTGGGTTGGAGCCGCCGAAGCGACTGCTATCGCCTTTGCTCAGCAGGGGATCAACCCTGATCGACCGCTAAGCCATGACCTCATGCGCGATCTATTACAAACCTTGGACGCAACCCTGCTCGCTGTCCAGATAACGCATATCCGCGATGGTGTCTTCTTCGCCACCCTACAATTGCGAACTCACGAAGATGCAGCGCTGGCCGTGTCTGCCAGACCATCGGATGCAATCGCTCTAGCCCTGCGAAGCCAGAGCAATATTGTTGCCTCCCGTGATCTAGTAGATCAGGTGGGAATTGAGATACCCGAGCGGCTGATTCAAGAGATGGATGAGGATGGCCAGCCGGTTGACTCACCGAGCGCCGACCTTGAGGCCTTCAGGGAGTTCCTCGACCAGATCAACCCAGAAGACTTTGCTGGATAAGTCTTAACCTCTACTTGAGGTTTGCCCCGTGTCGGTCATTGAATGGCCCATGGTGGCGGCGTATATTTTCTGCATCACCTGAGAGAAACGAGAATCCCGTGACTTCCCCAGCCACGCCAGAGATTGGTTACCGCGGAGCTACTGCATGTTCTGCTGCAGGAATCTCATATCGCCAACTTGATTATTGGGCTCGCACCGGATTGGTTGAGCCGAGCATAAGAAGTGCTACCGGTTCTGGAACTTCTCGTCTCTATGGTTTTCGCGACATTCTTGTTCTAAAGATAGTTAAGCGTTTATTAGATGCAGGAATCTCGCTGCAAAATATTCGAACAGCGGTGACACACCTTCGCGGCAGGGGAGTAACCGAGCTTGAGAGCATCACGCTCATGAGTGATGGTGCATCCATTTACGAATGCGCAAGTCCTGATGAAATTGTTGACTTGCTAGCTGGTGGGCAAGGTGTATTTGGAATTGCGGTGGGCAAAGTATGGCATGAAGTTGAAGGTTCACTTGCAAACCTTCAAGGTGAGGTTGAAGGTTTACCAACACGTGTTGAAGGTAACGATGAACTCTCGCTGCGTCGCAAGGCTAAAGGCGCTTAAAGAAGTACTTCGGCCCTATATTTCACCTCTGTCGACGTCAACAGGGGAGACCAGTGGCAATCGAAGGAACATTTGCTGATCGTCATATAGGCCCGCGCCATCATGATGAATTCAAAATGCTTCAAGTCCTTGGATACACCGATCTTGCTTCCTTTATTGCAGATGTTGTTCCTTCAAATATTGCCGTCTCCGGCGTGATCGAAGGTTCAATAGTTGAAGGTGTCAGCGAAGTACAAGCAATTGCAGAACTTCGAGCCCTTGCTACAAAAAATAAGATCCTTACTTCACTAATCGGTACTGGATATTATGGAACGATTGTTCCGCCTGTCGTAAAACGTAATGTTTTAGAAAATCCGGCGTGGTACACCGCCTACACACCATACCAACCAGAGATTTCGCAAGGTCGCCTAGAAGCACTCTTTGCCTTCCAAACTATGGTCTGTGAATTAACTGGTTTAGATATCTCTAACGCTTCTATGCTCGATGAATCAACTGCAGCGGCCGAAGCTATGACCTTGGCGCGCAGATCCTCAAAACTTGGCGACAATGCTGTCTTTCTCATCGAAGAGAATGTTCACCCGCAGACTAAAGCGGTGGTAATTACTCGCGCAAAACCTCTGGGCATCACAGTTGTGGAAGTTGATTCAGGTCATGTCGCCCGTGATGGCTACGACGGAGAGTTCTTTGGATCTCTACTTCAGTATCCGGATACCACTGGTGAAATCATTGATTACTCAAAATTTGCAGAATATGCGCACAGTCGTGGGGCACTTGTTATTGCAGCAACCGATCTATTGGCCCTTACCCTGATTAAAGCGCCAGGGGAGTGGGGCGCTGACGTTGCAGTGGGTACCTCTCAGCGTTTTGGCGTTCCCATGGGATTTGGCGGACCGCACGCTGGATTTCTCGCTGTTCGGTCAGGACTTGAGCGATCAATGCCAGGACGCTTAGTTGGACAGAGTATTGATGCAACTGGTGCGCCAGCATTTAGATTAGCGTTGCAGACTCGCGAGCAACATATTCGTCGCGACAAAGCCACATCCAATATTTGTACTGCGCAGGTTCTCCTTGCAAATATGAGCGCTTTCTACGCAATGTGGCATGGACCTGCAGGTCTAAAGGCGATAGCCGAGCGAGTGCATGGCTTTGCTTCTCGCCTCCAGAAAGCGTCTGGATCGCGCAATGATGTCGTATTCGACACGGTGACCGTACCAGTCAAGGATTCTGCGCAAACTCTCTCCAAAGCGGTCGCAGGTGGTTATAACTTTGCCAAAGTAGATTCCACACATGTCAGAATTTCTTTTGATGAAACAACGACAGAAGAGAGTTTCGCGGAAGTTTTAGCAATTTTAGAACTCTCTGATTCAACAAGTTCTGAGATTCCGGCCAATTATCTTCGTACCTCAACATATTTAACGCACCCTGTCTTTAATTCAAACCACTCAGAGACTGCCATGATGCGCTATCTGCGCAATCTGGCAGATCGGGATCTAGCTCTCGATCGGACCATGATTCCGCTTGGTTCATGTACCATGAAACTAAACTCTGTAACAGAGATGGAAGCGGTAACATGGCCCGAATTTTCAGGTCTTCATCCATTTGCACCAGCTGACCAAAGTAACGGAACTCGCGAATTGATCAGACAACTCTCGCAGTGGTTAGTTGCCATTACTGGCTATGACGCAGTGTCACTTCAGCCTAATGCTGGTAGCCAAGGAGAGTTCGCGGGACTTTTGGCGATTCGTAATTATCACGATTCTCGCGGTGATCAGGGTCGAACAATTTGCCTTATTCCGTCTAGTGCACATGGAACTAATGCTGCAAGTGCGGTGATGGCTGGGATGAAAGTCGTTGTCGTTGCATGTGATGAGGATGGAAATGTCAGTGTTGAAGATATCAAGGCAAAGATAACCGAACACGGTTCTGCCTTAGCTGCTTTGATGATTACCTATCCGAGCACTCATGGAGTCTTTGAAAGCGCCGTTACTGATATTTGTGCGATGGTTCATGAAGCAGGTGGTCAGGTTTACGTAGATGGAGCAAACCTCAATGCCCTTGTTGGAGTTGCCCAACCCGGAAAATTCGGCGCAGATGTTTCACACCTTAATCTCCATAAGACCTTTGCGATTCCTCACGGAGGTGGGGGACCGGGAGTTGGTCCGGTGATTGCTCGCGCACATCTGGCGCCGTTCTTGCCAAACCATCCGATGGATGCAGCAGCAGGCCCTAGTACCGGCCCTGGACCAATCTCTGGTGCGCCATTTGGTTCGGCTAGTATTTTGCCAATTTCATGGGCCTACATTCGAATGCTAGGGGGAGTAGGGCTTACACATTCGACTCAAGTTGCAATTTTGTCGGCAAATTACATGGCTGCTCGCTTGCATAGCTCCTTCCCAATCCTTTACACCGGCGCAAACGGTCGGGTCGCGCACGAATGTATTCTCGATATCCGACCGTTGACAGCAGAATCTGGCGTCACAGTCGACGACATAGCAAAGCGCCTGATGGATTATGGCTTCCATGCGCCAACGATGTCATTCCCAGTTGCCGGTACGTTGATGATCGAACCTACTGAATCAGAGGATATGGCAGAGATTGAACGTTTCATCAGTGCGATGATCTCTATACGAGCAGAGATTCAAGAGATCCTCGATGGCAAGGTCGCCGTCGAAGATAGCGCTCTGCGCCATGCACCACATACGGCTAGATCGGTGACATCTTCGGGCTGGGATCGTGCATATACCCGTGAGCAAGGTGGCTATCCAGCGCCTCTAGATGGCCTCGTCGCAGGAGAATTAATCGGAGCTCGAAATAAATATTGGCCACCAGTTGCTCGCATTGATGGTGCACACGGCGATAGAAACTTAATCTGCGCGTGTACTCCAGTCTCAGATTACGCATAGTCCAGAATCGGTGGCATACGGGGATGGGCGAATTGTGATTACTTTACATAATGTAACTTATCGGCGTTAGGCCGTAGACGGCGAGAAAAGCCCCAGCGAGTTGTCTGGATCAGAGCCTCAATCACGATCGCTCTACTCATCTTTGAAACCCCATTGATTCGCTCTACAAAGGTAATTGGAACTTGGGTCGCAGTTGCACCGGCCAAATGTGCAGCTAAAGCCATCTCAATTTGGAAACAATAACCAGTGGCGTTCATCTGGTGCAGGTTGAGTGACTCAAGCAATTGTCGACTATAGATTCGGAATCCTCCGGTCAAATCGGCCAGGTCAATACCCAGGCAGAGTGAGGCATATCGGGTGCCGGATTTGGAGAGTAATTGGCGAGATCTCGGCCAATTAACTACTGAACCGCCTGCTATCCAGCGCGTTCCCAGAACAATGGATTTTCCGGGAGAGATTGACTCAAACATCGCGGGAAGATCGGTAACACGATGTGAACCATCTGCATCCATCGTGACAATCTGATCATAGGACGGTTTAGCTAATACGTTGGCAAATCCTGCCCGGTAAGCGTTTCCCAGTCCATCTTTCTGCTTGCGTGCCAGGATTGAGACCCAATCAAAGTTAAGTGATCGAACAATCTCGGCAGTTCCATCGGGCGAATTGTCATCGATAACCGTTACATCGAAATCATATTGATTTTTTTCGCGAAGATTTTTTAGGGAATTAAGTAGCTCAACTATTGATGAAGATTCGTTGTAAGTCGGGATGAGGATCATCGTTTTCATGAGGATCTCACTATACGCCTTGCTAAGGGAAGAAATGCGAATATTGCCAAAGTAATCAACGGAGCGGATCCCCCGATCTTATCCGCCAGGGTTTGATGCGTATTAGATCTAATTCTTCCAGTCAGCGAGGCGGAAACATTCTCATCTGTCTGATTAATAATGCGCCCATTGATATCGATGTGAGCCGAAATCCCAATAGTTGAAATACTTGCAATTTCACGAGAGTGCTCTATAGCTCGCAACCTCGTTATTTCTAGCTGTTGGGCACTTTCTGCTGTACCGGCAAAAGTGGCGCTATTGGTCTGAGCTACAAAGGCATCTGACCGCGTGGCTGCATACCGCACCAGTGAATCAGATAAAAGTTCGTAGCAAATCAGTGGTGCAAGTTTAAGATCTTTAACTTTATGTAACTGAGATGAATCTCCCGGTGCAAAATCTGTCACATCATCAACATATGGTGAAACTAAGCGAGCCAATGGACGAAAAGGAATATATTCACCGAATGGAGTGAGGAACTGCTTTGAGTATAGGGAGACCACTTCCCCACTCTCGTTGTACATAAGTGAAACATTCTCCAATGTTCCATTTTTACGAGTTATCGCCCCTGCAATGAGTGGAGTATTCAATCTTTTTGTGAGTGATTCGATGCTATTCGCAACGTTCTCATAAAAGAACGGATCAACATCGATTGCATTCTCTGGCCAGATTATTACATCAGCTTTCGATGAACTTGCCTTTAACGTCTTCTGAAGATGTAAATTGAAAACGGCCTGAGCACGATCATTAAATCCAATGCCAACTGATGGCGTATTTCCTTGGATTCCGATAAAGGAAATATTTCTGTTCTCGTTATATGAATTGGTAAGAAGTGACGGCGCGAACACGAGAAAGATTAACGTCAAGAACGAATATCGATCCCTACGCATTATTGCTAGGGAGATCAAAAGCACCCATCCTGAGAGAAATAAGGCTCCCCCAATGGAAATTACATGACTGTAAATTGCATCTGCTTGTGAAAACGCAATACGCATCCAGGAGAAACCGCCAAAAGGAAAGAGACTTCTCAACTCTTCAATCAGTAACAGTGCTGGTATGAACCAGAGGTAATTCTTTGTATACCTTCCAATCAAACCCAAAGGTAGGTAGAAAAGGCCATGCAGAAGTGCGAGGAAGATCAGAGGAATAATTCCGACGTACTTGCCAGCCCACCAGAGAGTTACAAAGGCGCCCACAAAAGCGAATAGAAACGACTTCTTATAGAGGTTCCCACCTTTTCGCAGCGTCGATAGGAAAATTGCATAAGCAATGGGTGCCAGAAACCATGCACCAATGGGTTCGAAGGAAGACGAAAAGAGAATTCCTGAGAGAATTGCTACCACTTGAGTGCCGAGATCAATCGATCGACGCTTGCCCCCAACGCATATTCTTCCTTCATTTGATAGATCGAAGATAGATCCGTTGGCGGCTTTGGGATTGAGATATCAAGTTGCGGCAGAGGAACATTCCTTGAACAGTTAACCACAGTTGGTGCGATCGCTAAATAATCACTTCCGGCAATAATTTTCTTAGCCAAAGCCGCAGGGAGTCGAGAATCACCGGCATGTGCAGCTGCTATTGACTCTTCGATTGTTGCGAAGTGAGTTGCAATAAGCGCCGCCCCTTTCTCACCTATTCCTTGCACTCCAGGAAGTCCATCTGATGGATCGCCCCTGTAAGTAGCAAAGAGCGCATACCGCTCCCCTGGAATGGAATATTTATCCGCGATAAATTTCACATCAACAAGATCGTGGGCTGATATTCCCTTTGCTAGATATGCAACCTTGATATCACGTTTATCATCGACAAGTTGAAAGAGATCCCGATCGCCAGTGACAATTCGTATTGGTCCTTTGTGGGTATCGGCATAAGTTGCCATCACATCATCTGCCTCATAGTCATCAACACCCACCATAGGCAGACCAAACTCATCGAGTAGATCCAGCAAAATGGGAATTTGAGGTGTCAAGGTGTCAGGTTCGGCCTCTTCCTCGCTCTCTTCATCCTCGAGACGATTGGCTTTATATTCCGGAAAAAGTTCAACCCGCCACGAAGGGCGCCAATCTCCATCAATACAAACAACAATTCGATCTGGGTTATAGATGGAAATGAGTCGAGCGCTCATATCGAGAAATCCCCGTATGGCATTTACGGGAGTTCCATCGGGTGCAACCAAGGTATCTGGCATCCCGTAATAAGCGCGGTACCAGAGAGAGCCACTATCTAAGAGCATGAGAGTCATAAGTCCTCCAACATATAAGAGATGACTCCGCGATCCAAGCGAGATACGGCTTCACGACAGGCTTTGCGAAGATCGGGACTTGCCCCAGCAATCTGAGTGAGAAGATCGATGAGCTGTTTAGTAGAACGAACGAAATCGCCGACAGACATATCAGTTCCCTTGAGCACACTCTGTAGAGAATTACCTTGCGCCCATTTGTAAGAGATAAAAGCAAAACCAAAATCGGGTTCGCGTTGTGTTTTTACACCAAATCTCTCCTCAATCTCTTCCAGTTCGCTCCAAATGGATACCAATGAGACGAGAGCCTGTGCAACATTGTTATGCGGCATCTTTGGCGCATAGTTCTCGGTGGTCCGAGATTGAAAAATGACAGCAGACGCAACTGAAACAAGTTCAACTGGAGACAGATTTGCGAGAACTCCCCTGCGAATTGACTCAGTGAGCAGGAGGTCAGATTCGGCATAAATCTTCGCCAAAATTTTACCTTGCTCTAAGGTTTTCTCCCCTTCTATATAGTTGAGGTGGGTAAGAACATCGCAGATTCGATCGAATGTCTTAGCAATTACGTGTGTACGGTTCTCTACGCGTCCTCGTAAACCTTCTGATTCACGCCGGACTCGTTCGGCACGTTCGGCGATGCGCGCATGAGATTCACGGTCGCTGCAAGAATGGCAGGGGTGTATACGCAATGCCTTGCGTAACTGTTCTATCTCAGATTCGAGGTATCGCCGCTGCTTCTGATCAATAGTTCTTCGCGCATCCCTTTTCGACAGTAGTCGTTCAATCTCCTTAATATCAGTTCTCATTCGAGCGTACTCGCTGAAATCGCCGAGATGGCATTTGACATCAGCCATCAACTCGTTGACAGCCTCATCATTTTTCTTAATCTGTCGCACTAAACCTACAACGGCGCGGTCCGCCTGAAATTGGGCAAATGAAGATTCAAGCGAACCTCTTGCTCGCTCACGTCCAAATCTATTGATCAGATTGATAGCCATGTTGTAGGTCGGCGTAAATGATGAACGCAGTGGATATGTTCGAGTAGATGCCAAACCTGCAACCATCGCGCTATCGATCGTTGGCGTCCACTGCACAATTGCATTGCCTTCGATATCAATGCCTCGACGTCCTGCTCGTCCAGTCAGTTGGGTATATTCCCCCGGAGTTATAGGAACATGTCCTTCGCCATTCCACTTGGTGAGCTTTTCCAAGAGCACAGTCTTTGCAGGCATGTTGATTCCCAGGGCCAACGTTTCCGTGGCAAAAACTGCCTTTACCAAGCCACGCTTAAAGAGATCTTCAACTGTCTCCTTAAAGCTAGGCAACAAACCGGCATGGTGGGCAGCGATTCCTCGCTCAAGTGCATCAAGCCACTCGTCATACCCGAGAATATCGAGATCTTCCTGCGCCAAATTTGCATTAAGGCGGGTTGCAGTAGCTGCGATTTCTTCGCGTTCTACGGTCGTAGTCAATCGCAATCCCGAATGTACACATTGTCGGACCGCCGCATCGCATACTGCTCGAGAAAATATAAATGTAATCGCAGGAAGCAATCCTTGCCGGTCAAGCATCTCTATAACTTCAGGACGGGATAGCTTATTTTCACTCTCATCAAACCGCTCTCGACGATGTCGAGGCATCTTTACCTTACGCATGGACTCGCGCTCTAGGGCTAACAGTTCGGTATTGATCTTGCCAGGTTCTTTAAATAGATCAATCAGACGGTTACCTATTAGAACATGTTGATAGAGCGGAATAGGTCGAATTTCTGAAACGATCACATCTGTTCCGCCACGAACAGTGCCGAGCCATTCGCCAAACTCTTCCGCGTTGGAGACTGTTGCACTTAGTGAAATCACCTGAACTGATTCCATCAGATGAATGAGTACTTCTTCCCAAACTGCGCCACGAAATTTGTCGGCCAAGTAGTGCACCTCGTCCATCACAACAGATTGCAAGTTGGTCAGAGTAGATGAACCGGCATAGAGCATATTTCTTAGAACTTCTGTAGTCATAACTAAGATCGGCGCTTCAGAGTTAATGTTTGTATCACCGGTAAGAAGTCCAACGTTGGAATCCCCGAACTTATCTGTGAATTCGGCAAATTTCTGATTTGAGAGAGCTTTGATCGGAGTTGTATAGAAACACTTCTTCCCCTGTTCCAACGCTAAGAATGCTGCGAACTCTCCGACAACGGTCTTTCCCGCACCAGTTGGTGCAGCAACTAGAAGTCCCTTTCCATCCTCTACGCAGTGCAATGACTGTATTTGGAACTCGTCAAAGGGAAAATCAAAACCCTCCATAAATTTCGCGGTCAATCGATGTGTGGCACGGGCTTTAGAAGCGGCCAACCGTTGCGCGGGAGTACTCATGCAGACCACGCAAGAAGTGCACCAGGAATAGTTTCGGCTGTGTAAGGAAGATGAGAAACCTTCTCTCCATCGGCGTATGCACTTCCTGATCCAACGACTGAAATCTCACGGCAACGATAGATACTTACTGCAGGATGGGAAACATGAGTTCCTTTATAAACGCGCGGAAAGACCTTAAGTAACTCAAGCCTGCCTACCTTCTTTAACACCATGACGTCGAAAAGACCGTCGTGAGTTGAAGCATCTGGGCAGACTTGCATACCTCCACCATAACTTGAACCGTTGGCTACCGTTACCAATGTCGCATTAAAGCTATGTTCAACACCATCCATCGTTACCTCGAATGGATGGCTTTTGAGTTGAATAAGTTTTTCAACCATAGCGACGTTGTACTTCATGCGTCCTTTTGGCCAAAGCATCTGATTTGCACGTTCGTTGACAACTGCATCAAAACCGCTCGAAAGAATGGCTGCAAACCACCGGCTTCCAATTCGCCCTAAATCGTGTCTTTGCGCCGCGGTGTTGATGATCAATGAAATCTGTTGATCAAGCGATAGTTGCTGGACATTGAGAGTTCGTGCAAAATCATTCCCAGTTCCGCACGGAATGACTCCTAACGGAATGGGGCTCTGTGCAATATGTTGAATGATTTCGTGTACAAATCCGTCTCCCCCAAAGGCGACGACTCCGGAGATTTGTTGCTCCTTTACTGCCTTTCTAAATCTATTGCGAAAATCTTCCAGAGATGTACCTTCGATAACCAGGACTTCTAAGCCCGATTGAGTGAAAACTTTATGGGCATACTGTGCATGCTTAGGAGCTTTCCCACTTCCTGAGTGTGGATTAACTGCCAATATCAGCACGAGCTTGTTTCTTCTCTCGCCGTCGATCATTTAATAGCGCTATAAATCCTGCTAAAAAGTAAAGCAGAATAAGTGGAAGGGCTAAAGCAAGCATAGAGAGCGGATCTGGACTAGGCGTGAATCCAGCTACAAAGAGAGTGATCACGAATACCCAAATTCTCCAAGGGCGAAGTATCCCCTTACCGCTTATCGCACCTATTAGATTAAGAGCGACGAGAAAGACCGGAAGCTCAAAACCAATCCCGAAGAAGAAGATTGTTCTGGTAACAAAATCAAGATAGTCATCAAATTTCACCAGGTTATTGAGTGCATCAGGAGTGAAGCCAAAGAGAACTCGAATAGCTAATGGAAGTATCGTGTATCCAAAATAGGCGCCAACTGAGAAGAACGGAGTGGCAGCTAGTATGAAGAGGATTGAATTTCTCTTCTCTCTTCTATGGAGTGCCGGTGCGATAAAAGCCCACAGCTGATAGAGCCAGAAAGGAGCCGCAAGAAGTAATCCAGTGAGTATCGCAACCTTGATGTGAAGATTGAGCGGTCCTAGTACTCCATTGATATAAAGGGCGCCACAGTTATCGGCACCAGTCTCCTGAGCGGTCTTGAGATCACAGACTGGTTTGGCCAAGGTAGTGATGATGTCGGTATAGAAAACCCATCCAATGATGGCTGCTAATGTGATCGCGATCGCGCTTCGAACAACCCTTTTACGCAGTTCGCGTAAATGTTCTAGCAGCGGCATGCGACCGCCAGATGGGGTCGACATAGATGTTATGCGGAAGCTTGGCCGTCTTGGTCTGGCTTCTTCTCATCCTTATTATCTTTAATTTCGGACTTGAAGATTTTTAGCGACTTTCCGAGCGAACGGGCAGAATCCGGGAGTCGCTTTGCGCCAAAGAGCAAAATAATGACGACAAGAACAAGCAGAATGTGTGTAGGTTCTTTGAGAAACATGGATTCTCCCCTGCGGTGTGAGCTGACTCAATTACGAGGCTAACGCTATCGCACCCTATTCATATAAGGCCAATGTTCTGGAAATTCCTTCTGAAATTGCTGACCTGATAGCCGTTGGCTCTTCAACTGAAAGCGCCCCGGCGCTAGACGCAATGGCTCGGAGCAACCACTCAGTGGAAAAAGCATCGATTTCGACTGTTGCCCCGACCACTACCAAGCCATAGCTAAGAGCGAGAACCTCAGCAGCAGCGCGATCCCCCCGATGTACCTTGGCTAGCGCCCTGACTTTAGAAGAATCTTTTGCTCCGCTTTCTTGCTTACCAGCAGGCGTAGGAACGAACTCTGCTTGCTCCACCCGATTTAGCTTGAATGTGCGAATTGATTTAGCTGAGTGACAAAACGCCTCGAAGTACTCATCACCATCAATGCTAAAAAAGTGAAAGGGAGAAACGATTCGCAGCGAGACTTCATCATTGCTTAAGGAGAAATAGCGAATCGAAAGAGAGGAACGATCCACTATGGCTTTAGAGATGACTGAATGAAATCGGTCGCTAGGATCGGCCGAGAAGGCAACCTTTCCAATCCTTGATTGCAACTTTTGAGATAGTTTTTCAATGCGAGCAAAAGTATCGGTATCAGACGGGGCTACCGATTGACGTAAGAGATCGAGTCCAAAAAGAAGAGATGCGATCTCCGAACTAGACATCGTTCTCACCGGGGAAAGCGTAGATGCGTTGCGAATAGTGACATATCCAGAATCGAACGCCAGATCGATTAGTTCTAGAGGTGTGTAGCCCGGAAGACCACACATCCATAATGTGTTTAGGTCATCAAGAAGTACTTCCTCAGATACCTTGAAATGGGAAGAGAGATCTTTTAGTGAGATCCCCTGATGTGAAATGAGAAACGGCACTAAATCAAGTAGCCGTGCGGTTTGATCTAACGGTGTGGCCGGGTTTTTAGACATGTAAGGCCTGCATCTGCTTAAGGTTTGCTATGACGTGTGATCTCAATTCAAAAGGTGACACAACTTCAACATCATCTAAATGCCAGAGAATTGAGGAGATCAACCATGAGGAATTTACAATCGGAATCTCGATCAGATCCCATTCACCGCTTTCGGTGGAATTGCTTGCCAAATTACGTAACTGAGAGCCTCGGTTCTTTCGCACCTTAAGAGTTGCCAGTGCAGATTGACTGTAGTCAAAGGTTCCGATCTGTTCAGGCAAAGTGAACATCTCACTGCGCTTGGATGCAGTTACATCACCTTGAATTCGATCGAGACGAAACGTTCGATTTTCCTTTAAACCGATATCTTCCCCGATGAGATACCACGAGCCCTTATCCCCCTTGAGGGAGTATGGCCATATCTCTTTACGTGTAATCGATAGGTCAGTACCAGTGTAATTAAAGGATACTTGCGCTCTTCTTATAATTGCATCTGTTACGATCTTAAAATTGGGATCAACGGCACCAATCCGAGGAGCAAGAATTGATAGCGAATCCGCATCGGATTCGATTCCAAGAGAGTTCAATTTTACAAGAGCAGAGGTTGATTCCTTCTCCAGCGCAGCCCCGGACCATGCGGATGCGGCCAATGAAAGGATGGCAATATCTTGAGGCTCAAGTTTTCCTAAATCTAATTGATAACTGGCAGGGGTTATTCGGTAACCCGCTTCATCTTCAAATAGTGGATCAAAAGTGCCTAACTCGATAGTGATGCCGAGTCCACGTAAGTCATCCTTATCCCGTTCGAACATGCGCTCCATGGCTTCAGGCGTACCTTCGTACCCATCGACAGTCCTAAAAATCTCACTCTTAGTCAGATAACGCTTAGTCGCAAGTAGCGCAATCGTAAGATTGACTAAACGCTCACTCTTCCGCGACACCGTAAGCACCTTTAGCCGGGCGCCGTCTCCGAGCAAGAACTTCTACACCAGGGGCCATTCGTCTACTCTGAATTAAAAATCCGGTGTGCCCAATCATTCTCTGTTGGGGGCGAACTGCTAAACCTTCGTGATGCCATCCGCGCACTATCGTCTCGGAACTCTCTGGCTCCGTGAAATGTCCATCTGATTTCAGCGCTTCGGCTGTTGTCGAGAGCTGCGTGGTGGTTGCCACATAGGCAAGGAAAACTCCTCCAGGACGAAGAACCTGCGCCGCCATCTCAACACATTCCCACGGTGCAAGCATGTCTAGGATTACACGATCATAAACCTTCTGATGCGGATGATCCTGTACGGATCCAACAGTGAGGGACCAGTTCGATGGCAGTGAAGAGAAGTAATCGCGGACATTATTGGTGGCAATTTCCGCAAAGTCTTCACGACGCTCGAAAGAATCTACAGAACCGTATGATCCGACTGCCCGAAGTAAGGAGAGTGAGAGCGCGCCACTTCCAACTCCAGCCTCAAGAACTCGTGCTCCTGGATAAATATCTGCAACCCCAACAATCATGGCGGCATCCTTTGGATAAACGATCGTTGCCCCACGTGGCATTGAGAGAACGTAATCCGATAACAGCGGAATAAATGCTGTGAACTTCAGACCTGCGGTTGTGGAGACGACGGAACCTTCAGGCAAACCAATCAAATCATCATGGACGATCCAACCTTTATGGGTGTGCCATTCTTTTCCCGGCGTGATGGTGAAGCTGTACAGCTTTCCTTTGGGATCGGTCAGTTGGATGCGATCACCGGCTGCGAAGTAGCCAGATCCTCTCGGAGTGGACTTATCAGGTGATTCGGACACGACGCTATCTTAGGCGAGGAATAGAGCATTGGTGAGGGTATCGTCTCGGATGTGACTCAAATTCGACTCTCCCCCAGCCGAGTGAGCGAATTCAATAACTGTCCGCAACTCTATAAGTACCGAGTAATTGATCAACTTCCCGAACCTCCGAGCATTGATGCCGAACGTGGAACTCTCATTCATTCGATCTTGGAAGATCTTTTTGATCTTCCCCCAGACCAGAGAGTTCATGAAAAGGCCATCTCGATGGCCCCGGATCGGTGGAGACTTCAAATTGAAGCCAAACCCGAACTTGAATCCTTAGTCCTTAATCAAAAGGAGTGGATAGATCGGGTGGCAGCGCTACTCAAAAACTATTTTATTCTGGAAAAGCCCGAAACTTTCGAAGCAACTCATCGTGAAATGCATCTGGAACAAGATTTAACCAAGGATGTGTACCTCCACGGTTACGTAGATCGCATCGATATCGCTCCAACTGGTGAAGTTCGTATCGTTGATTACAAAAGTGGAAAATCGCCTAAGCCTGGCTGGGAGGAGAAAGCGCTCTTTCAGCTACGAGTGTATGCACTTCTATATTGGCGCTTACATGCAGTGATTCCCAGTCTTCTCGTACTTCATTATTTAGGTGACGCACGGAGTGTAAAAAGTGCGCCCACCGAGAAGGAATTGCTATCGACAGAGAAGAAACTCCTCCAGATTGCGGACGAGATCATCGAGGCAATTCAGAACGATCGCTTCCCTGCAAAGCCAACTCGCTTATGCGATTGGTGTTTCTTTAAGACTATCTGTCCCGCACATCAGTGAGTACGAAGATAAAATTCTGAAACCGTCTCAGTGGTCAATCCCTCAAGTGATTTAAGAACGATAACTCGAGGCTCTAACGGCACATCAACATAATGCGGCACCGCAATGACATTGCAGCCAGCTGCCTTTGCAGATTCGATGCCAGTGAGAGAGTCCTCAAAGACAACGCAATCGCCAGGATCGAATCCCATCTTTGTAGCAGCAAGAAGGTATGGGTCAGGAAAAGGTTTGGTCCGTGCGACATCATCGGCGCTGACCGTAAATGCAAAGAATCCATCGGGCAGGGTAGTTAAGGCAGCGTCCATGAGATTTCTGGGGCTGGCGCTCACTAATGCAACCGGCATCTGACTGCGTAGAGTGTTCACTGCATCAAATGCCCCTGGCATAAGCAGTGCTTGTCGCGAGAGTTTCTTAAGCATCATTTGGATAAGTTCATTGACGATATCCTGGCCGGTTCTATCGTGTGCACATGTATGGGCGATGTACTCACCCACCCGAGCTAGTGGTCCCCCGATACAGATACGTTGATCTTCATCGTCCCACTCATATGAGTACCGAGCACATATCTCTCTCTGCGAATCGTGCCACTGTGGCTCCGAATCTAGGAAGAGTCCATCCATGTCAAAGAAAGCCGCCTTGAATGTCATGGGCGAGCCTTAGTTGGCGTTGAAATATTTAGCCTCGGGATGATGAACGATGATCGCCGAAGTTGATTGCTCAGGATGCAACTGAAACTCCTCTGATAACTCAACACCAATTCGCTCTGGTTCAAGTAACTGACAAAGTTGAACTTGTTGCTCAATATCTGGACAAGCTGGGTACCCGAAAGAGTAACGAGAGCCGCGATATCCCTGATCGAGTATTCCTGCCAAATCTGGCGCATCAGCATCTCTTACGCTCATCTCCTCACGGATGCGTGCATGCCAGTGTTCGGCCAACGCCTCTGTGAGTTGTACTGATAATCCGTGCAGTTCCATGTACTCGCGATAGTGATTGTCGGCAAATAACTTCGCAGCCGCATCAGATACGACGCTACCCATTGTGACAACGTGGAATGAGACGACATCCGTTTTACCTGAATCTTTCGATGCGAAGAAGTCGGAGATACAGAGCCTGCGATCACGTGATTGGCGCGGAAACGAGAAGCGAGTTCTCTCTCGGCCCTTATCTGGACCTTCATGGTGCAAGATCACAAGATCATTGCCGTCACTCACACATGGAAAATAACCGTAGACAACTGCGGCATTGAGCCACCCTTGTGATTGCACTTCATTAAGCAAGGCACGAAGGCGCGGACGACCCTCACTCTCGACCATTGATTCGTATTCACCCCGGTTTCCTTTAAGACCCCATTGCCCAACAAATAATGCGCGTTCATCGAGCATGCCGACGTAGTCAGCTAGCGGAATACCTTTAACGATTCGTGATCCGAAGAAAGGCGCATTCGGAATATCTATATCGACTGCAACATCGCTTCGTCGAGTATCTATAGGGGAATCGCCAACGCTCTTAGTGACGGCTTTAACTTTTCGCTCACGCAGAGCTGGTAACGCTGCTCCTGGAACACCTTTCTTAACCGCCATAATGGCATCCATTAGATGCAATCCTTCGAAAGCATCGCGTGCATATCGAACTTCTCCTGGGAACTCACCGGCTAAATCGACTTCAACGAATGCTCTAGTAAGCGCTGCGCCGCCCAGAATAACCGGCCACTTTTGATCAAGACTGCGAGCGGTAAGTTCTTGTAGATTCTCACGCATAATCACCGTGGACTTTACGAGAAGTCCTGACATACCAATCGCATCGACTTCCGCTTCTTGGGCAGCATCAATAATTTGATTAATGGTCTGCTTAATGCCGATATTTACTACACGGTAACCATTATTGGACAAGATGATGTCGACCAAGTTTTTACCGATGTCGTGTACATCGCCTTTAACTGTTGCCAACAGGATCGATCCTTTACCTTCAGAATCAATCTTCTCCATATGGGGTTCTAGGTACGCAACCGCGGTCTTCATAACCTCTGCCGATTGCAAGACGAATGGAAGCTGCATCTCGCCCTTGCCAAAGAGCTCACCCACAATCTTCATTCCCTCAAGTAGATGGTCATTAATGATTGCCAGTGGCTTAATTCCTTGAGCCATCGCAAGATCGAGATCATCGGTCAAACCAACTTTTTCTCCATCAATAATTCGGCGCTGTAAACGCTCTTCCAACGGAAGTGCGGCAAGCTCAGCTGCCCGAACATTGCGAGAAGCCGTGAGCTCAACCCCTTCAAATAATTGGAGGTAAGCATTCAATGGATCATAAGTGCACTCATCGCCGTTATATTCTCGGCGGTCGTAAATCAGATCCAAGGCGACTTTGCGTTGAGTCTCTTCGATGCGCGCTAACGGCATAATCTTTGAGGGATGAACAATGGCAGAGTCCAAACCAGCTGCGACGCATTCGTGCAGAAAAACAGAGTTAAGAACGACGCGAGCGGCAGGATTGAGTCCAAAGGAGACGTTACTTACTCCCAGAGTTGTTTGAACGTCCGGGAACTCACTCTTCAAGGTACGAATCGCGTTAATAGTTTCTAGTCCGTCGCGTCGGGTCTCTTCTTGCCCAGTTGCAATAGGAAATGTCAGTGTGTCGATCAAAATATCGCCAACCTGCATCTTCCAGTTATCGACTAAATCAGCAATGAGGCGTCGCGCAACTCTGAGTTTCCACTCAGCGGTTCTAGCTTGACCCTCTTCATCGATAGTGAGCGCAACGACAGATGCACCATGTTCAACTACTAAAGGCATGATGCGAGCAAAGCGAGATGTTGGACCATCACCATCTTCATAGTTGACTGAATTGATCACGCATCGTCCACCGAGTTGTTCAAGCCCTGCTCTGAGAACTGCTGGCTCTGTTGAATCCAACATAATTGGAAGAGTTGATGAAGTGGCAAAGCGGTGGGCAATCTCAGTCATATCGCGCACACCATCTCGACCAACATAGTCAATCGAAAGATCAAGCATGTGCGCTCCGTCGCGAATTTGATCGCGAGCAATTTCTACACATGTCTCCCAATCTTCTGCGATTAGAGCATCTCGGAAGGCACGGGAACCATTGGCATTGGTTCGTTCACCAATTGCTAAAAAGGCATTATCTTGTCGAAAAGGCACATATTGGTAGAGCGATGATGCACCTGGTTCAATCTCAGAAGAACGAGAACCGACTGGTTTGCGATCCAACTTTTCTACAACGGCAGCCAAATGCTCTGGTGTCGTTCCACAACAACCACCGATAAGTGAGATTTTGTATTCATCAACAAAAGTAGCAAGTGCTTGTGCAAGTGCATCTGGGCCAAGCGGGTACGTTGCACCCTTTGGACCCAGTTCAGGAAGCCCAGCATTAGGCATTACCGAAATCGCGCAATGTGCATTCTTGCTCAGATATCTCAAATGTTCAGACATTTCAGCTGGCCCGGTTGCGCAGTTCAGTCCGATCAAATCAATATTGAGGGGTTCTAAAGAGTTAAGCGCTGCACCAATTTCTGAACCAAGAAGCATCGTGCCAGTTGTTTCAACAGTCACTTGGGCGATTAAAAGAACATCACGATCGGATTTATCTATGGCTGCGCGTGCACCATTGACTGCAGCTTTGGCTTGAAGAAGATCTTGTGTGGTCTCAACCAACAGCGCGTCAGAACCCGAATCAATCAATCCCTTCGCGGCAATCTCATAAGCATCTTTCAAGTGAGCATAGGTAGTGTGACCTAAACTTGGCAGTTTCGTGCCTGGGCCAAGTGAACCTAAGACAAATCGCGGCTTTTCTGGTGTGGTGAAGGCATCTGCTGCCTCTCGAGCGATTACTCCGCCGGCATATGCAAGTTCATAGATTCGATCTTCAATTCCGTACTCAGCCAGGTTCGCCCAGTTTGCACCGAAGGTATTCGTTTCGATTGCATCGACGCCTACAGCTAGGTATTTATCGTGGACTGAGCGCACGATATCTGGACGTGAGACATTTAAAATCTCATTACAACCCTCATGGCCTTGGAAATCCTCCAAGGTTGGATCGGCTGCCTGAAGCATGGTTCCCATGGCCCCATCTGCGATCACGACGCGAAAAGCGAGAGCTTTTCTTAGCTCAGATGGTGTTTTAGCGCTCGTCACGCCGTGAAGGTTACCTTAAGGTGAGCGATATGGAGATTTTTCAGATCCCACAGTTGCGCCAGCCGATCATGATTGTTGCATTCTCGGGCTGGAGTGATGCCGGCGAGGCTGCAACTAGCGCATTAACGCACCTGATGGAGAATTTGAGTCACGGATCACTCTCTTCTGAAGCCGTGCTCATTGCCGAATACGAACCGGAGGATTTCTACGATTTTCAGGTAAATCGTCCGATGATCTCTGTCGACGATTCGTTAGTTCGTAGCGTTAATTGGCCTTCGACTCAAATATACGGTCTAAGCACACCAGAGTTTGAAAACGATTTTGTTCTGGTACTGGGTGTTGAACCATCGATGAAGTGGAAAACATTTACTACGTTGCTTCTGGATCTAGCCGATGATCTCGAAGTTGAATTAGTAGTAACTCTTGGAGCCATGCTCGCGGATGCTCCCCATACTCGACCAATTTCAGTAAGTGGTAGCGGTGGACATCCCGATATCGCAGCCCGCTTAGGTGTTGAAATAAGCAAATATGAAGGACCAACAGGGATTCTTGGAATCATCGGCGACGGTTGTGTCAGACGAGGGATTGATTGCGTTTCTTTGTGGGCCGGTCTCCCCCATTACGCATCAAATTCCCCATCTCCAAAAGCAACGCTTGCTCTGGTTAACGCGGTTGAAGATTTTCTAGAGATCTCCATCTCTCTTGCCGATCTGGAACATCAGGCAAAAGAATGGGAGAACGAAGTCTCGGAAATGGCCGAAGAAGACTCTGAAGTCTCCGAATATGTGAAGGCTTTAGAGGAGAGTAAAGATGCCACCGAATTTAAAGATGTATCTGGAGATGAGATCGCTCGTGAATTAGAACGTTTTCTACGCCGTCAAAACGAGAATTAGAAGGCCAGGCCCAATAAATCATCAAGAATTCGAGATAACTCCCCCGCACTTCCACCAGATTCTCCAGATTCAGTTCCATCACACCATGTTCGTAAAGCTTCAAGTACACCCGTGGTATTCAGATCATTGGATAGATGCTCCAGGATTCGTAAAACCACTGGGTCAGTCGGTGCCACATCGACTTTCGCCAAATTTAATCTCAGGCGATCGAGAAAAGTGGATGCAGTATCAATCTCTTCTGGCTTCCACATATGGTCTTGCCGATAGTGGTGGCCCATAAGTGCAATTCTGATGGCCATCGGATCGATACCCGAAGTGATGAGTTTTGAAACAAAGACAAGATTTCCAAGAGACTTACTCATCTTGGTTCCGTCTAAACCAATCATTCCCGTGTGGACATAAAATTGTGCAAACTTCTGATCTTTAGCGATCAGACCCTGGGCAGCAGACATATCGTGATGCGGGAAGATCAAATCACTTCCGCCTCCTTGGATATCTATTGCAAAGTCATCGGTCTCTTCCGGTTGCAGAAAATGAAGGGCGATTGCCGAACATTCAATGTGCCATCCAGGCCGACCAATGCCAAATGGACTAGGCCACCCTGGTTCACCTGGTCGTTGAGACTTCCACACCAATGCATCGAGAGGATCTCTCTTGCCTTCACGATTAGGGTCACCGCCGCGCTCAGAAAAGTATTGCATGGCTGTTTCCAATGAAAGATGAGAGCGATGTAGAAATTCTGGATCTCTCCTGACTTCAAAATAAAGATCGCCATCCACGTCGTAGAGAGCACCCTTATCCTTCAAGCGTTGAATCGATTGAATGATTATTTCCATCGCTTCAATAACGCCGATATATGCATCGGGAGGAATGATATGAAGTGCAACCATATCCCCCCTAAAGAGTTCAATCTGAGAGTGGGCCAGATCCTGCCAATCGATTCCGTCTCGGTCTGCTCGCTCTAAAAGCGGATCATCGATATCTGTAATGTTCTCAACAAAAACTACTTCAGCTCCCGAAAATCTTAAGTAGCGATTGATCAAGTCAAAGGTGAGATAAGTCGCGGCATGGCCCAAATGCGTTGCGTCATAAGGAGTAATGCCACAGACATAGAGACGGTACTTATCCTTCTTTGGCAAGGATTGAACGGCCTGCGTGGAGGTGTTAAAGAGTGAGAGGGTAGGAGTAGCTCCTGCGAATCTAGACGTGTGCGATGATGACAGCTGCGCCCATGACTTCATAATTGAATCCTAATATGCAGGCCATGGAATAGCCGGCCAATCTTCACTCGGAAGAGGCATCGTTCCACTATCAATCAACCGTTGAACGCGCAGGAGCGTTTGATTAATCTCTTCCCCAGTGAGATGGGGGGCGAAAACTTCTCGCTTTTCATTCAGAGTTTTGAGCACATGACTCAGTTGAAGAAGCTCATCATCAGTTAACTTATCGCCGGCCCACTGCCAAAGAACCGTTCGGAGTTTGTCTTCGACGTGAAAAGTTACTCCGTGATCACACGCGTAGAGATGGCCTTCTGTATCGGGGAGTAAATGACCAATCTTCCGATCTGTGTTATTGATACATGCATCAAAGATGGCAAGCTGACGAAGATCCGGATTATCTTCACCAAAGAACTGAGCGAGGTTGATCGCGCCATCTACCTCGATCCACTTCTGCACCATGCCGTATCCAGCAGGTCCTTCTCGCAAAATGGTTGGTGGCACCACATCAAACCCGGCCAAATCGCTCAGAAGAAATGCTGCATACTCTCGATCTGCCAAAGTCCCATCTGGAAAATCCCATAAGGGGCGCTCACCGGCGACAGGTTTGTAAATGACCTCCATCGATAAATCTTCGTATGTAATAGTTCCGAAGAGAGTTGCATTTGATGCATCAACTAATCGTCCAGTTATCCCCAACTCCCCGCGGTGCAAATGTTCGATAACATCGGTGAAAGATTTTGTCATCGCCGATATCCATTTGCGCGTGGACACAAGTGACCGCGAGGATCTATCGGAGCAGTGCAGAATGGGCAGAGAGGCCTTCCAGCGGCAACTAATGATTGAGTGCGGGCGACAAACGTTAGCGCCATAGAGAGATCCAAGTGGATATCGACAACAGAGAGATCATCAGCTTCGTCCTCATCAGACTCCCCAGAATCTGAACGAAGAGAGATCTCAATTTCAAGGGTCGCTGGATCGAAGGCAATGCCGATGGCACCGACAACGAACTCACTCTCGAGGGGCAATTCAAGTGGTGCGTTATCTACTGGTGTCGGGCTTATTGCACTCAAAGGAGCGTTCTTTTTGATTTCTCGAACTATGGTTGAGATTCGATCAGCTAATGCTGAAGCTTGTGATTTTTCAGTTGCGACACTCACCAAAAGGTTCTCCTGGCGAATCTGAAAAAAGAATTCACGCTCTCCAGGGGCTCCGATTGTTCCAACGATAAACCTATCAGGGCGATCAAATTTCCAAGTGCGAGGCGTCATAACCTTTGATTTCCAGTCGATCCGCCCACTGCTGCATCAGCAGCTGATGAATCCTTGTGCAACGAGCCTTCCACGTCATTTAACTTCACCAGTCGACTCACACCGTCGTGGGTATCAATTATTGTCAGAGAGGCTGGTTCAATGATTAGTTTCTGAAACTGATCCAGGTGCATTCCAAGGCAATGTGCAACCAACGATTTAATGACATCTCCATGGCTCACAAGAAGACGCGGCTTTTTTCCTTTCACTTCGTTGAGGCGATAAAAACTGCGCAAGGCGCGCTCCTGCATAGCCAATAAGCTTTCACCGCCAGGAAAGACCATTTGACTGGGATGATGGGTCACGATTTTCCATAAACTTTTACGTCGCAGAGAGGCCAGCGACTTACCAGACCAGGTTCCATAATCAACTTCGGAAAGGTCTTCATCAGTGACAATTTTTTGGGCTTTCGCACATGATTTCAGCCATGGTGCGATTGTTTGATGACAACGTTCAATCGGACTAATTGAGATTTGCTCAAAGTCGATAGATCCAAGCCTTCTGATTAAGTTTTGAGCCTGCACAGATCCCTTGTCGCTGAGATCTATTCCAGGAGTACGACCGGCGAGAATATTCTTTTCATTAGCAACAGAGTGTGCATGTCGCAATAAAACGATTCTAGCCATGACGCAAGATTAACCCCCTTTGTGAATGTTGGCTTGCTAAGGTGTGGCGTATGCAGATGCGCAGAGCGGGAAAAACAGGTTTGCAGATCTCACGTCTTGGCCTAGGCACGATGACCTGGGGTCGGGATACGGATACCCATGAGGCTGCCGAGCAGATGCGTTGCTACATTGAAGCTGGTGGAAACTTTATCGATACCGCAGCTACCTATGCTGATGGAGATGCCGAGCGTGTAATTGGCGGCTTAATCGGTACATTCTTCGAGCGAGAAGAAGTTGTAATCGCGACAAAGGCCGGAATCTCATTCCCAGATGGGATGCGAACAGTAGATAATTCGCGACACCACTTGATCGCAGAGCTTGATAGATCACTTACCAGGCTAGGAACTGAATATGTCGATCTGTGGCAAGTTCACACCTGGGATGAGAATGTCCCGTTGGAAGATACGTTGTCAGCACTTGACTATGCATACTCATCTGGAAAAGCGCGCTATGTCGGAGTATCCAACTTCAATGGCTGGCAGTCAGCTCGCGCAATCACTGTACAAGAGTCAAATTCTGCAAAAGCACCGATCACAACTCTGCAGAATGAGTATTCGCTTCTCAATCGAAGTACCGAAAATGAGATCATCGATTGCGCTCACTCTCTCGACGTAGGCCTTCTCGCTTGGTCACCACTGGGCCGTGGAGTTCTTACTGGTAAGTACCGTTCATCAATTCCTGCGGACTCACGCGGTGCAACTCCGCACTTCGCAAACTTTATTGCCCCGTATTTGAATAACCAAAGCGCTCGTATTGTTGAAGCGGTAGTGGCAGCCGCTGGTGGCCTGGGATATTCGCCTCTAGAAGTAGCACTAGCCTGGGTACGGGATGCGCCAGGTGTAACCAGTGCAATTGTTGGAGCGCGAACTGGTGCTCAACTACGAGGAATTATGACGGTTGAAGAAATCGTTTTGCCTGAAGTTGTACGTAACGCACTTAATGAGGTCTCAAGCATTTTCTAGGAAATCCTTAAGAACGTTAACTCCAAATCGCAGCCCATCAATCGGTACTCTCTCATCGACCCCGTGGAAGAGCGCCATGAAATCCAATTCTGGATCTAACTTAAGTGGAGAAAATCCGTAACCAATAATTCCTATCTTTGATAAGGCCTTATTGTCAGTTCCCCCACTCATTGTAAATGGAACAGGAATTCCATCTCCATCATGCTTGATAAGTGCGGCGCACATAGCGTTAACAAGGTCCCCTTCGAATGGAACCTCTAGCGCAATATCAGTAACTATCGTCTCGACTTTGATGTCAGGACCGACTATTTCGCGAATAGTTGCATTCATTTCGTCCTCATAGCCGGGCAAGAAGCGCCCATCCACGACAGCACTGGCCTCACCAGGAATTACATTCTCCTTATATCCTGCTGAAAGCATTGAGGGATTAGCGGTGTTCTGCAACGTTGCACCAATCATGCGCGATGCACTTCCGAACTCGATTAACAATGGGCGCAAGTCCTTGAGGTCAAATGGTTTACCTGAAGCTTTTGCCACAGTTTCAAAGAGTCGTTTTACGGTAGCTGTATAACGTTGCGGCCACTGGTAGCGACCAATCTTTGCAACCGCTTCGGTGAGTGCGGTAATTGCATTCTCTTCGTTAATTACCGAACCATGGCCGGCACGACCCTGTGCCACCAGTCGCATCCAATGGATTCCCTTTTCCGCAGTCTCAACAAAGTAGAACCGTTTTGCGTTGGGTAATGTAATAGAGAAACCACCTACCTCTGAGATAGCTTCTGTACACCCGGCAAATACTTCAGGATGTTCGGCAACCATCCATCGAGATCCATAACTACTGCCGGCCTCTTCATCTGCAAAGAATGCCAAGGTAATTGGACGAGGTGGCTTATAGCCAACCTTGGCCCACTGGCGAACAACGGCCAAGATCATCGCATCCATATTCTTCATATCGACTGCGCCTCGACCCCAGATGAAACCATCTTTGAGGATTCCACCGAAAGGATCGACGCTCCAATCTTCGGCCATGGCTGGAACAACATCGAGATGGCCATGAACAACTAATCCAGGTCTATCAGGATGTGTGCTCTCAAGATGAGCGATCACATTGCAACGATTTGGTGCAGATTCGTAAACTCTAGAAGCAATCCCAACTTCGGCGAGCAAATTAACGACATACTCTGCAACTGCCTTTTCATCACCTTTAGCTTCTCCATAATTGACGCTTGGGATTCGAATCAATTCTTGGCAAATTCGAATCGTTTCTGATTCAAGTTCTTCACGAAGGGCGCTGAGATCAGTTGTCATGGGTAAAGTATCTACCCCGAAAGCGCATAACTGCCAGCAAAATCGCCTCACTTTGCCTATGACATCCGAGGTTGATATCGTTCACCCTCTTGATGTGTCGGATCGGTCTAAGGCAGTCCGGCAACTCAAGAATCTATACTCGTCCGGGTGGCGGAATTGGCAGACGCGCTAGCTTGAGGTGCTAGTGCCCGCAAGGGCTTCGGGGTTCAAGTCCCCGTTCGGACACGTTAGAAAGTCATTGGTTTTATGGTTGCATGGTTGTTGAGATAGCAGATCGGATAGAAATGAAACTCTCTGATGCTCTGTCGCTGATTCGGATCATTCCAGACTATCCAAAACCTGGCGTGCTTTTTCAGGATATCACGCCAGTACTTAGAGATCCATCTGCTTTCAATACCGTAGTGCGCGAACTTGCAAAGTTCGACCCTGAGAGCACAGTTATTGCAGGTATTGAGGCCCGAGGATTTATCTTCGCTAGCGCAATAGCAGTTGCAAAAGAGAGCGGTTTTGTTCCCATTCGCAAAAAAGGAAAACTCCCCTATCAAACCTACGGCAAGCAGTATGGATTGGAGTATGGCGTTGACGAAATCGAAATACACGTCGATGCCTTTGCTTCGGGGGCAAAAGTACTCCTAGTTGATGATGTCTTAGCAACGGGCGGAACACTCGTGGCTGCCATCGAATTAGTAAAGGAAGCAGGTGGATTAGTCACTGACATCGCAGTACTTAGCGAAATTACCTTCCTTGGAGGAAGAGCAAGAATCGCCGCACACTCCCCAGAAATCAGGGTGCATGCGCTGGTGAGTGGATGAGTTCAAAGCACAAGAGTAAGCAGATTCAAGCCCTTCGCGCACTAGCGGCAGGGCTTGTTCTTATCTATCACGCGCATTGGATTGAAGGCGGCTACGTCGGAGTCGATATCTTCTATGTCATTTCAGGATTCCTCATTACCGGACTCTTGCTGAGGGAGTTGGATAGCTCAAATACTCTCGATCTACTACGTTTTTATGCACGCCGCTCAAAGAGACTACTTCCATCATCATTTTTAGTAATTTTCGTGACCGGGTTGATCGGCTTCCTCCTACTCCCAGCATCTATGCGGCAGTCGTTTGGAAGGGACCTAATCGCAGCTGCTACTTATATATCCAATTTTCTCTTTGCATATTGGCAAAACGACTATCAAAATCTCAATTCAACACCATCACCGTTTATCCACTTTTGGTCTTTAGCAGTCGAAGAACAGTTCTATCTATTTTGGCCATTTTTGATATTAGCGCTATATCGGTTTGGCAAACGTAGAGCCGTTTTATTCGGAGTGCTATCGGTACTCTTTGGATCATTTATTTTCTCGCTCTACCTAACCGAAAGAGCACCAATTTGGTCTTTCTATATTTTGCCGACACGAGCTTGGGAGTTATCTGCTGGAGCCTTGCTCTGCTTTCTTCCAGAAGTTAAAAAGTTTCGATCTATCCTGGCTCTTATCGCCTTACTTTGCATACTACCGGCGATATTTCTCTTCAATGAAAACACCCCATTTCCCGGGATGGCTGCTCTTCTACCGGTGGCTGCAACCTTTGCCCTCATAGCTACAAGAGATAAATGGCCGAGACTTCTTCATGCCATTGTTCAAAGAAAGAGTACGCAATGGATCGGAGAGATTTCCTATCCTCTTTATCTCTGGCATTGGCCAGTCTTGGTTATTCCAGTGATCTATCTTGGCAGAGAACTTTCAACGTTCGAAAAAATACTTGCTCTCATGCTTACCGTTGGGCTGGCAGGAATTACTCATCGTTATGTCGAGGCTCCGATGCGAGTGCGGGATTGGAGCGCAATCAGAACACTAAAAATGGCCTCAGTCGCCACTGCCTTCTCGATCATAGTAGGTATCTCCATCTACACCACATACTCAAATACGATTTCTTTTGCAGATGGATCCCGTTACTCACTAGAGGAGGTCAGATCCAAACCAATAAATAATGAAGATGGGTGCCACATCCATATTCGCCAAACGGTTTCACCAAGGTGTGAGTATGGAGATATCTCGTCTGAACAAACAATTGTTCTCTATGGTGATTCACATGCTGCACAGTGGCTGCCCGCATTGGACATCATAGGAAAACGTCACGGAATAAAGATAGTCTCCTTAACTAAATCTGCATGCCCATCAGCTGAAGTGATTAAGGAACTTTCTTCGCAATACGACATTGCAGATTGTCAGGCATTTAGAGATTCATCAGTCAAACGCATTGCAAAGATCAAACCATTGGCAGTCATCATGACGGGAATGCAGCCATTTACTGCTCCGTATTCAACAGAGAGCGCCCGGGATTGGTGGCTGACAGGAGAGAAGAAGGCCTACCTTCGAATCAGCGCTCACACCCAGTATCCGATCTATCTCACTGATACTCCACTGCCGCGAGTTGATATTCCGGATTGTTTAGCCGCTGGTCGAGGAAGTCGATGCGATACATCTCGACCGGTTGATCCAGAAGTTGCCGCTGGTTTGATCGCTATCAATCCAACCCCCTGGCTCTGTTCGGATAGATGTCCGGCAGTAGTTGACGGGATAATTGCTTATCGCGATAAATCTCATCTCACGGTCGCCATGAGTGAACACCTATCCTCCAAGCTGGAATCAGCACTCAGGAGTGTGGGTCTCTTCTAGCGCCTCCATATGGCAAGATCTGGCCATGGCTGAGTTGATCTACTACTGCGGAACAATGGATAGCGGTAAATCCACGCTCGCTCTTCAGACTGCGCATAACCACCAGCAACGAGGTCGTGGTGGGTTGATCTTTACATCTCAGGATCGTGCCGGAGCGGGCAGAATCTCATCCCGCCTTGGATTAACAAGTGTCGCTATCGAAGTATTGCCCGGCTTTGATATTCATAAATTTGTAGTAGATAAGCTCTCAATCGGTGAGCGGATTGATTATGTGATCTGTGATGAAGCGCAGTTTTACCAAGTTGAACAGATTGAACAGCTTGCGCGAATCGTTGATGGTCTTGGAATAGATGTTTACGCATTTGGCATCCTGGCTGATTTTCGTACCAAACTCTTCCCCGGTTCTGCCCGCTTGGTAGAACTGGCAGACCGTGTAAATACTCTTCAAGTGGAAGCTCTTTGCTGGTGTGGATCACGTGCCACCCACAACGCTCGAACTGTCGGCGGAAAGATGGTTACAGAAGGCGAACAGGTGGTTGTGGCAGATGTTGGGGCTAGTGATGAAGTGGCTTATGAAGTTCTCTGTCGGCGCCACCACATGAGAGGTGTGACTGCTCGAAATTCTCGGGCCGGCCACATTTCAGGTGATCCGCTTCCCTTTAACGAACTTTAAATGATTTCTCAATACCGAATGGAGTAAAAATGATCAAAGCACGCGGTTTGGCAGCATTAAGTAAAGGCGCACCCTTCGTCACGCATGATTTTGAGCGCCGGGCTGTAGGCGAGCACGATGTTCTACTCGATATTTCTTACGCAGGTATATGCCACTCAGATATTCATCAGGTGCGCGAAGAATGGGGTCCTGCCCTCTTCCCCATGATTCCTGGCCATGAGATTGCAGGGGTAGTTCGCGAAGTTGGCTCTGCTGTCACCAAATTCTCAGTGGGCGACCACATCGGCGTTGGAGTCTTCATTGATTCATGTCGCAAATGTCAACCGTGTCGTGATGGCCTTCAGCAATATTGCGACGAAGGAATGACTGGTACCTATAACACGCTCGAACGAGACGGTACGACTGTTGCAATGGGTGGTTATAGCAATATCTTTGTGGTCAACGAAAACTACGCAGTTCAAATTCCTAAGAGTTTGCCACTTGATGGTGTTGCTCCACTGCTCTGTGCAGGAATTACTCTGTATTCACCGCTTAAGCACTGGGGCGCAGCTCCCGGTAAAAAGGTTGCAGTAATGGGATTGGGTGGATTAGGACATATGGGTGTGAAATTTGCCCATGCCCTCGGTGCTCATGTAAGTGTTATCTCACACTCGGGGGCCAAAAGAGATGATGCATTGGCTATGGGTGCTGATGAATTTATCCATGTTAGTGATCCCAAAGATCTCAAGCCCTATGCTCGGAAATTCGATCTGATCCTCAATACTGTCAGTGCTCAAATCGATATTAATAATTACCTCGCAACCTTGAAAATAGATGGAACTTTGGTAGTTATTGGTCTTCCAGGGGAGCCATATCCTGTTCATGCCGGCTCACTTCTCAATGGACGCAAGTCTCTGGCTGGATCCATGATCGGGGGCATTGCACAGACTCAAGAGATGATCAATTTCAGCGCCGAACATGGAATTGTCAGCGATATCGAGGTAATCACAGTTGATTACGTGCAGACCGCCTATGACCGCACCGTTGCCAGTGATGTGAAATATCGCTTCGTCATCGATGCATCGACCATCTAGAGATTAGACAAATTGATGAAGAGCACCGACAAAGATTGGAGCCACTAACAATGCCGGGAGTAAGTTGCCGGTTGCAATTGTTTTAATCTTCAGTAGACCAAGTCCAATTGAGACGAGCATGAGACCTCCAACTATCGTCATGGCATCTACTTGGTACTTCGAGAGGATATTGCCCAATCCGAATCCAATCACCGTCCAGATGCCTTGGTAAATTCCTACCGGGATAGCCGATGCTGCTACTCCCCATCCAAGACTTGCAGCAAAAGCCATAGCAGCGAAAAAGTCTAGAGATGATTTCAAGATCAACTGATCGGTGCCAGTACCCATACCGTCGCTGATTGAACCCAATATTGCCAAAGGTCCAATCACAAAGAGCAACGATGATGAGAGAAAACCTTCCACAAAAGTTCCTTGGCCGTCCGCTCGGAACTTAATGCGTAAGAATCGTCCAAATCCTTCAAGCCGATCTTCCAAACGAGCAGCGCTGCCAATTACTCCGCCGATGAGAAGAGATGCAAGGACGGCCAAAAGTGGCCATCCCTTTGGAAGAGCTGCAATATAGCTTTCCGAAGAGATTCGCACCAAAGCAGTTGCCGCGCCTAAGATTGTTATTAAGCCTAAAACATCGGTGATAAGTGCACGCATTCGTTCGGGCATACGACCACCTATAAATACACCAAGTGAGGCGCCAGCGATTATTGCGATGACATTGATGAACGTACCTGAGCCAATGAACATTGCGTAAGGATACTCAAATCATCTCACTTAGATATAGGATTCTAGAATGTCATTGCGCAATCTGATCTCACTGTTCAAGCCTCATCGCACAGTTCCGCAGGTTCCTTGGACTGCGGCTCATCGTTGGGATCTTTCGCCAAAACGTGTTGCAATTCTCATCTTCGGTTTGGCTATCTTCGGTCTGGGTGACGGGATGATCATTCAATCCGGATTAGGAAATGCTCCATGGTCTGTTCTGGCTCAAGGAATTTCACTCAAGAGCGGACTTTCAATAGGTACGGCTACCCTTATTATTGGCGCGTTCGTTCTCTCACTATGGATACCACTCAAAGAGCGACCAGGATTTGGAACTCTTGCCAATATTCTTATCATCTCCCTCTTTATCGAAATTGGTACAAAAATCTTTCCACTGCAAGAGGGAATTCTCACTGGATTGATCTTTACATTTCTTGGTATCGCACTTGTTGGAATCGGTTCAGCCTTCTACATCACATGTGGCCTTGGACCAGGTCCGCGAGATGGGGCAATGACTGGGCTACACCAACGCACCGGAGTTCGGGTAGGTCGAGTGCGACTCGGACTTGAAGTCATAGTCTCGATAGCAGGTGCTGCCCTCGGAGGCACTCTAGGCCTTGGAACTCTTCTCTTTGCCCTCTTTATCGGCCAATCAGTTGCAATTTCCTTCGGAATTCTTGCGCGCCTAACCTCCAAGTAACAACACCGGTCAGATATTTTGACCCCATCGCAGAGCTCCCCACCTGTGCTCGGTCTGTGGGCCGTCATTTCACACGGGGTCGCAACCACCCCCGACAACAAAATGAGGAAGGTAAGAAATGCTCGATAGTTACTTCAAAATATCAGAGCGCGGATCAACAGTAGCCCAGGAAGTTCGAGGCGGTATCGTCACATTCTTCACAATGGCTTACATCGTCGCGCTCAACCCACTCATCATCGGACTCGCAAAAGATGCTGATGGGAAATATATCGGTGGCGGAGACGCTCCAAACTTAGCACTTGTTGCCGCAATGACTGCCCTCATGGCAGGACTACTCACAATTTTGATGGGTGTATTGGGTAACTACCCACTCGCTCTGGCAACTGGACTCGGTCTAAACACCTTCGTTGCAGTTGGTATTGCATCCAAGATGACATGGGCTGATGCAATGGGACTCGTGGTGCTCGAGGGCATCATAATCACCATTCTCGTTCTTACCGGATTCCGCGGTGCAGTCTTCCGCGCTGTACCAGCTCAACTCAAGATCGCGATCTCTGTTGGTATTGGTCTATTCATCGCATTAATCGGTCTAGTCGATGCCGGCTTCGTTCGCCGCACCGGTACAGGACCAGTACCTGTAACACTTGGCGATAATGGAAACCTTGTAGGTTGGCCAATCATCGTCTTCGCTATTGGTCTCCTACTTACCATCGCATTACTGGTTAAGAAGGTCAAAGGTGCAATCCTTATCGGTATCGTTGTAGCAACAGCCGCCGCGATTGCCATTGAATCTGCTTTCAAGATTGGCCCATTGTTCAATGGCGCTACAGGAGCAGTAAATCCAAAAGGTTGGAACTTGAACGTTCCTGCTATGCCTGACAAGCTTGTTGATACACCAGACTTCTCACTCTTTGGCGATTTCAATCTATTTGGATCCTTTGATCGCGTGCCTGTAATCACCGCAATCCTCTTAGTATTCACCCTTCTGCTCTCTGACTTCTTCGACACCGTCGGAACTGTCACGGCAATCGGACATGAGTCGGGATTAATCGATGATGAGGGCAATGTTCCAAATAACAACAAGATCCTCTTCGTAGACTCAATTGCGGCTGTGGCCGGCGGTGCAGGAAGCATCTCCTCGAACACAAGCTATATTGAATCTGCAGCAGGTGTTGGTGAAGGTGCGCGTACTGGATTGGCTTCTGTTGTTACAGGAATTCTCTTCCTGCTCACAACATTCTTAGCTCCTCTCGTCGCCATCATTCCTTACGAGGCTGCAACTCCTGCTCTCATTATCGTCGGATTTTTGATGATGACTCAGATCAAGAGCATTGATTGGGAAGATTACGGCGTAGCTATTCCAGCATTCCTCACAATCATCTTGATGCCATTTACGTACAACATCTCTGTAGGTATCGGTGTTGGATTCGTTACCCACGTAATCATCCGCGCCATTCAGGGACGAGCTAAAGAGATCCATCCACTTCTCTGGCTTGTATCTGGCCTCTTCATGATCTACTTCCTCCAGTCCCCAATTAATATCTGGGTTGGATAAGTAATTTCAAATAAGTAATAAGCCGGTCGCTCACGCTCTGTGAGTGGCCGGCTTATTTACTACCAGACTATTGGATTTATTCCTTCTGAAAGTAAAATCTCATTGGTTCTCGAAAATGGGCGAGAGCCAAAGAACCCACGATAGGCACTTAGTGGGCTCGGATGTGCACTTTTGATCACCTTTCCGTCAAGAAAGTAATCTGATAGCTGGTGAGCATTACCACCCCATAGAATTCCAACAACGCCCTTTGATGCAACAGATGAAATAATTGATTCGGTGATCTCTAGCCAACCAGACCTTTGATGCGAGTGTGACTCCCCCGGCCTCGTCGTCAGTGTTCGATTGATCAATAGAACGCCTTGCTCGGCCCACCTCTCCAGATTTCCATTTAAAGGAAGAGGGGTGCTGCAATCTGATTCCAGCTCCTTAAAGATGTTAATTAGCGATCCTGGAAAAGGTGAAATCTCTCTCTTTACCGAGAAAGCAAAGCCATCGGCGTAATTGGGATTTGGGTACGGATCTTGTCCAACTATGACCACCTTTACGGCATTCATATCGACTCTAAGGGGGCTAAAGATTCGATCTACTGCGGGTATGAATTCCGTCTGAGAAATCTCAGCAAAAATCGCTGAAATCTTCTCCCTCATCGGATCTATCACTCCATTCCAAGAAGGATGGATGGGGTCGAAAAGTGTTCTACTCACGAATTGGCACGAGCATAGAAACGTGAACCGTCAAAGTGAACTGCAACCTCGACCTCGAAGACCGCGCTTATATGTTCGCTCGTAACTACTTGATTTACTGGCCCGCTGACGGCGATGGTGCCATTTTTGAGCAACAAGGCATGAGTAGTTCCTACGGGTATTTCCTCAATATGGTGAGTGACTATGACCGTTGCCGGCGCGCTTGGATCACTTGAGAAAGCCGAGAAACGGCGCAATAAATCCTCTCGCCCGCCTACATCAAGACCGGCAGTTGGCTCATCTAAAAGTAATAGTTCAGGATCTGCCATCAGAGCACGCGAAATCTGCACTCGCTTCTTTTCACCCTCGCTCAAAGATCCGTATTCACGATCTGCCAGATCGCGCACGCCGAAAGTTGTGAGTAATGCAACCGCCCGTGATTCATCCCAAAGATCATAATCTTCATTCCAGCGACCAATGACCGCGTAGGCAGCTGTGACCACAACATCGCGTACTTTTTCTTCATAGGGAATGTCTTCTGAGATACCTACTCCGGCTAAACCTATTCTGGTGCGCAACTCAAATAGGTCAACTTTCCCCAATTCCTTTTCTAATACAAAGACCTTCCCTGAAGTTGGAAAAGAGCGGGTAGCCAAGAGGTTGAGAAGGGTCGATTTTCCAGCACCATTGGGGCCCAGAATTACCCAACGCTCACCAGGAGCGATTGCGAAGGTGATTGGCCCCAGAATCGTCCGAGATCCCCGTCGCACAAATGCATCCGATACCCGCAGAACTTCCTGTTCACTCACGGGCTAAAAGATAGTGCCAATATCTCTCTTTTACAGAGAAATTCGCAGAGTTTGCCTTGTGATTCACGATAATCTCTCCACATGGATACCACGAAGGCACATTTCACCGGATTGATTCTCGTCTCTGGTGAAGATAGACCTGGAATTACCGAGGCCCTTTTCTCCTCTCTGGCCCCCTTCTCACTCTCCATTCTTGATATAGAACAAGTGGTTATCCGTTCACGACTCATCCTGACAATCTTGATTGGGCTAGATAGTGCTCATGCGAAAGCCGTCGAGATCGATCTCAACGAGATGGCAGAGTCACTAAATCTGGATATCGCTATCGCTTTCTCTGAACAAGAAAATGACAGCATCGCTGCCAAAATTGGATTAACTCATGTGGTACTTCTCTCTCAAAACCTAAAGCCGGCCGCTCTCGGCGCGGTGGCATCTGAAATTGCTAGGTCTGGTGCAAATATAGAACGAATTCACCGCACCGCAAGCTACCCACTAACTGCAATTGAGTGCGTTGTCAGCGGATCAACTAGTGATGAGTTAAAGAAGTTACTCACTCCACTTGCATCTGAATATGACATTGACATCGCCGTCTCCCCCGGCGGCTTAATGCGCTGGGCGAAGAAGCTAGTCCTTATGGATGTAGATTCAACCCTGATATCGCAGGAAGTTATTGAATTACTTGGCGCAAAAGCTGGGGTTCAAGAAAAGATTAAGGCAATAACAGATCGCGCCATGGCTGGTGAACTCGACTTCGAAGCAAGTTTGCGAGAGAGAGTCACGCTACTTAAAGGCTTGCCAGAATCGGTCATTAATCAAGTGAGGGACGAAATCTCACTTACTCCTGGTGCCAAAACCCTGGTCAGTACATTGCAAAAGCTCGGACATACCGTTGCAGTCGTTTCAGGTGGTTTCAGAGAAGTGATTGAACCTCTCTTGGACTCCTTGAATATAAACCACTTTAGAGCCAACTCGCTGGAGATCATCGATGGAGTTCTCACTGGAAATGTGACTGGGCCAGTTATAGATAGAGCCGCCAAAGCTCAAGCGCTCCGTGATTTTGCTGCTATCGAAAAAGTAGAACTTGCGCAGACTGTGGCAATAGGTGACGGTGCCAACGATCTCGACATGATCGCACTGGCAGGACTTGGAATAGCCTTCAATGCAAAACCCGCAGTGCGAGCTGCTGCAGATAGCGCGCTGAGTGCACCTTACCTGGATAGCGTGCTTTATCTTCTTGGAATTAGCCGCGAAGATGTAGAGGAATCAGGCCAGAGCGCTCGTAAATAGCGATCTAAAGTCGGCAAGCATGGATATCGGTGACAAGGATCCCGCGGGCTCCAAGTGCCCATAGTTGATCCATGATCTCATTCGTTGAAGTACGAAGGACCATGGCACGAACGGCAAACCACTCAGGATTTTGCAAAGGTGAAATTGTCGGGGATTCAAGACCTGGAGTGATGGCGCAAGCCGCCTCTATATCAACCTTTTTTACATCATAATCAAGCAAAACATACTGACGCGCTGTCACAACCCCTTGCAAGCGTCGAATCAAAACTTCAAGGTCAGCTGGAATATTCTCATCATCACGCGCAATCAGTATTGCCTCACTTGTCAGAATTGGTTCGCCGAAAATCTCTAAACCGGCTTGGCGAAGGGTATTTCCTGTGCTCACTACATCTGCGATGAGATCAGCAACTCCAAGACGTACGCTGCTCTCAACGGCTCCATCAAGACGAACGACATCGGCACTCACTCCGCATGATTGCAGATAACTAGAAACCAATCCAGGGTATGCCGTAGCCACACGCTTTCTATTTATATCTTTGATTGAGTAACTACTGCCTATAGGAGCTGCAAATCTAAAAGTGGAGCCACCGAAATTCAGAGCCATTATCTCTTTGGCAGATGCACCTGAATCCAGAAGTAAATCTCGGCCAGTGATCCCAGCCTCTAACTCGCCTGAGCCGACATAAATGGCAATGTCGCGCGGACGAAGATAATAAAACTCAACACCATTTGTATTATCGACAAGAATTAAATCCCTTGAATCGCTGCGCTGTCTGTACCCAGCCTCTTTCAAGATTCCTATGGACTCTTCAGCCAAAGAACCTTTATTTGGTATTGCAATTCTTAACATGTGGCTCCTTAAGGGGTTTAGAGATATTTGTAAATGTCGGTTGGAGTTAAACCTCGGGCTAGCATCAATGTCTGCAGATGATAGAGAAGTTGACTAATCTCCTCGGCTAGCGCGTCATTGCCTTCGTGCTCTGCGGCGAGCCAAACTTCACCGGCCTCCTCAATAATCTTCTTACCGATGGTATGGATTCCAGCATCTAGGGCTGCGATCGTTGAAGAGTCGGCAGGTCGATCGATTGCTTTTTGGGCAAGTTCAACCCACAACTCATCAAATGATTTCATGACTGTAGTTTACTTGATGCCAGATCATCAGGAGACGCTATTAATTACTAGCGAGTTGACGTAGATGACCAACCATCTGCGCGGGGTCTGGCGAGTTAAAGACGGCGCTACCTGCAACAAAAGTATCTGCTCCGGCATCACGAGCGATTTCAATAGTCTGCTCTGAGATGCCACCGTCGACCTGTAACCAAATCTGCCTATCACCAATTTCACGACGAGCTTTTCTGACCTTATCCATCATGGATTCCATAAATTTCTGTCCACCAAAACCAGGCTCGACTGTCATAACTAGGAGCATATCTACCTGATCCATGTAGTTACGATAATCATCAAAATTACTTGCCGGTTTCAGCGCTAAGGCCGCTCTGGCTCCATAAAATCTAATCGCTTTGAGAGTCTTTGAAATGTCGAGGCAGGCTTCTGCGTGGATAGTCACACTAGCACTACCAGCTTGCGCATATAAAGGAGCAATTTCATCAACATTACTTACCATCAGATGGGAATCAACTGGGATTGGCGAACGAGAGATGATTCCAAAGGCGGTTTGCGCATCAAAGGTGAAGTTAGGAACAAAGATATTGTCCATAACATCCAGGTGTAAGAGGTCAGAGACTGGAGCAATCTTGGCAATCTCCCCATCCAGATTGGAGAAATCGGCGTTAAGAATACTTGGCGTAATTCTGATACCCATGAGTTGAAGGTTACCTCAACCAATCTTCCGAAAGAGGGCTAGAAACATTGCATCGGTGTTGTGTCTATGAGTCCATAGTGAAAGAGATCCATCGCGTATCGCTCCATTTAGATTCTCGGGAAGATAATTAGAGACATCAATCTGCTCAAGCTCAGGATGACGCTTGAGCATGTCACCTACCAAAATACTTGTTTCGGCCAGATGAGGCGAACATGTCGCATATCCAAAGATTCCGCCGCGACTCAACGACGAAAGTGCAGCATCGGCAATCTCCCGTTGCAATTGAATCAGGGCTCTCATATCTGCAATCGATCTTCGCCAGCGAATTTCGGGTCGACGTCGCAGCGCACCTATTCCAGTACACGGCACGTCGGCCAATATGGCATCGAAGGTCTGGCCGCGAGACTCGATCAAACGTGCATCACCTACCCAAACTGGATATCTCCCGATCACTTTCTGAACTAGATCAGCGCGCGCCTGGGAAACTTCATTTGCGGTAAATTCTCGACCGGATTCGGCAGCTATTGAGGCAAGTAGAGCAGCTTTGCCACCAGGACCAGCACAGAGATCTAGCCATGAATTCGAATGCGCGGAAGCTTTAGCAAAGATTTCGGCAACCAGTTGAGATCCTTCATCTTGTACACCAGCTCTACGATGTCGAACTGCTTCTAGCGAAGATGGAGTGGCATCTGCTGTAAAACCGTAAGACGAATAAGGAGTTGGACTCATGCCAAAAATCTCAAACTCTTCGCGGGATGAACGACCAGGCCACGCAACAAATGTTGGCTGCGCCGGCGTGTTATTAGCACTGAGGAGATCTTCAACTTCTGCAAAATCTCTCAATAGATCAAAGTATGCACTCACAATCCACTCGGGGTGAGAATAAATGATGGCTAATCGAGAGACATCGTCTCTAATTTCACGAGCAGGAGCTAACCATTCATCAAGTGTGCGAGCACTTACTTTGCGCAAAAGTGCATTCACAAAAGATGCCTTAGACTCCCCCAATACCTGGCGTGCAAGTTCAACACTTTCTGAAACTGCCGCATGCATAGGAACACGCATTTCAAAAATCTGCTGCAATCCCATTCGTGTGACATCAACGATACCGGCATCGACTTCACTCCACGGGCGATCGCTGATTTGACTCAATGTATAGTCATGACGTCCTTGCATGCGTAATGTTCCGTAGAGAAGTTCGGTGGCAAAAGCCCTATCTCGAGCGTCGAATTTCGAGTTCTCTAAAGCCTTGGGCAAGAGCAGGTTTGAATACCCATCACGCCGATTTACCTCAGATAAAATGTCGAAGACTAAGAGACGGATCGGATCAGCCTTTGGTTTTCTAAAAGCATGGCGCCGTGCTTCAACCACAAAGTTCACCAGGAACCGGTCGGAATCCTCTCGCCCAGGCTGAGGCATCCATCTCGCCTTTGCCTTCAGGAATCACAGACTTAAGCTCTATCGCACCCTCTGCGCAGATGACAAAGACGCAGTCATTCTCGATGACAATCTCACCGACTGATAAATTTCCAGAAAATTCCTTCCTAACACGAAAGCACTTAGTGATCTTTAAAACTTTGCCACGTACCCGAGTAAAGGCAACGGGATTGGGAAAGAGAGCACATATTTTGTTGTGAACCTCGATTGCCGATCTTGACCAATCGACTACCGCCTCACTCTTGAGAATTTTTGGGGCCAAACTCGCACCTACGTCGGATTGAGGCCGTGGGATCACACCTGCGGCAATGTCATCTAGTGAATCGGCGACTAATTGGACGCCCTCACGTGACAGAAGTTCAAGTACCTCTTTACTCCGCAGATCAGGATCCCTAGTAAGTGAAAGCGATCTGTATATCGGACCTGTGTCCATTCCCCGATCTAATTGGAACACAGTGGCTCCAATCAACTCATCGCCATGCTCTATAGCTCTTTGAACGGGGGCGGCGCCTCTCCAAGCGGGTAGAACGCTGAAATGTAGATTTATAAAACCATGCGTAGGTATTCCAAGGATATCTTCAGGCAAAAGAATTCCGAAAGCAATAGTAATAACACAATCTAAATCGCGTAAATGATTCTGCATCTCTGTTGCAGATCCAACTTTGACTAAATCTGCTCCAGAACGACTTGCCCATTCTGCAATCTCACTCTGTTTCAGTGCTCTCCCTCGACCACTGTGTGAGTCAGATGTCGTGAAAATTCGAACAAGTTGATGCGGGCTATTCTGTAAATGCTCAAGTGTTGGTATCGCTACCGCAGACGATGCGGCAACAGCTAAACGCACTAGCGACCTTTCCCGAAAGTTTGGTGTGGTGACACTTTAATGATTGGATCAATTCCGGCCTCAATTGCACTTCCAAACCATTGTGAATCGCGAATCTCTTTCATGGCCGCTTTTCTTGACTCCGATGGCATTCGATCAATAAAGAGGATCCCATCAAGATGATCGGTTTCGTGCTGTAGGGCTCGAGCTAGAAACTCTGAACCCTCTACAATTATCGGTTCTCCATGCATATTGAAGCCTTTGGCTACTGCTCGCATTGCCCGGGGAGTCTCATATCGCAACTCTGGAAATGACAGACACCCCTCTTCACCATCCTGGAGCTCTTCACTCAAGGTCAATGATGGGTTTACGAGATGGCCAATTTCTTCATCAACACACCAGGTAAAGACCCTCAGGGGCACACCGATTTGAGGAGCCGCAAGACCAGCTCCGGGTGCATCAAGCATTGTGTCGACCAAATCACTGACGAGATTACGTAATTCTTTATCAAAGTCAATTACTGGAGATGCTGGTGTAACCAACACGGGGTCACCAAATAATCTGATCTCTTGAATCGCCATGACACTATCTTAACGCAATCAGAGGCTGAGGTTGGTTGCTACGTGATCGAGTAAGGATCTACTCGCATCGAAGGTATAGATTTGCGAGAGGCAGAACGCTTTCTGCGGTAGGTTGAGAGGAAATCAATCAGGACTTGACCTTGATTTCTTGGTACAGTCAAAACTACTCGCGAATTCAATCCATCTAGTTTGGTTGGCCCAAGAATTCGTACCCCTTTGGGTAAGCGCGATTGGCTCACCGATGATTTGACTCCATTGATGAATAAAGGCGTATCGGCCGTTGGTAATTCAATGGCTATTGAATGCACATATGGAGGAAGGTTCGTCTGTTCTCGCTCGCGCAACTCTCTAATTAACAAAGGCGATTGATTCCAACGAGCGACCGCTGCAACAACCGGATGAGAATTATCTATTACGACCAAGGCCTTCCCATCTACCGATATGTGAGAAATTGCATGCATGATTGATTCTCGAGCACGTTCTTGAGCTCGTAAATCTATCTGGGAGAACAAACTCTCTGCCTCGAGTATCACAATTGCTTTATAACCACCTGAAATGATCGGAACCATACCGGCGGTAGCAAGAACCAAAGATCTCTCTTTATTAACTGAGGCAATCGGGTTCTCGGCATCTGATGAAAGGATGCGAAATCCTGGGAAGGCGCGACCTATCTCTTGAGCAAAGCGCAGATTGCCACGTCCCAACAGGATCGGCTCGTTCTTCTTACACCAAGCACAACTCCAAGAGGCGATCTCCTTGCTGCATAGGGAACATCTAAATCCTTTTCCAGGTCCCAGGAGTGATATTCGTCCACCACAATCGCAGAGGGCGATGTTCTTGCACGATTTACAAGAAATAGCTTGTGCATATCCTTTGCGCGGTACGAGGAAGAGAACACTGCCTTTCTCTAGCGCCTTTCGTATCGGAGAGAAGATTCGATCCGGAAGCAACTCCCCATGTAATTGCGGATAAGCGGTTGCATCTACTTTGCCTTTCCGTCCCTTCAAGCCGAGAAAATCTTCTTCAATAAGTAGAGAGCACTCTGATGATGGGGAGAATCCTGCAAAGGTAAGGTCAATTCCAGACAATTGTGAGCGAAGAATCGCAACTTCTCTGGTGTTCCAACCGGGCGAGCGGACTTCATAATGAGATTGCGCGCCTTCTCGATAGACGATAATTGTCTGCAAATTACGAATTGGCGCAAAAATCGCCGAGCGAGTACCGATTACTACAGAACTATTTCCAGCTGCCACATCTAGAAAACTCGAATATCTCTCACCACGTGGTAGAGATGCGTCCAAAACAGTATGAGCTACTTTATCTACGCTCAGACGCCCTGAAAGACCTTCTACTTCCCGAACTTCAGGAAGTACTACCAAGACTGCCCCCAACTTGCCTCGCAATTTGATCCAATCAATTAATGTGAGAAACGGATCTTCACCTGGGGCAAAGAGATAGTAGGAATGAGATGGTTGTCGTTTTTGGCTGGGCTTATCTGTGAAGTCGTTGAGGGAAAAATCTCGTTTCTCCGCGCCGACCACCCGAGGTGGAATGGCGCTTGATAGCAGGTCAAAGATGGATCCACCCCACTTATGAGCTGCGGCTTCTATTAGAGCCTTACTCTCCTGAGTCAAGAGAGGGATCGGCGAGATCACTTTCTCGATGAATTTTAAATTTCCAACCGCTGCACTCTCGAGGCGCTCTATAACGAAACCGTCAACTATTCGACCTGAGAAATTTATTGAAACCCGTGATCCTTCTTTAACTGTCAAGTCAAGGGATTGTGGGACTAGATAGTCGTAACTTTCATCAAGGTGCAACACACCAGTATTAACCCACACTCGTGCAACAGGTTGATTGGACGATGCGACTTCAGAACGGGCAGTCTCGCTTTGAATCTTAAGTCGAAGACGTCCCGTGGCCATGATTGACCTTAAAAACCGTACTTAGATCGCAGAGCGAAGTGCATCCACACGGTTAGTGGATTCCCAAGTGAAGTCAGGTAGCTCTCGACCAAAGTGTCCATATGCCGCTGTCTGTGAGTAGATCGGACGTAAAAGATTGAGATCACGAATAATCGCAGCAGGACGCAAATCAAAAACGCTCGTGACAGCGCTCTGGATCTTAGCCACTGCAACAGTTTCGGTACCGAAGGTTTCGACAAATACACCCACTGGATGAGCCTTGCCAATCGCATAGGCAACCTGAACCTCACATCGAGTTGCAAGTCCTGCAGCAACGACATTCTTTGCAACCCATCGCATTGCATACGCTGCTGAACGGTCAACCTTGGATGGATCCTTACCGCTAAAGGCTCCGCCGCCGTGTCGGGCCATGCCGCCGTAGGTATCAACAATAATTTTTCTTCCTGTTAAACCAGCATCTCCCATAGGACCACCGATTACAAAACGACCTGTTGGATTGATAAGTGTGCGAAGATCCTTCTTTGGTAGATCTACATCAGCAAGAACCGGATTAATCACGTACTCAATAATTTCCGGAGTTAACTTTTTAGCGACATCAACATCTTCTGCATGCTGGCTAGAGATCACCACAGTGTCGAGGGCGATAGCTGTAGCGCCATCGTATTCAATCGTCACCTGCGTCTTGCCATCTGGTCGTAGATAGGCAAGTTGGCCGCTCTTTCTTACTGCTGTGAGTTGTTGGGCTAACTTATGTGCGAGATAAATTGGCAGCGGCATGAGCTCTTTAGTGTCATCGCAGGCATAGCCGAACATCAAACCTTGGTCTCCAGCACCCTGTAGATCTAGCGGATCTGCTGCTGAATCAACGCGATGTTCAAATGCATCATTTACGCCTTGGGCAATGTCTTGTGACTGTTGTCCAATCGAGATTGAAACTCCGCAACTATTTCCATCAAAACCTTTAACGGATGAGTCATAGCCGATCCCGATAACCGTGTCACGCACAATTCCCATCACATCGGCATAACCATTTGTGGTTACCTCACCAGCAACATGTACCTGACCTGTTGTAATAAGAGTTTCAACTGCCACTCGACTCTTTGAGTCCTGTGACAGTAGGGAGTCGAGGATTGCATCCGATATTTGGTCGGCAATCTTATCTGGATGACCTTCAGTTACGGATTCTGATGTGAAGAGGCGCTTTGACATTGTCCTAACCTAACTTATCGACGGCTTGATCTAAGAGAAGATCAGCGAGCGTGTCTTTACTGATGCGTTCAATTGGGCGCTGATCGAATTTTCCATCAGGAAGTGCGACCAGCATCACTCCCTGGGTCTGCTCAGAGGCAAAGATATCAGCTCCGACAACATCATTCAGATAGAGAATATCAGCACCCTTTGCTTGTAATTTTCTTGCGCCTTCTTCGATATTCAAACTTGTCTCTGCTGCGAAGGCAATAACACATTGATCCGTCTTGCGAGCAGCAACCGTCGCGATGATGTCGGGATTTGGTAGCAATTCTATCGCCGAGAGTTCATCCTTCTTTATTTTGCTCTCACTTCTTCGCGAAGGCCTCGCATCTGCAACGGCTGCGCTCATCACCAAGATATCGCACTCATCAAAGAACGCACTCACCGCTTCAAACATCTCCTGAGCAGAGACAATATTGATAGTTTTAATACCTGGTAGTGGTTTGATAGTGCTAGGGCCAAGAATCAATGTCACCTCTGCACCACGTTTAGCTGCCGCTCTTGCTACTGCATAACCTTGAATCCCAGATGAGTTGTTGCCTATGAATCTAATTGGATCAAGAGCTTCTCGTGTGCCACCAGCCGTGACGAGTACCTTCTTACCAATGAGATCGCGCCGCGGGTCTGTAATCTCAAAAAACTCAGTCAAAATACGGGAAGTTTCCGGAAATCGACCAACACCTACGTCACCACTTGTGAGTGCGCCAACATCGGGTTCCATTACGAAATATCCGCGTTCTCGGAGTAACTGCACATTTGCTTGAGTTGCATGGTTAGTCCACATTGCTGGATGCATTGCCGGAACAATTAAAACTGGAACGGTACTTGCTAAAAGGGTATTGGTAAGAAGGTCATCTGCTCGCCCTTGTGCAATGCGCGCGATGAGATCTGCCGTCGCTGGGGCAACGAGAATGTATTCGGCTTCCTTTGCCAATTTAACATGGCGAACTTCATCGACTCGCTCCCAGACCGAAGTTGTAACCGGGCGTCCTGACAGAGCCGCCCATGTGGCTGCACCTACGAAATTCAAACTTGAAGGCGTCGGGATAACAGTTACTGCAAAACCTTTATCCTGAAGACGACGCAGAAGGTCACATGATTTATAAGCTGCTATTCCCCCGCCAACGCCAAGAATTACTTCGCGTGCGGCCACGTGATCTACCTCTGGAGATTACTTAGCTGCAGGTTCGAGATTTTCGATTGTCAGAAGACCCTCATTGATCTCGCGCAGGGCGATTGAAAGAGGCTTCTCGTGCACGTGAGTTTCAACAAGTGGTCCTACGTATTCAAGTAGGCCTTCACCAAGTTGTGAGTAGTAGGCATTAATCTGACGAGCACGCTTTGCCGCATAAAGAACAAGGCTGTACTTAGAGCCGCTCTTGTCGAGAAGTTCGTCAATTGGTGGATTTGTGATTCCGTCCATCATTTGCCCCCTAAAAATAGATGCGCGGCCGACCTGCGGCCTACGAATGAGCCAATCTTATCAGGCTTGCGACCACGTGCTCGACCTGATCATTGACCAGAATATGGTCGAAAAATGGGGCTTCGGCCATCTCTTCCTGCGCCAGAGCCAATCGCTCTGCTCGCCGTTCTGGTGAGTCAGTTGCTCGTCCCTCTAAACGCGACACCAGCTCCTCCCATGTTGGGGGTTCAAGAAAAACGAGAAGAGCATCTTTCCAATTCTTCTTTACCTGTTTAGCGCCTTCAATATCAATCTCAAGAAGTACATCTCTACCCTGAGACAAAGCATCAAGAACTGGCTTACGAGGTGTTCCATAACGCGCACCAGCAAAGGCAGCCCACTCTAAGAAATAATCGTTACTTACTGCCCGATCAAACTCTTCATCGCTCATAAAAATATAATCGACACCGTGCTCTTCAGTGTGGCGAGGAGACCGTGTAGTTGCTGAAATGCTGACCCAAAAATCTCCACGTTTTCGAATCTCAGCTGACACGGTGCTCTTGCCGACTCCCCCTGGCCCAGATAAAACAACTAGTTTTCCACTTTGAGGATGCATTCCAAGAATCTTAAATTCGTCCAGCAGCGCCTTCTTCTGATGGTGTCCAAGACCCATGATTCGTCGAGTGTGAGAAATACCAAGCCGGTCGAGAATCGCGATCGCTCGCACCTTGCCGACTCCTGAAAGTGATTCCAAAAGTTCAACTACACGCATCTTAGATACAGCTTCATCCTCTAGCGAAAGAGCGAGTACATCTTCAACACTGAGCAATCCATTTTTTACCTGCGCTTTTATCTCTGCTCGCCTAGAGCGTGATTGTTTCGCTTTTTCCAAGGCAGCTTGACGCTGCTGATCTGACAAGATCGGTGGGCGGCCCATGGCAATAATCTAGAGGAAATCAGGAGTAACTGTTAACTGCTTCGAGCATCGCAGATGCTTGGGCAGCCATTGCAGCTGATCCATCTCTCCAGAAAGACGTTATCGGACGTCCGATCACTAGATAATTAGCACCAAGAGAGATCGCCTCTTCAGGGGTCATAGTTCGCATTTGATCATCTGAGCCAATACCAACAGCTGGCCTAACACCGGGTGTAATGATCTCTATATTCTCTGAAACAACACCTCTAATTGCGGCAATTTCATGTGGTGAACAAACAATTGAACGAGCACCTGCCTGCGTCGCGATTCGAGCCAACGAAACTGCGGTTGGCAGGGCAGGCTCTGCAAAACCTAATTCCGCTAAATCCTGATCTGAAAGGGAAGTAAGCACTGTAACGGCAGTAATCGAAGTTTGTGTTACTGCTGCAACGGCGGCGGCAATCATGGCATGGCCACCGCTAGCGTGCACGGTGAGAAAACGCGGATGGAGATGATCAACTGTTTCTGCAGACTTCTTTACAGTATTGGGAATGTCGTGGAGTTTGAGATCTAAAAAAATCTCTGCTCCACTTTCGCGCGCAATAGATGCTATCCCCTCTGCTCCAAATGTGAGGAAAAATTCAAGGCCAAGCTTATAAATATCAATGCTTTCTCTCGTTGCCTCAATCCAGGAACGAGCCGTATCAAAATCAGATGTGTCAACCGCTAAAATAATTGGACGTTTCATTCTCTAACCTCTCTCATCTCTATGGGCATAACCGATTGCCTCTTTAACTGATGAGAATCCACGAGCTACCAACAAAGATGCCAACTCCTTCTGTATACGAGGAATCGCCGTCGGATCGCCGAAACTTGCAGTTCCGACCGATACTCCTGATGCTCCAGCCAAAATCAACTCAAGAGCATCTCTTCCCGATGCCACGCCTCCCATTCCTAGAATCGGAATGTGAGACATCGCGCTATGAACTTGGTATATGGCTCTCACTGCGACGGGTCGAATTGCAGGCCCAGATAATCCGCCCGTCTTTCCACCCAAATGAGGTTTCATCGTATCTAGATTGATCACCATTCCAAGAACTGTATTGATGAGAGCAAGACCATCAGCCCCAGCATCAACTACTGCAGTCGCAATACTTGTTATATCAGTTACATCCGGAGTCAATTTCGCAATTATTGGAATCTCGCCGCCAATGATTTTCCTTACCCCATCAATAGCTCGCGCTGAACTATCTCGATCACAGGCAAAGACCATTCCTCTGTTTTCAACATTTGGGCAAGAGATATTTACTTCTAATGCACTGATTCCGGGGACAGCCCTGACCTTACGAGCCAACATTGCGTATTCATCAGTTGTCTCACCCGCGATCGAAACCACAACTCGCGCGCCGCGCTCGAGCAGCCATGGAACATCCTTAGCTAAGAACTGATCGATACCGGGGCCCTGTAAACCGATTGAATTTAACATTCCAGATGGTGTCTCAGCCATTCGTGGAGTAGGGCGGCCATGGCGAGGTTTATTCATCACTGATTTCGTGACGACTGCACCGATATCCCTTAAGTCAAAAAATTGTGCAAGTTCTTTTCCAGAACTCGCACAACCACTCGCAGTGAAGATTGGCGCGGGAAAGTAAGCATTACCAAGGGTCGTTGAGAAATCTAAAGTTGGTTCCGTCATGAAGCCACCACGGGAGGTACTTTGCCGACAATATCCCAGGCAACCTGACTTCCATCCATCACTGGACCATCGATGCACGAACGTAACATCGAAATAGATCCATCTTCATTCTTTACGGGGAGTACACACGTCATGCAAATCCCGATTCCACATGCCATAGCTTCTTCAACGGCGCATTGATGCACTACATCTGTGCCCTCAGTGAGGTCTGAAATGGCCCGCAACATGGGCATTGGTCCGCATGAATATATGACATCGACTTTTCCTTGAATAAGAAGTTCTCTAATCGGGGTAGTTACTCGCCCCATCTCCCCCATCGATCCGTCTTCAGTGTAAATCTTAAGAGTTGATGCGCTCCGCTTGCCTTCCAGTGGAGCGTAAATCTTTGATCCAGTACTTGCACCGAGCAACATGTCAACCCGACATCCGCGCGCCTTGAGAACTTCGGCTAATCCAAAAAGTGGAGCAGATCCATATCCGCCGCCAACAAGCAATGCATTTACAGGTGCAGTAGGGATTCCAAAAGCCTTACCGAGTGGGGCCACGATGTCGATCTCTGATCCTTCATCTTGAGCACATAGCCAACGGGATCCGGAACCATGTGGTGCAACTATTAACTCCATGGCCCCGCCTGAGGCGCTTCCATGGGTGATGCGAGAAATCGCAAAAGCTCTGCGCAGAACCATTTTGGAAGAATCGCCACCGACTGCGATCGCTACGAAATTCCCCGGTCGGCACACCGAGGCAAGATCTCCGATGGCCAAGAGAATCTGATGATAAGCACCAACCCGCTTATTACTTAAAATTGTGGCGTTGATCTGTGCTGCACTCTTATTTATTGTGCTCATTTGCCACTCAACCATCCTTGAATGGATTGAACACCTAATTCCCCTGATTGCAAAACCTTAATTCCTTCCACGGCAGCGCTAAACCCTGCAGTCGTTGTAATGCATGGGATAGAACGCTGAATGGCTGCAGTGCGAATAGCCCAGCCATCCGCGCGTGTTCCGCGACCGACTGGAGTGTTAATAACTAAATCAATATCCCCACCGTTGAGCAGATCAACAATTGTCTTCTCCCCCAATGGTCCTAGACCCTCAGAAGCCTTGCGTACCCGAGCAGTCACGACTCCATGACCTGCCAGAAACTCCGAGGTTCCCGCGGTTGCATAGAGTCGAAATCCCATTTGCGCAAGTGCGCGAGCCGGTGCAATTCCTTCATTCTTATCCTTGTCGGCAAGTGATATGAAGACAGATCCCGACTTAGGAAGTGAACCAAAGGCGCTAATTTGGCTCTTGGCATAACTGGCACCAAAGGTTGATGAGATTCCCATTACTTCACCAGTAGATCGCATCTCTGGACCTAAGACCGCATCAACGCCGCGACCATCACTCCTTCTGAAGCGATTCCAAGGTAGCACTGCCTCCTTGACGGAAATACCCTTCGCCTTGCCGTCGCCTTCGCGTGGAAGAGTTCCGTCTTCCCTGAGGGAAAAAATTGTTGCACCGAGTGATATTCGAGCAGCAGCTTTGGCCAGTGGTACTCCAGTTGCCTTTGAAACAAAAGGCACGGTACGTGATGCGCGTGGGTTCGCCTCTAATACATAAAGCTGATCTGCTGCAAGAGCGAATTGGATATTAATCAGACCTCGAACCCCTACACCTTCAGCGATTTTGTAAGTCGCATCTCGAATCGCCGAGGCTTGCACGAGGGTAACGGTCATTGCCGGTAATACACAAGCGCTATCACCGGAGTGAATACCAGCCTCCTCAATGTGCTCCATCACGCCACCAAGGAACAATTCGGTTCCGTCATAGAGCGCATCAACATCAATCTCAATTGCACTATCAAGAAAACGATCAACAAGGACCGGGTGATCTGGCGTGATGTCTGTAGCGCGAGAAATAAATGATGACAGTGCTGCATCATCGTAAACAATCTCCATCCCTCGACCACCAAGCACGAAGGAAGGTCTCACCAGAACCGGATAACCAATACGTGCGGCAATATCCAGAGCCTGCATTTGTGATGAAGCCATGCCATATTCAGGGGCTGTAAGTGAGACAGACTCCAACACATTACCGAAGGCACCTCGCTCTTCTGCCAAATTGATCGCCTCTGGACTTGTACCGAGAATATTTACACCTGCTGCTTTTAATCCTGCCGCCAATCCAAGCGGAGTTTGTCCACCCAATTGAGTAATAACTCCCAACACTGGACCAGCTAATGTTTCAGCATGAACAACCTCGAGAACATCTTCTAATGTGAGAGGTTCAAAATAGAGTCGATCGCTAGTGTCATAATCTGTTGAAACTGTCTCTGGATTGCAGTTGATCATCACTGTCTCATAACCCGCCTCACGCAACGTAAACGATGCGTGAACGCAGGAATAATCAAACTCAATTCCTTGACCTATTCGATTTGGTCCGCTTCCTAAAATTATCACCGCAGGTTTGGTGCGCGGCTTAACTTCACTCTCTTCCTCGTAACTTGAATAGTAATACGGTGTAAATGCCTCAAATTCTGCTGCACAGGTGTCGACGGTTTTGTAAACAGGGCGCACATTCAGGTGAGCTCGTGCCTTGCGAACATCCTCCTCTGTTATTCCCCGAAGTTTGGCAATCTGTGCATCAGAAAATCCAAGCTCCTTCGCAAACCGAAGCGCTTCAACACCCATCTCTCCTGGTTCTGCGATCTTTCGAGCTGCTTCATTGATTGCGTTGATTTGAGTGAGGAACCAGCGGTCTATTTTGGTTGCGGCATAGACATCCTCAACGCTCTTTCCAGCCCAAAGAACTTGTTGTACTTGCTGCAGTCTGTATTCGGTCGGCATGCCAATCTGGCTCATCAACGATTCAATCTTTACCTCAGAGATTTCAGCTGGAAATGAAAAAATTGACTCTTTTCGTTCCAGCGATCTAAGCGCTTTCATGAGCGCCTCGGGGAAAGAACGACCAATCGCCATTGCCTCACCCACCGACTTCATCGTTGTGGTCAGACGTGGATCTGCATCTGCAAATTTTTCAAAGGCGAACCGTGGGGCTTTAACCACGATGTAGTCGAGTGTTGGTTCAAAGGATGCCGGAGTAACTTTGGTGATGTCATTTTGAATCTCATCTAGCGTGTATCCGATGGCAAGTTTTGTTGCAATTTTTGCAATAGGAAAACCTGTGGCCTTGGATGCAAGTGCGCTTGATCGAGAAACGCGAGGGTTCATCTCGATCACAATAATTCGGCCATTATCTGGATTGACAGCAAATTGAATATTGCAACCACCGGTTGCTACTCCGACCTCTCTAATAATTGAGATCGACAAATTACGAAGCTTTTGGAACTCAACATCTGTGAGCGTTAGGGCCGGGGCTACAGTGATCGAATCGCCGGTGTGAACACCCATCGGATCAATATTTTCAATCGAGCAGACGATAACCACATTGTCAAGACCATCGCGCATTACCTCTAATTCATACTCTTTCCAACCAATAATCGATTCTTCTAGCAGGACTTCGGAAGTGGGGCTATGCCGTAGTCCAGCGCCTGCAATCTGATGAAGCGATGGCTCATCGAAGGCTATGCCAGAACCTAATCCGCCCATTGTAAAAGACGGTCTTACAACTACTGGATAATTTAGAATCTTGACCGCCTCAAGAACTTCTTCCATAGTGTGGCAGATTACAGAACGAGCTGACTCACCACCAATTTTCTCAACAATGCCCCGGAAAATTTCGCGATTCTCACCACGTTCAATCGCATCAACATCGGCACCAATAAGTTTTACGCCATAACGATCAAGGATGCCTGCTTGAAATAGGCCAATGGCAGCGTTGAGTGCAGTTTGTCCACCTAGAGTCGCTAGGACGGCATCTGGTCTCTCCTTGGCAATAATTCTTTCGATAAATTCAGGAGTGATGGGTTCAATATATGTTGCATCTGCAAATTCTGGATCAGTCATGATTGTTGCTGGATTTGAGTTAACGAGTACAACACGAATTCCTTCGGCTCGCAAGACACGGCAAGCTTGGGTCCCTGAATAATCGAATTCACAGGCTTGACCAATAACGATTGGTCCAGAGCCGATTACTAAGACACTTTTGATGGAAGGATCTAAAGGCATCAGTGCGCACCGACCTTCCTTGGATATTTACGCATAACATCGACGAATTGATCGAAGAGATATGCGGCATCATGTGGCCCTGCAGCAGCTTCAGGGTGATATTGAACGCTGAATGCACCTTGCTCTATAAGCTCTAACCCCTCCACAACGCCGTCATTGAGGCAGACGTGGGTTACTCGACCTGGACCAAAAACTGTCGTAAATTCGCCATCAGTTGGAGCCTTAATTGCAAACCCATGGTTGTGAGCGGTGATCTCAACTTTTCCATTGCGCTTATCGATGACTGGCTGATTAATCCCACGGTGTCCAAATTGTAATTTGTAGGTTTCAAAACCTAGAGCTCGACCAAGAATTTGGTGTCCAAAGCAGATGCCGAAAATAGGGATCTCTTCAACCAAAATTTCGCGAACGAGATTTACAACATCTGTCATTGTTGCTGGATCACCAGGGCCGTTTGAGAGAAAAACTCCATCTGGATTAGTGGCCATAATCTCATCAAAAGTTATTGTATAGGGAAGAACGTGGGTTTCGATTCCACGCTCTGCCATAGCGCGTGGTGTCGCTCCTTTGATTCCAAGATCGATAGCGGCGACAGTAAATTTTTTCACACCTTTGGCTTTCACAATGTAGCTCTTTGGGGTGGAGACATCCTCACTGAGGAATGCTCCAGTCATCTGAGCACTCTTGCGAACTTCAATTACCATCTCTTCTCGAGATAGATCTAAATCAGAAAATATTCCAACGCGCATTGCACCACGATCACGCAAGTGTCGGGTAATGGCACGAGTATCGACTCCTGAAATTCCAACGATATTCTGTTCGATCATCACATCTACAAGACTGGCCTCACTGCGCCAGTTACTGGTGATGGGCGAAGGATTGCGAACAACAAAGCCTGCAACCCAGATGCGTGAACTTTCGTTATCGAAGGTATTCATTCCGGTATTTCCGATATGTGGTGCAGTCATTACTACTATTTGCCGGTGGTAAGACGGATCTGTCAAAGTCTCCTGATAACCCGTCATTCCAGTTTGGAAGACTGCTTCACCAAATACGCGACCTGTGGCTCCCCAGCTATCTCCATCGAATATACGTCCGTCGTCGAGAACAAGATATGCCTTACTCATGCACATCTCCCATCAGCAAAGACCGCGCGCCCGTGGAAGAAGGTGGCAACAACCTGTCCTCGCAACTCCATTCCATGGAATGGAGTATTGCGCGACTTAGACTCTAATTGATCACGGTCCACGCGGTAAGTCGCATTGGGGTTAATCACAGTCACGTGAGCAGGTGAGCCAACTTCGAGCCCTCTTCCATGCTCGGTGTAACCACCAATACGCGCTGGAGCAGTACTCATTCGATCCTGAACCTGCTGCCAATTCATAGCGCCACTTGCCACCATGGTTGAGGCAACTATCGATAGGGCATGTTCGAGGCCCAGCATCCCGAATGATGCCTCCTGCCACTCGCACTCTTTGCTCTCCTCCGGATGAGGTGCATGATCGGTTGCAACGATATCGATCGTTCCATCTGCAAGTCCGGCCCTTAAAGCTAGAACATCAGACTCTGTGCGAAGAGGTGGATTAACTTTATAGATTGGATCATAACCGCGAGTCTTCTCATCAGTAAGAATCAGATGATGTGGAGTAACTTCGGCTGTGACTTGAATTCCGCGTGCTTTAGCCCAACGGATAATCTCAACTCCACCAGCTGTGGTCAGATGACAGATGTGAAGGCGTGCTCCAACATGTTCTGCCAAGAGTACATCTCGAGCGATGATCGCCTCTTCGGCGACCGCTGGCCAACCCTTAAGTCCAAGAGTGGCACTGACAATCCCCTCGTTCATTTGAGCACCTACCGTTAGGCCGGGCTCCTGCGCATGTTGTGCAATGACACCGTTGAATTTCTTTACATATTCAAGCGCTCTTCGCATAACAAGAGGATCACTGACACAATTTCCATCATCACTGAAGACTCTCACTCGGGCGTCAGAATCAGCCATCGCACCTATTTCGGCAAGCACCTTTCCGGCAATACCTTGCGTTACTGCGCCAATAGGAAAGACATCCAGTAAACCTGCACTCTGTCCCAATCGGTACACCTGTTCAACAACTCCTGCGGTGTCTGCAACTGGTGATGTATTCGCCATAGCCGAAAGCGCTACATAGCCACCCTTAACACCTGCACGTGAACCTGACAGAACAGTTTCCGAGTCTTCTCGTCCTGGCTCTCTCAAATGTGTATGCAGATCAACTAATCCAGCCATAACAATCATGCCAGTTGCATCGAACGTTGATGAATCAGATGAAAGACCGCTAGCAACTGCAGTAATGACTCCATCTGTGATCAAAACATCTTTCTTTGACCCGTCTGGAAGAGTTCCGTTTTTAATGAGGACGCTCTGCGATGTAACAGTCATTTATGCCCCTTCCTCGATTGAAGTATCGCCGGCTAGGAGCAGGTACAAAATCGCCATTCGTACGCTGACTCCATTTGTAACCTGCTCTACTATCACAGAGCGTGCGCTATCGGCACTTTCGGCTGTGATCTCTAATCCTCTGTTCATGGGGCCAGGATGCATAACTATCGCATGAGGATGCATCTTTTTTAGGCGGGTTGTATTCAGACCAAAGTAGCGTGAATACTCACGAGCATTGGGAAAGAAAAGTTCATTCATTCTCTCGAGTTGAACGCGAAGCATCATGACGACATCGACCGTTTCAAGAACTGAATCAAAATCATATGACACTGAAACTGGCCAACTCTCAACTCCAACTGGAAGAAGAGTGGGAGGCGCCACTAAAGTAACGTGCGCCCCAAGTTTAGTAAGAAGAAGAACATTCGAACGCGCAACTCTCGAATGCAAGACATCACCGACGATTGCAATACGTAATCCTTGGAGATCATCTCGACCCTGGGCTAGGTGTTTACGAATAGTGAATGCATCGAGTAGCGCTTGGCTAGGGTGCTCATGAGTTCCGTCGCCAGCATTAATGACAGCCCCAGACATCCATTGACAATCTGCAAGTCGTGCCGGTGCTCCACTTGCACCGTGTCGAATAATTACTGCATCAGCTCCCATCGCCTGCAAAGTTTGAGCCGTGTCCTTCAGCGATTCACCTTTGCTCAAACTAGATCCCTTTGCGGCGAAATTTATAACGTCAGCTGATAGTCGTTTGGCTGCTGCCTCAAAGGAGATACGGGTTCTGGTTGAGTCTTCTGCAAAGAGATTGACAATGGTTCGCCCGCGAAGTGTTGGAAGCTTCTTCATCGGTGTATCGCTGGCCTTGGCCATGTGCATTGCAGTATCCAAAACCGTCACAGCTTGAACCTTGGTCAGATCGGCTATCGAAAGAAGATGCCTCATGATTTCTCCTCCGAAGAGATAAGCACATCGTCAACACCATCGATTTCGCTCAAATGAACACGAACCGATTGTGTAATCGATGTTGGAATATTCTTTCCAACGAAATCGGCGCGTATGGGAAGTTCGCGATGCCCTCGATCTATCAGGACAGCAAGTTGAACCTTCCCAGGGCGACCAATATCGCCCAATGCATCCAGCGCTGCCCGAATAGTTCTCCCTGAAAAGAGCACATCGTCGACCAGGACAACGGTTCGACCTTCTATTCCAAGATCAGGGATCGAGGTTGGCATGAGCGCGCGCGGAGCCTTTAATCGCAGGTCATCGCGGAAAAGAGTTGTATCGAGAGTTCCCACTTGTACCGGAGATCCCTCTATCGCCTCAATGAGCCCGGCTAAACGAAGCGCCAAATGAGCACCTCGCGTGGGTATTCCCAAAAGAGTGATTGATTGTGCGCCATTGTTGCGTTCACAGATTTCGTGGGCGATGCGCGAAAGTGCGCGAGACATATCTGGCGCAGGCAGGACTGAACTCATATAAATCTCCTTCCCCGCCTCTCTGGACGGGTCTTAAAGGATGTAGCGCAAGGCTACCATTGAGAACTCTCGCAAGGGCAATCAAGCATGGCGTGCCGCCAAAACTAGAGGGCGAGGCTGCTCTTAATGGAGGAGATTCGTCCAAGAACGCCATGAATAAACCCGGCTGAATCGTCAGTACTTAAATCCTTGGCTAGCGAGAGCGCCTCGTCTATGACGATTCCATCATCGAGGTTTTCGATCCAAAGAACCTCATAAATACCTAAACGCAGGATATTTCTATCAACTGCAGGTAGGCGATCCATATCCCAACCTTGGGCATAGGTGCTGATTAATTCATCAATCTTTCTCTTACGCTCGTAAATGCCCTCGACGAGAGATCGCGTGTACTCCCGAATAGGGCGAGCATCTGGGCCTTCTTCTACAACCTCTCGTGACTGCAAAAGTACAAGCAGATCAGTGCCTCGAATATCGGATTCGTAGAGTAAATCCAATGTCTGCTTTCTAGCTTTTCTGCGTGCGGACACTAGTTTGCGCGACCCAAATACGATCCATCGCGTGTGTCGACAAGTATCTTCTCATCTTGCTTAATAAATAGAGGCACCTGAACTTCAATTCCAGTTTCAACTGTTGCAGGCTTTGTTCCACCCGAAGAACGATCTCCTTGGAGACCTGGTTCTGTGTAGGTAACAAGAAGTTCAACAGATGCAGGTAGTTCAATATAGAGTGGATTACCTTCATGAATTGCGACAATTGCCTCGGTATTCTCAAGCATAAATTTAGAGGCATCACCCACAGTTCCAGCCGAGATAGTCATCTGATCAAAATTCTCGTTATCCATAAAGACGAAATCATCTCCCTCCTTGTAAAGGAAGTTCATTTCGCGCTTTTCCAGGATTGCGACATCAACTTTGACCCCGGCATTAAATGTCTTATCGACTACCTTGCCGGTCATGACCTGCTTGAGTTTGGTGCGCACAAATGCTGGCCCCTTGCCCGGTTTAACGTGCTGGAACTCCACGACTGTCCAGAGCTGACCCTCAATATCTAATGTCATGCCGTTTTTAAGATCATTTGTTGTTGCCACAGTAGAGCTCCAGTTCATTGCGGCGGCCAGATACCGCCTGCTTCAAGGTGTCAGAGTTTACCCCATCAGCGAGTTAAGAAATCAGCGCTTTAAGAGCCGCTAATGCCAGAGAGTAAGAATTGGGACCGAATCCCCCAATAGTTCCATTTGCCACTCCCGAAATAACTGATGTGTGGCGGAACTCCTCACGAGAAAGAGGATTAGATAAATGAACCTCGATTAATGGAGCCTTTACCAATTCAGCAGCATCTCTAATCGAATATGAGTAATGGGTAAATGCTGCCGGATTAATAATGACGGGAAAATTTCCATCAGCAGCCTCATGCAGCCACGAGATGATTGTTGCCTCATCATCACTCTGGCGCACGTCAGCCTCAAAGCCGTTGCTCTCTGCAGATTCTTTAATGTGAGCAACTAACTGCGGATAATTCATATCACCGTAGATTGATGAATCTCTGATATCTAGCCGGGAAAGATTTGGACCATTAATCACTAAAACCTTCATATGCGTACTCTCTCATATGCCGCCAATAGCATGCTTGGATCAACATCGGTGAGGCGCGAGGTTTCTCCAAGTCCTGTGATTGTGACAAAGCGAAGCGACTCTCCACGTGCCTTTTTGTCCAACGACATCAGTGCCCGAAGTTCAACCCATTCGCCCTTTGAGTAAGTAACAGGTAAATTCAGCGATTTTAGGATGGAGAAATGTAGATCGAAAATTTCCCTTCTTATCAGACCAAGTTCTAATTGCAGATGCGCCATAAAAGCCATGCCGATCGAAACGCACTCACCATGACGCAAAGAATACGAAGCGTGCTTTTCTACAGCATGGCCAAAGGTATGTCCGTAATTGAGAATCTCCCTATCGAAACTTTCTCGAAAATCACCACTGACAACGGTTGCTTTCACTTGAATCGCTTTGGCAGTTAATTCAGATACTAATCCGGGATTAGAGCGAATATCTTGAACCGACTTTCCTGATATTAGATTTAAAATTTCCGGATCTTTGATAAATCCACATTTAACAACCTCTGCTAATCCAGCAGAAAAATCTCGATCAGTTAACGACTCAAACCATGATGTGTCAACGATGACACTCTTGGGGGAATAGAAAGATCCTATGAGGTTCTTTCCATAATCGAGATTGGCACCGGTCTTTCCACCAACAGCGGCATCCACGGCACCAGCAACGCTTGTTGGAATACCAATCCAGTCAATTCCTCGCAAGTATGTTGCCGCAGCGAACCCAGCGATATCGGTAACGGCACCCCCGCCGATTCCAACAACGAGGTCGCTTCGCGTAAAACCAGCTGCTGCTAACCAGTTCCAAAGTTGAAGGAGCGAATTCGGACTCTTCCCCCCTTCCCCGTCAGGGATTATGCAATAAAGAAATTCACAATCGCCTGCTTCTAGTTCACCAATCATTTTTCGTAGTGTTGGCGTACATACAACTGCGCACCTCGAACGTGTAGCTACCGTCGACAACAAGTTTCTTCTCCAACTATCAGAAAATATAACTTCGTAATTATGCTCAGCGCTCACCTTTATGGGATCTCTCATCGCTGACTGCCCCCTAATGTTGTTAAACGAGAGGCGATCTCGCGAGCCAACTGCGAGGGTGTGGCTGAATCAGATGAGATCGTTATGTCTGCCAACTCTTCATAAATTGGCCGTCTTAGATTCATTAACTCCTGCCACTTTGCTCGAGGATTACCGACCAATAGCGGTCGATCACGGTTAAAACCAATGCGGGGAGCTGCACTGGCCAATGAAACATCTAAAAAAATTACCGGATGCTCAGAATCCAATAGAAGTTCTCTAGTTGCACTGTCCATAACTGCTCCTCCCCCGAGGGAAAGAACTCCTGAAAAACTTGCAACCTCTCGAGCAACGATCTCTTTCTCGCATTCTCTAAAGAAGGTCTCCCCCTTATCGAGAAATATTTCAGAGACGCTCATTCCGTGTTCGTTCTCAATGAGGTCGTCAGTATCGTGAAACTGCGTATCCAGGTGCAGGGCCAGGGATCTACCTACTGATGATTTACCGGCACCAGGGGGACCTATAAGAATTGCTACTGGCATCTTTACTTAAAACGAAGATGAGCCATGTAGGACTCATAATTTCGTTTAGTCTCCTGAACGCTATCTCCACCAAACTTCTCAAGCACAGCCTCTGCCAGAACTAAGGCCGCCATCGCCTCTCCAACAACACCAGCGGCTGGAACGGCACAGACATCAGATCGCTGGTTAATTGCCTTTGCCGCTTCACCAGTTGCTACATCAATCGTGTCGAGAGCTTTAGGAACAGTTGAGATCGGTTTCATAGCAATGCTCACTCGCAAGATTTCACCATTAGACATTCCGCCCTCAGTTCCACCTGCTCGATCGCTACGGCGAACAATCGCGCCATCTACATTCTTCTCAATCTCATCATGAGCTGAAGATCCGCGACGAGTGGCCGTTGTAAATCCATCCCCAATTTCGACACCCTTAATCGCCTGAATACCCATCATCGCCGCAGCTAAACGAGCATCTAGGCGACGATCCCAATGAACGTGTGAACCTAAACCAGGCGGCAAGTTGTAGGCCAAAATTTCACAGACGCCTCCGAGAGTATCTCCATCTGAGTGTGCACTTTCGATTTCTGCCATCATGAGAGCGCTTGTCGCTGGATCGGCACAGCGAACTGGATCTGCATCAATTCGAGATTGTTCATCTTGGGCCGGAAGTGGTGTTGCCTCAGGAACTCGCACCGAACCAATTGAGATTACATGGCTGAGAATTCTGATGCCGACACTTTGCTCCAAGAAAGCACGAGCAACTGCACCGAGAGCTACACGTGCAGCAGTTTCACGAGCGCTGGCCCGCTCAAGTATTGGACGTGCATCATCAAAATCATACTTTTGCATTCCGACGAGGTCGGCATGACCTGGACGAGGTCGAGTAAGTGGAGCATTTCTTGCCAGGTGTGAGATTTCTTCAGCTGGAACCGGGTCGGCGCTCATCACCTTCTCCCATTTAGGCCACTCCGAATTACCTACCTGGATGCTGATTGGGCCACCTTGGGTCACACCTAAACGCACTCCGCCTGATATTGAAATTTTATCGGCCTCGAAATTCTGCCGAGCTCCGCGTCCAAAACCCAAACGACGACGCGCCAAGTGATGATCAAGAAATGAAGAATCGATCAATACATGAGCAGGGATGCCTTCGATAATTGCCGAAAGAGCCTGACCGTGTGATTCACCAGCCGTTAACCAACGCATTGGCATATTCTGGCAGAACTTCGAGAACTATGTCGCCTAATTAGTCGTCAGAACCACGATCGTGGCGATGGAAATAGATGGCGCAAGCGGTATATATGGATTTTTTCTCAATCCACGATTCAGCTGCCAAAGAGTGTGGATCGAACTGGCAGTGAGAAATCCGCACAGGAAGTTTCGATATAAGGAGAGCTCTGCTGGAATTACCGTAAGGCTCAGAACCATCATCATTTTGACATCCCCCATTCCCAGATTGAAGATGAGGTAGAAGATTAAAAGAGTTAAAAGGATAGTGAGGGAAAAAGATAATTGGTTCCACCAGTTCAAAAACCTAAATTCGGGGCGCAGAAACGAAATTATGGCCAGAAGAACCAGCGCTCGGTTTGGAATTCGATGTGACAAAAAATCAACTACAGATATGTATCCGAGAAGAAGAATCAGGGTAAGAGTCACATAGAAAGAGTACGGAGGTAAATCATATTGAGTTTAAAGATCTCAACAGCTGTGACTAAGATTGAAGTAAACGTTCACGTAAAGGTGGTGCTATGACACTGACATCTAGCGTCTTTCCTAAAACTAAAGCTAATTGATCTAAACCTTGCCATAGCAAGAGTTCTTTACCGCTCAACACCCCTCCCCCACGGTCACTCCATCGAGAAGCTAGAACTGTCGGCCACGGCTTGTAGATCACATCAAAGAGTGGCGCTGAAACCGCATTTGGAAGGTTCTCTGCTAAAAGATCTGCTGCTCCTGCAGGAGTTGTATTAACCACTAAATCATATTCGGCGAGGTCTGCCTGGTTATTCCAAGGTAGATACTCAAAATTGGAACTAGTCACACACTTCTGTAGGGCATCCCGGCGAGATGACGTTCTGCCCATAACGGAGATTTTCTTTGAAATGTGATCGAGCGCTCCGGCAGCAGCACGAGCTGTACCACCTGCGCCAAGAATTAAAACGTTCGAAAAGGAAGAATGCCCCGCAACTTTTAGTGCGGAGAGTAATCCCGATCCATCTGTAGAAGTACCATGCCATTGATCCCCAATGCGATATAGAGTGTTGGCAGAACCGATTCGGATACTGAGTGGATCAAAATTAAGAGCAAGACTTAAGGCCTCTTCCTTCAATGGCATCGTCAGAGAGAGGTAGTCAAAATTCTCTTGGGATGCAGTAAAGAATTCTGCCAATGTTCCACTAGGAACATCAATTGCTTCATAGCTTCCGTCGATCGATAAAAGCGAGAAAGCGGTGTTATGGAGAACTGGGGATAAGGAATGAGCGATGGGCGAGCCTAAAACGGCACCTTTTAACATTACTTGTCACCAAACTTTCCTGCCCGCAAATTATTTTTATAGAGCACTTTCCACCGGTTGAACTCTGGGAGATTATCAGTAAATCGAGTATCTCCTGGTGCCACAGTGATGAAATAGAGCCAATTGCCTTTCGCAGGATTCACAGCCGCAACTAAAGCTCCTCTTCCAGGATTTCCTATAGGTCCTGGAGGCAAACCATAGTTTTTATAAGTGTTATAGGGAGATTTAATCAGAGTCGACTTTGTGCTGAGGAAGATATTTCCGCGAGATCCAGTTACATAATGTACGGTTGAGTCCATCTGTAGAGGCATGCCTATAGCTAGACGGTTATAAATAACTCGAGATACTTTCGAGAAGTCCTGAGTATCTCCTTCGGCTTGAATAATCGATGCAATAGTTATCAATTCCTGAGGTGAGAACTTTTGATATCCAGCTAAAAGACCAGCCTTCGTAATTTCGGCCACCCCTCGATTAACTAACTGGGCAAGGGCTTCCGACATCGGCGTTTCTGTGGCAAAACTATATTGCGCGGGAAAAAGCAGACCCTCTAGTGATGTGAATGGGACTGGTGGCTTGATCTCTGCAAAGGCTGATTGCACCTCATCTTTGTTATAGCCCGCCTTCAGAAAGAGTTCGCTGATTTCACGATTCCACATGCCCTCGATAATTGGGATCAGTCCCTGAATCCTTGCGTTATCTAACAGCTGCTCTAGTGCATCGGCTGCACAAATTTCTTCATCAATCTGATGAATACCCGGCGCAATCTTTGCAGAGCGCGGGTCAGCAACTGCGAGGCGAAAGAAACTATCAATAGATTTTGTCACACCCTTATCAAAGAGTTCTTGGGCAATCTGACTGCCAGTCTCTCCAGCTGCAATCTCGATATTGACTCTGGTCTTACCTTGCACCTGTGAACAATCAAAATCTGCAGCAGCACTTGGCCCCGACTTAATCAGAGATAATAGATATATAGATGTAAAACTTAAGACAAGCGCCAAAGCCACTCGCCGAATCGCCCTACTTTGCACGATCTTTAGCCAATCCCATTTCGAGAATCATGACGGCAGATTGCGAATCAATGATTGAGCGCTGAGCTTTCGCACTGATTCCAGCTTGTTGTAATTGAGCCGAAGCAGATACGGTAGTAAGTCGTTCGTCAACGAACTCAATCTCGCATGAGCTTAACTCCTTGATCTTTTCTGCGAACTCACGAGCTTTTACGCTCGATTCAGATTCTTCACCACTCAGGTGTAAGGGAAGTCCAACATAGATTTTGACTGGCTCAATTTCACGAATAAGATCAATGAGTTGATCGCGTAACTTAGGGTGCTTGGCCTGCAGAGCATCCAAAGGCGATGAAAGAATTCCGTCGAGATCGCAGACTGCTACGCCTATACGAGTATCCCCAAAATCAAAGGCGAGTCGACGACCCAGCCGTGACATTACTTACCTGCTATCGCAAGTTCGATGGCGTCTAGGGCTTGTGAAATTTTGCTCTGATCTGTTCCACCGCCCTGCGCGAAATCATCCTTGCCACCGCCTCCACCACCGAGAATGGAACTTGCCACCTTCACTAATGAACCGGCCTTCACTCCAGAGTTTCGGGCATCATCACTTACTGCAACTACCAGAACAACTTTCTCTTCCACAACGCTAGTAAGGACGATAACTGAATTAGTACGACGTGCTTTCAGATCAAGTGCAATTTGACGCAAGTTATCTGCAACAATTCCATCCGCTAACGATCCACTAACTACAGATATGCCGGATATATCCTTAGCACTGTCCAATAAGATTTTTGCACTTTCAAGAGCAGATGCGGTCCGCAGCGACGAGAGCTCCTTTTCAATTTCGCGCATTTTGGTCACCAAGTCGTTGATTCGAGCCGGAAGTTCCTCTACTCGAGCACCCTTGATGATCTGGGTAAGTGAGTTAAGCAGCATATGTTCGCGAGCTAAAAATTGGTAGGCATCTGCACCAACTAGAGCTTCCACTCGGCGAACACCAGCTCCGATAGACGCCTCAGAGAGAAGCTTCACCACGCCAAGCTGACCAGAGCGATGAACGTGAGTACCTCCGCAGAGTTCACGCGCCCAATCTCCAACACTGACTACACGAACTCGATCACCGTACTTTTCACCAAAGAGCGCCATGGCGCCAAGTTTCTTGGCCTCATCCTGCGACATAACTTCTGCTGTCACTGCCAAATCATCAAGCAGCAATGTATTGACTCGAGATTCCACTTCATCAAGAACGCCATCAGAAATTGTGCCAGTTGCAGGGAAATCAAATCTGAATCTGCCAGGAGAATTCTCCGAGCCTGCCTGCGTAGCTGTATCGCCTAAAATCTCACGAAACGCTTTATGCACCATATGTGTTGCTGTATGTGCTCGAGAAATTGCCTTACGACGCTCATTGTCGATTGCAGCATGAACTGGCTGACCAACTTCGGCAACTCCGCTGAGAACTCGTCCACGATGGATTGAAAGCCCTGGCACCGGACTTTGGACGTCATCAATTTCAATAACTGTTCCATCACCAAGTGTGATCGTGCCACCGTCGGCAAGTTGTCCGCCACCTTCTGCATAGAACGGTGTTCGATCTAAAACAATCTCAACCTCTTCACCAGCTGTGGCACTTGATTTTCCAACGCCATCTACAAGAATCGCATTGATTGTAGATTCAGATTGGATATGGGTGTAACCAATGAATTCCGTTCCGCCTTTTGAATCAGCAATCTTCTTATACTCGCTTAGATCTGTGTGACCGCTTTTCTTCGCGCGCGCATCAGCCTTAGCGCGATCGCGCTGTTCTTTCATTAAGCGCATGAATCCAACTTCATCAACGCCTAGGCCAACTTCGCGCGCCATCTCAAGAGTGAGATCAAAGGGAAAACCATAAGTATCATGCAGTTTAAATGCATCGTCGCCACTCATTTGAGTTGACTTAGTAGCTTTCACGACATTTGCGGCAAGATCAAAAATAGCCGTTCCACTCTTTAGGGTTTGCAAGAAACTATCTTCTTCAGAGGTGCTCACTGCCAAGATGCGCGCTGAGTCTGCTACTAATTCAGGATATTGAGGCCCCATAGCTCCGATGGCGGCCTGAGTTAGTGCAGCCATACTCGGATCGTTGCTTCCTAACAGTCTCATATTGCGGATAGTTCTACGCATCATTCGACGAAGTACATAACCGCGACCTTCATTGCCAGGAGTTACGCCGTCTCCAATAAGCATTGCGGCGGTACGTGCGTGGTCTGCAATCACGCGAAGTGAGACATCGCTCTTCTCACTTTTTCCATACTTAACTCCGGAGAGCTCAGATGCGCGGGAAAGGATTTGCATGGTTGTATCTATCTCATAGATATTTTCGACTCCCTGCAAAAGAGCAGCCATGCGTTCTAGACCCAAACCGGTATCAATGCTTTTGGCTGGCAACTCACCCAGAATTGGGTATCCGTCCTTACCGCCGCCAGCGCCTCGCTCGTTCTGCATAAAGACGAGGTTCCAGACTTCTAGGTAACGATTTTCATCGGCAATTGGTCCACCATCGACACCATATGCCGGTCCACGATCATAATAAATTTCAGAACATGGGCCGCATGGGCCGGGAACACCCATAGACCAGAAATTATCTGCCATGTCACGGCGTTGGATTCTCTCCTTGGGAACACCCATCTTCTTATGCCAAATATCTGCAGCCTCATCATCATCGAGGTAGACCGTAACCCAGAGGCGATCTTCAGGAAAACCATAGCCGCCATCTGTAACGGGCTTTGTGAGAAGCTCCCACGCTAGCGCTATCGCGCCTTCCTTGAAGTAATCACCAAAAGAAAAGTTTCCGCACATCTGAAAGAAGGATGCGTGACGAGTTGTCTTTCCCACTTCGTCAATATCAAGTGTACGAACACATTTCTGAACTGATGTCGCGCGCTTATACGGAGGCGTGACTTCGCCTAAGAAGAATGGCTTAAAGGGCACCATTCCAGCGTTAACAAGAAGAAGATTTGGGTCATCAGCGATAAGTGAAGCTGATGGAACAACAGTGTGCTCTAGCCCTTGTGAATTACCCGATTCAAAAAAGCGCAGCCAACGTGCGCGGATCTCTGCTGATTCCACGAACTACACTCACTCAGCCTTCTTCTTCTTTGAGCGTGATTTCCCAGCTTGGGCTGCTGTGATGAGTGCGCCAGCAACTTTGACTGCTGGCCCACTCTTATCAATGAGATCGGTTGTCGCCTCAGAAACTTTGGTAGTTACTTCTTCTACATTCTTTGAAATCTTGGCAAAAGATTCCAGTGGACTGTTGATTAATTCTAGGGTCCGAGTTGACTCTTGAATGAGCGGAGTTGTATCCGTCGTCAACGCCTTTAGAGAAAGAGTTGCCTCATCAACGAACTTTCCAACTCGAGTCACGGCATAAGCCAGGGCAATGGCTATGGCTAGAAGTGCTACCGCACATATGATTGTTGCAATTCCGCCTGGACCCATGACTTTTCCCTCCTTTTGCGCCACACAATAGTGTGAACTGTTGTAAGCCTACCTGATGTGGTTATGAAGCCGGACTCTCAGGCTTGAAATCTATGCCACTCTCCTTACGTTGAGCCGGAGTAATTGGAGTAGGAGCACCTGTTAGTGGATCCCCGCCGCTGGCTGTCTTTGGAAATGCAATTACTTCGCGGATCGAATCACTGCCTGTTAAGAGCGCACATACTCGATCTAAACCAAGTGCAATACCGCCATGTGGTGGCGGGCCATAATTAAAGGCTTCTAACAAGAATCCAAATTTGCTATTGGCTTCTTCATCGCTTAAACCAATAACGCGGAATACTTCCTTTTGAATCTCCTTGTCATGGATACGAATTGATCCACCACCAAGCTCTGTTCCATTAAGGACGATGTCGTAGGCATAAGCAAGAGCATTGGCAGGATCCTGCGAGAATGACTTGGCAAACTCTGGCTTCGGACCTGTAAATGGGTGGTGTACCGCTGTCCAACCTCCATTATCGGTTGGCTCAAACATTGGTGCATCAACTACCCAAAGGAACTTCCATGCACCTTCTTCAATGAGATTGCAGCGCTTTCCAATTTCTAGGCGTACTGCACCCAGAAGGGCTTGCGAAGATGCGCGATCTCCTGCTGCAAAAAATATGGCATCACCATTCTTTGCCCCAACCAAAGCTGCGATTCCAGACTGTTCCTCCGGAGAAATATTCTTAGAAACCGGGCCGCCTAATGTTCCATCCTCGCCAATGAGAATGTAAGCCAATCCCTTGGCGCCACGAGCCTTGGCCCATTCTTGCCAGGCATCGAGCTCACGACGAGGTGAGTTTGCACCACCGGGCATGACGACGGCACCGACATAATCTGCTTGGAAGACTCTAAATGGAGTAGAGGAGAAGAAGTCTGTGACATCAACCAATTCATTTGCAAATCGCAGATCTGGTTTATCTGAACCAAAGCGATTCATCGCATCGCGATAAGTCATGTGTGGAATTGGAGTTGGAATTGTATATCCAACGCTATCTCGCCAAATATCAACCAGAATCTTCTCTGCTACTGCAATAATGTCGGCTTGATCGATAAAAGACATCTCGATATCAAGCTGAGTAAATTCTGGTTGACGGTCAGCGCGGAAATCTTCATCTCTAAAACATCGTGCGATTTGGTAGTAGCGTTCCATGCCGGCAACCATCAATAACTGTTTAAATAACTGTGGTGATTGAGGTAGGGCATACCAACTACCAGGTTGGAGACGAACAGGAACAAGGAAATCTCGGGCACCTTCTGGAGTTGAACGTGTCAGATATGGTGTTTCTATCTCAAGAAAATTTAACTCATCCATCCCGCGACGAATGGCTGATGTCACGCGAGAACGCAGACGAAGATTGGCCGCTGGTCCCTCCCGCCGCAAATCTAGGTAGCGATAGCGAAGCCGTACTTCTTCAGAAATTTCAGATTCAACTCCAGTATCAACCGGAAATGGAAGTGGGGCCGACTCGCTCAATACTGTGACCGCATCGCCCATCACTTCGATAGCTCCCGTTGGAAGTGCGGGGTTCTCATTTCCGGCAGGACGGGTGACGACTTCACCAGTAATTGCAAGACACCATTCAGCTCGGAGCGATCCAGCTAACTCCTCGTCACGAATAACAACTTGCACAGATCCGGTTGCATCACGTAAATCAATGAATGCGACCCCACCATGATCGCGACGACGTGCCACCCAGCCTGCAAGTGTGACTGTCTGACCCGCGTGGCTGGCACGAAGGGATCCGGCATCGTGGGTACGAATCATGAGTATTAACTACTTTCTATCGAAGAACTAAGCGTGCGCTGAAAGGACTTGTCCTAATTCGCCAATCTTAACGGAGGAAACCTCACCGTCGATCATCCGCTTGAGCTCCACTACCCCGCTATTTAACTCACTTTCGCCAAGAACTACCGCAAAGGCGCTGCCTGACTTATCGGCAGCCTTCATCGCGCCTTTGAGCGCTCGATCACCGAAGGCAATCTCGACCACAATTCCTAATTGGCGCAAATTTTGAGCAATTACTAGCGCCTTTTCCTTCGCCAACTCCCCTAATGGAATAAGAAAGAGGTCGCTCGCAAATTGATTATCAATCAGCAATCCCTCTGCTTCTGCAGCCAAAAGAATGCGATCTACCCCAAGCCCAAAACCAATCCCAGAGAGTGCAGCCCCACCCAATGTCTCCATGAGCCCGTCGTAGCGTCCACCACCACCGATACCTGACTGTGCACCTAATCCGTCATGCACAAATTCAAAGGTGGTACCAGTGTAGTAATCGAGCCCTCGCACCATTCTTGGATTGAGGGTGTAGGAAATGCCCAGCGCATCTAAATATCTACACACGTGAGCAAAATGTTCACGCGAAGAATCCGACAAGTAATCCATCAACAAAGGAGCTTTTGCCATGGCACTTCGAATCTCTTCTCGCTTATCATCAAAGATGCGTAGTGGATTGATTTGCGCTCGTGCCTTCGTCGTTTCATCCAACTCCAGCGTATTCAGGAAAGAAACAAGGTCGACTTTATGTGCGGCTCGAGATTGGGCATCGCCTAGAGAAGTGATCTCCAATCGGTATTTCTTTAACCCAATCGCTTTGAAAGCGCTATCTGCAAGAGCAATTACCTCAGCGTCAATAGCTGGATCATCTAGACCGATTGACTCAACTCCTACTTGATAAAACTGGCGATATCTTCCCGCCTGTGGGCGCTCTGCTCGGAAGAAAGCGCCAGAATAGAAAACTTTCACCGGTAATTGGCCGCGATCTAATGAATGTTCAATTACGGCTCGCATAACACCAGCCGTACCTTCAGGGCGTAGAGTGATTGAACGTCCACCACGATCTTCAAAGGTGTACATCTCTTTTGACACAACATCGGTCGATTCACCCACGCCACGTGAGAAAAGTTGGGTGTCTTCAAAGACTGGAAGTTCCATGAGTTGATAGCCAGCTGCTTTAGCGGGAGCAATCAACTGATCTCTAATCCATTCAAAGCGAGCAGAGCGCGAAGGTACGTACTCGCTTACGCCCTTAGGTGCGCTAATGCGCTCTTGCTTCATGAACGTAATTCTTTCAGATATGGATTGGTTCGGCGTTCATATTCTATTGTCGTGTCCGGCCCATGCCCCGGAAGTACGCGTAGATGATCAGGAAGCGGTGCAACTTTTGTCATAAGTGTCCGATTCATGGACTGTTGCGATCCGGTTGGAAGATCAGTGCGCCCAATCGATCCGGCAAAAAGAACATCTCCGCTCAGTAACACTTCGTCATTAACGGTAAACATTAATGAACCAGCGGTGTGTCCTGGAGCGTGGATAGCGGTAATGGAAAGTCCGACTGCTTCAAATTGCTGATTATTTTTTAATTCGAGAACTTTTTTTGGTTCACTCCATGACATTCCTTGAAGGGTCTGGATAAATTCGGCTCCATGCACCAACTCAGGGTGCAGAAGTGCTCGGCGATCTTCGCTATGGATATAGGCGGGGATGTTATATCCATCTGCCAGTGGAATAACTGAAAATGTATGGTCGAGATGGCCATGAGTAAGCAGAACAGCGACTGGCTTTAGCCCTTCCTCCTCGACAATCATCTCGATCTCGCTACTGATGTCCGGCATACCCGGATCGACGATGATGCACTCACCACCCTTTTCGGAAGCCAAAACCCAGCAGTTGGTGGCATACATCGGGGCGGGATGAACTCGGATCAACATAGAGAACTCCTCAAAACCCGTATTGCTGCGCTCAATTTTTGAGGCGGTAGTAAGACAGGGTACCTTTGACCTCCCACCATCACCTGCATTAACGAAGGCTATTGGCCGACGCGCTGAAAGGAATATCCATGACCGAGAACAATCCACTTCCATCACAGGTTGCATCACAAGTGAGCGCAGCATCAGCCCTCATCGGCGATCCCTCTAAATTCGGTCATGTTGGCGACGATGGCACGGTCTATGTCCACACATCGCAGGGCGATAAGGCAGTCGGTTCATATCCAGGAAAGAGCGCCGAAGAAGCTCTTGCATATTTTGTTCGTAAATTTGAAGCCCTCGCCTCAGAAGTAGCTTTGACTGCTGCGAGAATCACATCAGGTGCCATGGTTCCAGACGATGCATATGAAGCAGTAAAGAAGTTGCGCCAACAAGTACGCGAACTCAATGGAGTTGGAGATCTAGATGCCCTAGCCGCATCGGTTGAACAGATCGAGCCACTCATAGAAGGTCATCGCGAGAAGTTTGAAGCAAAGAAGGAGGCCGAAGCTGCTGCAAAGGCGGCACGTCGTGAGCAGGTTTTGGTTGAGAAAGAGAAGATTGTGGTTGAGGCCGAATCTCTTGCTCTGTCAGAAAATTGGAAAGCCACTGGCGAACGCTTAAAGACATTGCTAGATGAGTGGAAGAGCGCACCTCGCTTAGATAAGAAGACTGATGGCGAACTTTGGAAGCGCTTCTCAGCCTCGCGCAATAAGTTTGATAAGCGGCGAAGGACTCACTTTGCTGCTCTTGAAGCAACAGCATCTGTTGTATCGGCGGCAAAGAATGCAATTGTTGAAGAGGCTGAAAAGCTTGCTACCTCTACCGATTGGGTTGCTACCGCTCGACGATTTAAGACGCTCATGGATTCATGGAAGGCAGCCGGTCGCGGCAAGCCTAAAGATGATGCCAAGTTGTGGTCACGCTTTAAGGCTGCTCAAGATGCATTCTTTTCTGCCAAAAATGCCGATCTAGAAAAGCGCGAAGTATCCATGGCGGCAAATCTAGAAAAGCGCGAAGCACTACTCCCCAAAATCGAAGCGTTATTGCCATTTACCGATGTTAAAACTGTTAAAAACGAATTTAAAGAGCTGATGCGCGAATGGGAGAAGATAGGCATCACAGCGCGCGAAAAACGTGCCGCTTTGGAAGCTCGCGTCCTCGCCGTCGAGAGTGCGATCAAGGCCGCAGAAGCAGAACTCTGGCGCAAGAGTGATCCAGCCGCAAAAGCTCGAGCTGTAGAAGTTGTCGCACAATTAACATCTGCCATCGAAAATTACGAGGCCACCGCTGCGAAGGCAAGGACTGCTGGTAACGAAAGGAAGGCCAAGGAGGCTCTCGAGTCAGCAGAAGCTCGCAGAGTGTGGCTTGCTGAAGCCCAGAAGAATTTAGCTGAATTTAGTTAATTTCTATAAACGTCGTAAACACCTTCGACGCTACGTACTGATGCCAGAACAGAATCCAAATGGGTGGCATCTGCCATTTCAAAAGTGAATTTCGAGATCGCAACGCGATCTTTTGAGGTGCTCACCGAAGCGCTCAAGATATTGACATGTTGTTCGGATAGCGCGCGTGTAACATCTGCCAGCAATCTGGCTCTATCTAATGCTTCGACTTGGATATTTACTAAAAAGAGTGATCCAGCACCTGGTAGCCAGCGCACCTTTACTATTCGTTCGGATTGATGCGTGCGCAGATCATCGCTATTCACACAGTCACTGCGATGTACCGAGACTCCACTTCCTTTGGTAATGAATCCAAGAATTTCATCGCCAGGCACCGGTGTACAACAGCGAGCAAGTTTGACCAAGACATCTCCTACTCCTTCCACCTCAACGGCGGTGCTTGATCGTCGAGTGGTGGGAACTCCAGAAGGTATGTATTCAATAGTTGGCTCAGGATGTGAATCTTCGACACCAATTGCGGTGACAAGCTTTTCGACAATAGATGCGGCCGATACGTGGCCATCACCGACTGCGCTGTAGAGCGCATCGATATCCGGATATCTCAAATCGTGTGCCAATTCCAATAAGGCATGGCCAGCCAAGATCTTCTGAAGTGGGAGACCTGCTTTGCGCATCTGACGCGCGATGGACTCGCGCCCAGCATCAATTGCTTCTTCGCGTCGCTCTTTCGAGAACCAAGCCTTGATCTTTGATCGAGCACGAGGGCTCTTAACAAAGTTGAGCCAATCTCTGCTTGGGCTTGCCGTTAACGATTTATTTGTCACAACTTCAACGACATCGCCGTTATTGAGTTTTGTTTCAAGTGGAACTAAGCGACCATTAACTTTTGCTCCCGCACAACGGTTTCCTACATCGGTGTGAACAGAATACGCAAAATCAACAGGAGTCGAACCTCCAGGTAGGGCTATCACACTTCCTTTGGGAGTAAATACAAAAACCTCTGGACTACCCAAATCAAAACGCAGCGCCTCCAAAAATTCGGAAGGATCCTCTGTCTCCTTTTGCCACTCATGGAGTTGTTTGAGCCAGATCATCTCTGGGGTATGTGCACTCGATTCTGATCCTTGTTTATATTTCCAATGCGCTGCAATACCGAACTCAGCACGAGAGTGCATCTCGTAGGTGCGAATTTGAATTTCTACAGCCTTACCGTTTGGGCCAATGACTGTTGTGTGAAGCGATTGGTACAGGTTGAATTTAGGCATCGCGATGTAATCTTTAAAACGACCAGGAACTGGGCTCCACCGGGCGTGAATCGAACCAAGCACGGCATAACAGTCACGGACATCATTAACCAGAACGCGAATACCAACAAGATCATAAATATCATTAAATTCACGTCCGCGTACAACCATCTTCTGATAGACGCTAAAGAAATGTTTCTGTCGCCCAGTTACTGTCGCCTCAATCGAATCATTAGCAAGATCTTCTCTGACTGCAGCGATCACCTCCTGAGTCAAGGCCTCACGAGCTGGATTTCGCTCAGCAACAAGTCGAGAAATCTCTGCAAATTTCTTAGGTTCAAGTACCTCAAAACTTAGATCTTCCAGTTCCCACTTAAGGGCATTCATACCTAGGCGATGAGCAAGTGGTGCATAGATATCCAAGGTTTCGCGAGCTTTGCGAAGAGCGCTCTCCCCCGATACAAATTTCCAGGTACGTGCGTTATGTAGTCGATCAGCTAATTTAATGACCAATACTCGGATATCGCGAGACATTGCGATAACCATCTTGCGAACTGTCTCAGCTTCCGCAGTCGGTCCATAAGTTAATTTATCTAACTTAGTAACACCGTCAACCAACGATGCAATCTGATCCCCAAAGTCCGAACGCAACTGTTCGAGTGAGTAGGGAGTATCCTCAACAGTGTCGTGAAGCAGAGATGCGATTACAGTCTCTTCATCAAGTCCTAAATCGACAAGAATCTGAGTGACCGCAACGGGATGAGTGATGTACTCCTCGCCTGACTTCCGAAATTGCCCAGTGTGGGCATCTCGTGCGACCTGGTAGGCGCGTTCGATGCGAGAAATATCTGCCTGGGGATGATGTTCTTGCAGCCCTGTTACTACAGGCCTAAGAAGTTCATCCATGGGAAATATCTCTACTTGCGACCTTTGCGCTTTGGCTGATTACGTGGACCACGACGTTCTGCTGTTATTACCGAAGTTGTAGCCTCAGTTGTTGTAGTAGCAGTCGGAGTCGATGCGCCAGCACCGCGTGCTTGAACACGCTTTGCAAGAGCAATCATCGCAGGTTCCTTTTCGCGTAGTTGAGCTAGTACAGGTGGAGCGATGTAGATTGATGAGTAAGCGCCAACGAGCATTCCGATAAAGAGCGCCAGTGAGAGATCCTTTAGCGTTCCAGCACCTAGTAGACCAGCGCCAACGAAGAGAATTGAACCGACTGGAATAAGGGCAATAATGGATGTATTCACCGAACGCACAAGAGTCTGATTAACTGCAAGATTTGTTGCCTGAGTGTAAGTCTGCTTACTAGTTGACGTGATTGACCGAGTATTCTCGCGGACTTTATCAAAAACAACGACTGTGTCATAGAGAGAATAACCAAGAATAGTCAGAAATCCGATAACTGTTGCCGGCGTTACATCAAAACCAACAAGTGCGTAGATACCGACTGTGATAAATACGTCATGGACTACAGCAATGATTGCAGCAATTGCCATTTTGGGCTCAAATGTCATCGCCAAGAAGAGCATAATCACCAGCAAGAATGCGATCAAACCATAGAGTGCCTTCTTAGTAATCTCTTTACCCCACGATGGTCCAATTATTTGAGTATCAATAGATTCAGCACTTACTCCAAATGTTGAAACGATTGCTCCTTCTACTGCATCGGACTCAGCATTAGTAAGTGAGCCGGTTTGAATCCGAATCTTAGTATCTCCAACTTTCTGGACGATAATTTCACCTGAGATTCCCGCTTCTTCAACAGTGCTACGAGCCTGCTCGACAGTTGCAGTATTCGAGGTGAATGTATAGGCAGAGCCACCCTTGAATTCAATTCCTAAATGCAGGCCTTGGAATGCCAGAGCACCGATAGAAATAATGGTGAAGACTGCAGAGAGTGCATACCAACGTTTAGCGTTGGCAACGATGTTAAATGACTTCTCGCCTGAGTAGAGACGTCCGCCAAGTCCTTTGATTGATGACATGTTATGCCTCCACCTTTGTTGTAGAACGAGTTACGCCTGAGCTCTTATCAGAAACTCCTGAGAAGCGACTGCCCGTATTAAAAAACTTCAACTTTGCCATCAGTGTCATCATCGGCTTAGTGAAGATGAACACCACAAAGAGATCAACCAGAGTTGTAAGACCGAGGGTGAATGCAAAACCTCGAACACCACCGACTGCGAAGAAATAGAGCAGAGCTGCTGCAATGATCGAGACAGCATCTGCTACCAAGATGGTGTGACGGGCCTTTACCCAACCGCTTTCCACGGCAGATCTGAGTGATCGGCCTTCTCGAATCTCATCTCTAATGCGCTCAAAATAGACGACGAAGGAGTCGGCTGTGATTCCCACTGCAACGATAATTCCAGCGATACCTGCAAGAGTGAGGGTAAATCCGATGGTTTCACCCAGGACAAGAACTAATAGATAAATCATGAAAGCCGCAACTGTCAATGAACCAGTAACCACAATTCCAAGTCCACGGTAGTAGAAGAAGGAATAGATTGTTACTAGTATCAAACCGAGCGCTCCAGCTAAAAGGCCCGCATCAAGCTGCTCAGATCCCAGAGTTGGGGATACTTGCTGCACTTCACCGCGATCGAATGCGAGTGGAAGGGCGCCATACTTGAGAACATTTGCCAGATCCTGAGCCTCTACCTGGGAGAAGGAACCAGTAATTTGTGCTGTGCCAGAAGGAATAGCTTCATTGATTCGTGGTGATGATTGGACAATTCCGTCCAGAACGATTGCCACTTGGTTTGTCGGTTCAGGAAGGGAGGTAACACGGGCGGTTAATGCACCAAATGCCGATGTTCCTTCATTATTAAAAGTCAGTGAGACACTCCATGCACTGCCAGCCTGAGTGTCAATTCCTGCCGAGGCCTTTGAAATTTGACGACCTAATACTTCAGCCGGTGCCAAAATGTATTTAGCACCTCCGTCTTTAGAACACGCTGTAATCGGCGTAGTTGGATCATCTGATCCCGTTCCCTGCAAACTCGCTGCATTAGTGCAATCAAGATTTGCGTATGCCTGATTGATTGCATCAGAGACCCCGGCAACTGGCGTCGCAACTGTCGAAGTATCTGTGGCGTTAGGAATACCCGGACCGGATGCTAGAACTTGCCGAAATCGAAGTTCAGCCGTTTGTCCCACAAGATCAACCACGCGTCGACCGTTCTCACCAGGAACCGAGATAACAATCTGTCGGTTTGTCCCGCTGCCTTGAGCAGTTACCTCACTCTCTGCCACACCGAGTGAGTTAACGCGTTGACGAATAATCTCTACCGCTTGATCGATCGCTTCAGAAGTGACATCGCTGCCGGCTGATGCGCGTGGCTGCAATGTGACGCTAGTACCTCCGCGTAGATCGAGTCCTAGTCGGACCGAAGATGCATCGGTGACTAGAGCTGTGGCACCTAGTGAGACCAGAATCAGCGCCAAGATTGCTAAGGCCCGCCCTGGGCGGGTAGAAGTCTTTACAACTTTATTAGGTGTGGACATAAGAGCAGAGTCTAGGCCACTTCACTAGGTGGTTGAATCAATCTCCGGTTGGATCAAAGAGTGTGGCCAAGGTCGCAGGGACCGTGCGGCCTAGATGGGTGTAGCCCAAAGCCGTTGCCACACGCCCACGCGGTGTCCGCGCCATGAAGCCACTTCGCACCAGAAACGGCTCAGCAACAGCCTCGACTGTTTCAGTTTCCTCGCCAACAGCGATTGCCAGGGTTGAGAGTCCAACAGGTCCTCCATTAAAGCGATCAATTAAGGCTAAGAGGACTGCACGATCCAAACGATCGAGACCTTTGACATCTACTTCATACATATCCAGTGCCTGATGAGCATGGCCATCAGTAAGTGATGATGATCCCTTTACTTGGGCATAATCGCGGACACGTCGTAGCAGACGATTAGCTATACGAGGTGTTCCGCGGGAACGCCCTGCAATTTCGGCGATTGCTTTTCCTTCAATCTTCAAACCTAAAAGCTCTGCACTGCGCGAGATAACTTGTTCAATTTCAGATGCATCATAGAAATCCAGATGAGCAGTAAATCCAAATCTGTCGCGCAACGGGCTAGGTAGTAAACCAGCTCGAGTTGTTGCGCCCACTAAAGTAAAGTGAGGAAGCTGCAACGGGATGGCTGTGGCGCCTGGTCCTTTACCAACAACAACATCAACTCGAAAATCTTCCATCGCAAGATAGAGCAACTCTTCGGCAGGACGAGGTAGGCGATGTATTTCATCAAGAAAGAGAATCTCCCCTTCAACCAATGAAGATAAAATCGCGGCAAGATCTCCAGCGTGTGTAATTGCTGGTCCACTAGTGATGCGGATAGGTGTGGACATCTCTGCGGCAAGAATCATGGCAAGAGTCGTCTTTCCCAATCCAGGCGGTCCTGAAAGAAGTATGTGATCTGCTGCGGCTCCACGTTTTCGTGCTGCAGTGAGCAGAACGCTTATCTGCTCACGGACACGCTGCTGACCAATAAATTCATCCAATGATTTCGGACGGAGGGCATTTTCAGAAAGGGACTCATCCTGGAACGCCGCGGGATTAACTAGGCGATCGGCTTCTTCGCTCATCCTCTGCCCCCGGCAAGTGCTGCCTTTAAAAGCTCTGACAAATCAGCATGTGCTGGATCTAAACCGCGATTGGCATAGTCAATTGCCACAATCGAGAGAGTGGAATCTGCTTCCTTTGCTGAGTACCCCAATGAGATGAGGGCTCCTGAAAGTTGCTCTCGCCAAAGCGCTTTCGCAGAAGATCTTGAAGGGCTATCGACTCCGCTCGGTGACATCTTCCCTTTAAGTTCGAGCAAGATGCGAGAAGCACCTTTCTTGCCGATCCCAGGTACTGATGAAAGAGTATCAACTGATTCAGTAGCAATAGCCTGTGCTAATTGTTCTGTAGTTAGGTGCGCAAGAATCGATAATGCCACCCGTGGTCCGATTCCACTTACTGTCTGCACAAGTTCAAAAGTATCCCGAGAATTCGCATCCATGAATCCGAAGAGAGTCACGGAATCTTCACGCACCGCCATCGAGGTATGAACTGTCAGTGAGTTTCCTAAGGCTACCGAAGTACTCGTAGATGGAGTTACATTCACCAAATATCCAACTCCGGACACTTCAAGAATAATCCGATCGGATGAAATTGAGCGAACTGTGCCAGTCAATTGAGCGATCATCTTTTCACCAACTTAGCAATCCTGCTCTTCTCACGGACAACTGCCTCGGTCATTTTATTGGAAGCTCCCCCACGCCAAATATTGCATATCGCAAGTGCTAGCGCATCGGTGCTATCTACGGGTTTTGGCGCTTCTTTCAAAGAGAGAATTCGAACAACCATATCTGCCACCTGTGATTTATTCGCTCGACCATTTCCAGTAACAGCAGCTTTTACTTCACTTGGGGTGTGCATGATTACGGGTATTCTGCGCTTTGCTGCAAGAAGCAAGGCGACTCCAGCCGCTTGACCAGTACCCATCACCGTACGAACGTTGTGCTGGGAAAAAACGCGCTCAACTGCAATAACATCTGGTTGATGTTTATCAAACCAAGCGATTAGCGCTTTCTCAAGTTCGAGAAGTCGAAGTTCGAGCGGAAGTGACGTGGAAGTTTGAATAACGCCGACATCCACCAAAGAAAGAGGCGAGCCAACAGCTCCGGTGACTACGCCGATACCACAGCGAGTCAGGCCAGGATCAACTCCAAGGACTGTCTGGTGATGCGAATTGGCGGTCTGGCTCATAACACTCAAGCCTAGAACCTAATAAAGGAAAGGCTAGGAAAGGCTCGCCATAACCTCATCGGACACATCAAAGTTGCTATAGACGTTCTGCACGTCATCAAGCTCTTCAATCGCATCGATAAGTTCAAAGACCTTCTGCGCACCCTCTGCATCCAACGGAATGCTCATAGATGGCAGGAAGGATGAATCCGCTGATTCATAATCAATACCACTGCCTTGCAGAGCTGTGCGAACTGCAACTAGATCTGATGCCTCACAAACCACTTCAAAAGATTCACCGAGATCATTTACTTCCTCGGCGCCGGCATCAAGGACGGCCTCTAAAATCGACTCTTCTGTAACACCATCTTTCTTGGAAACGATGATGACTCCTTTGCGATTAAAGAGATATGAGACAGAACCTGGATCCGCCATCGATCCACCATTTCGTGTAACTGCAACGCGAACTTCAGATGCTGCCCGATTACGATTATCTGATAGACACTCAATCATGATGGCAACTCCATTTGGACCATAGCCTTCATACATAATCGTCTGCCAATCAGCGCCACCTGATTCAAGTCCTGCACCACGCTTTACGGCGCGTTCAATATTGTCAGCAGGCATTGAATTTTTCTTTGCCTTGGCGATGGCATCAAAAAGTGTTGGATTGCCATCAATATCTGGTCCACCATTGCGCGCAGCTACTTCAATGGCCTTAATCAACTTCGCAAAATTCTTTGCGCGACGGCTATCGATGACAGCTTTCTTATGCTTAGTCGTTGCCCATTTGGAATGGCCTGACATGAACGAACCCCTTTGGCGGTTATGGAAACATGGCCTACTTTATCGCTACTTACATACCTCATCAAAAAAGTAACGGTGAACTGCCAAATCGTGCGTAAGTTCTGGATGAAATGAGGTCGCCATCAGGTGAAACTGACGAACGGCAACCGGATGTTCTAAACCATCGGGAGTCTTAACTGAACTGATTACCTCTACCTCTGGACCCACTTGTTCAACCCATGGAGCTCGGATAAAGACCGCGTTTAAAGAATTTCCTGCGAAATTTATCTGGGATTCAAAAGAATCAACCTGACGCCCAAATGCATTTCGTCGCACAGTCATATCAATTCCACCGAATGTTTCCTGGCCATCCACGCCATCGATGATGCGATCTGATAGAAGAATCATTCCGGCGCAAGAGCCATAAACTGGCATGCCTGATGCAATACGAGAGCGAATGGGATCAATCAATAGATAATTCTTCGCCAGCAGTGCAATGGCGGTTGACTCTCCTCCAGGCAGAATCAAGGCATCTGATTGATCAAGTTCTCTCGGGCGACGAACTTCAATTGCGGTGTGGCCACATGAAGTAACTGCTGCAATGTGTTCACGAAAATCACCTTGCAGTGCAAGAACGCCAATATTCATTCTTTAGCTACGAAGAGAACTTACCAACCGCGCTCAGCGAGGCGGTGTGGCACAGGAATGTCAGCAACGTTGATACCCACCATTGCATCCCCTAGGCCACGTGAGACATCTGCCAAAACCTTTGCATCTTGGTAGAAGGTTGTTGCCTTAACGCATGCAGCAGCGCGATGTGCCGGATCCCCTGATTTGAAGATGCCCGATCCAATAAATACGCCATCGGCTCCCATCTGCATCATCAAAGCAGCATCTGCTGGTGTGGCGATTCCGCCTGCGGTAAAGAGAACAACTGGAAGTTTTCCGGTTTCGGCAACTTCTTTGACTAGAGCGTAAGGAGCCTGCATCTCTTTGGCTGCGACATAGAGTTCATCTTCGCGCATTGCAGTTAAGCGACGAATTTCTCCACCGATTTTACGCATGTGGGTCATTGCATTTGAGACATCGCCTGTGCCGGCCTCACCCTTAGATCGAATCATGGCAGCACCTTCATTGATGCGACGAAGCGCTTCTCCAAGGTTTGTGGCACCGCAGACAAAAGGAACTTTAAATTTCCATTTATCAACATGGTTTTCATAATCTGCCGGGGTCAGAACTTCAGACTCATCAATGTAATCAACTCCGAGACTCTCCAAAATTTGAGCCTCCACGAAATGACCGATACGAACTTTGGCCATGACCGGAATTGATACAGTCGCTTGAATCTTTTCAATCATGTCAGGATCTGACATGCGAGCAACTCCACCCTGCGCACGAATATCTGCTGGAACGCGCTCGAGCGCCATGACCGCAACGGCACCGGCATCCTCGGCAATCTTTGCCTGCTCTGCATTGACAACATCCATGATGACGCCGCCTTTGAGCATCTCTGCCATGCCACGCTTTACGCGAGCTGTGCCTGTCTCTTGCGACATCGCCACTCTCCTAGTCACTCTTATGGAGTCACTCTTTTTGACTCTTTTGATCAGGGGCTGAGTCTAGCGTGAATCGCGGATCCTTCTCGGTGAGAGCAATCCACACCTGCCCCCGCGCAAAGGAGATCTCCTTCCCCTGCAAATCTAGCCACGTGGTTCCAGAGAATTCATCAGGTCGAGACCATGAGGCAGCGAAGTACTGGCCATCACGAAGTATGTAGCCAGTACCCGTTCCAACTGTCTTGGATAACGGGGTAACTCCCCCAAACTTATCGCCATACTCTGATGGAACTATTTCTACTTTTTGTATAACAAATGTTGTAGGACCATGTTG